>JBEKJJ010000182.1:0-14706 GCA_050011295.1 Bryobacteraceae bacterium
GCGCACGCACTTCTGCGTGCCGCGTCGGCACTCCTGCCGACGCCTGGCTTGCCCGTTGGCGAAACATCGGGCGGTTACTCAAACAACAAATGTTTGTGGCATCAAAGACTAAGTGACATTGGGTTGTTAACCTGCGCGCCGCTTGCCAATGGGCGCAAACAGCGCGGATTACTAGTTAAACTAAGTTGGTTCACTCGTATGCCGCTCTCTCAACGAGCATGCCAATAGAAATCGGACATGTGGAGGCGCTCTTCCGCTATCCCGTGAAGTCCATGGCCGGCGAACCACTCGATATCGCCCAGATCGGCTGGCACGGCCTCGAGGGTGACAGGCGCCTGGCATTCCGGCGTCTGGATGACCGCGGCGGATTCCCGTGGCTAACAGCCGGCAAGCTCCCCACCCTCGTCCTGTTTGCTCCGCACCGCGGCGAAGACGGCGCTCAAGCAGACCTTCCTACGCACGTTCGCACGCCGGATGGCGAAGATATGCCTCTCTTCGGGGACCAGTTGGCCGCGGAGGTCGGACGCCGCTACGGCGCCTCCGTTCAAATGATGCAGTTGAATCATGGCATCTTCGATGAAGCGAACATCTCTGTCATCGCCTCCGATACGGTCCGCGAGATCTCGCGGCTCGCGGGGCTCCCCCCGGATGTGCGGCGATTTCGCCCCAATATCGTAGTTCGTTTACTGCAACCGGTTCCCTTCCAAGAGGACGAGTGGGTAGGCAGTGTGCTGTCATTCGGCGAGGGGGACAACGCCCCGGCCATCACCGTCACCATGCGCGACGTTCGCTGCGCGATGCTGAATCTCGATCCCGACTCAGCCCGTCCTGATCCGGAAATGCTCAAGGCGGTGGTTCGCCGAAACCAGAACACTGCGGGAATCTACGCCGCGGTCACTCGCATCGGTCGGCTGGCTGTCGGCCAGACTATAACGCTCCACCGAGCGGCCCTCCCGCCTACGTAGCCCTGCTGTCCGCAGAAGGCCCGTAAATCGACGGTACCGTACCGCCCATCGGCCGCAAGTACGCTGCCAGCTGGCCACGGTGGTGAATCGCATCGAAGAGGATGAACCACAGAAACTGCCCGAGCGGCTGCTCCAATACCACCTTCCCGTTGGAGTAAAACTGCGCCACGCGATTCCACGAAGCTTCGTCCATATTTTGAACGCGCTCCGTCAACTCGTTCGACCATCGCTCAAAAAGCTGCACCATCTCTTCCAATGGCGGGGCTGGCTCGGCTCTCCATTCGGCCTTGTATTCAGTTGCGGCATCCAAACAGGATCTCAGTTCGTTGGTGAGCGTCCATACTACCTGCTCGGCGGACGGAGAGCGATCGTGAGGCTTGTAATTGAGCCGATCGGCGGGAAGCGACTTCAGAACCTTGAGGAACACCGGAATCTCCACCCGTCGGCGTTCCAGATAAAATTCACGTAGTGTCATAGCGAGTTTGCTTTCTGCCTGCTTTCAAGCGATCATGAGTATAACCCATGACGAACGCGGGAACAAGCCGCGATAAAGCGAAGGCTTCCGATGGCGATCGCTAAGGATTTCGGCTTCATCGGGCGGTTATGTCTGGATTTCGCACACACCGGGGACATGGGTTTCGGAAGCCGGTTCGAGCGTCTCACCAGTCCAGCGGAACTTCAGCGGTGGTTGTCACTCAGCCCGCTTCATCTTTCGAACGTACGGATCTGGCCCAAAGATCTGAATATCGCCAAACGGTTCCGCAGCGCTATATGGAGAGTCGCGGTTGCCGTCGTTGATCGCAAGATTCCCTCTACCGCCGACATCCGTATGCTCAATCGGATAGCCTGCCAACCCGGGCTTATGAGGAAACTCGGCCCCGCCGCCAGATCCGTCCATTGGCATCGTCCTACGATAGGCGCAGCGTTGGCGGCCATCGCCCAGGACGCAGTCCTGCTCTTTGGAGATCCGGCTCAGCGGAAACGGATTCGCCGCTGTAACAATCGCCGGTGCCGGGTTATATTCTATGACGATTCCCGGCCAGGACTCAGACGCTGGTGCGCTTCCAATCGTTGTGGCGACCGGATACGAGCCCAAGTCTACCGGGAACGGCATCGATCATGACGGTCCCCAGCAGCAGGGGTTTATTGTCCTATTGAACGGAGATCGTCGCTTGCAACTGCGAGGTAGTGGATCCAATCGTCACGCTGAGATCATAAGCTGCGCCCTGCAGCAGCGTATCTGGGACGCGGACATTGATCTGAAATACGCCAGAGATCAGACCTGGGGCGGCGCCGGCGTAGATCACATCCGCGTTTTGCTCGCCGATCTGAACTGCAACCGGAAAAGCAAGCTGGGACCGGCTCAACGGTGAGAGGGCGCCAGTCTGCCCCGCAGGGCTGACCGGGCCCCCGCCGGTACCGTAGATCGCGATGATGCTCCCGGGTGCGGCTGGATTGGACGGCGAATTCGATGTTCCATCCTGGTTCAGAACCGCAGCCTGATTCGACGCACCGGTAGTAAAAACTCCCGGCGCAGCGCCGGTGAGCGGATTCGTAAAGATATTCGTCGCAACGCTGCCGATTTGGACACTCACCTGCGTCCCACCAAGCGTCGAATTGTAGTCTCCGGCTACCTCCCAGGGCACCACGGTGTTGATTTGCTGTTCCTGCACATAAAGCAACGGCGCCGGTATTCCGTCGAAGGAAACCTGCACCCCGGCGAGTTCCCTTGGGAACATACCGCCTGGCCCAGCCTCCCCGAAAACCCCCGTGACCGCCCCAATCCCAGCACCGCGAATGGTCACAAGCTCTCCAGGGACGACAGGGCCTTCCGCATAAGACGCGGCGTTCTGGAGGATTTGGGAAACACAAGGGCCATCCGGGGTCAGGAGATTATTGATCTGAATCTGAGTAACGAAGGTGAGAGGCACTCCGCTCTGGGCGCCCAGGATCCCCGGAAAGTCGGTGGAGGCGGTAGTACCCGCGATATACGCTGAACCATTCGAGGAAGCGACGATCGCCGACGGGTTCTCAACTCCGGTGCCCCCGAGATACGTAGCCGCAATCGCCTGCCCGCTCGGATTAAACTCAATCACGAACAGGTCGCCGGTTCCGTTGGTCACGCAGCGCTGAAACGCTCCGCTGCTCACCGGGAAATTATAGGATGCCACTCCGACCACGTAAGCATCGCCCGCGGTGTCCACATCCAGTCCAGACTGACCGGGGAGAGCTGCCGCGCCAGTCAAATAGGTTGAAAAAATCAGCGCAGTGCCATCCGCATTGAGCACGGACAAAAATTGACCGAAGTCATCGGGACTGTAATCAACCGCCCAGGGAGCGTCCGGCCCGCTTGGCTGGAATGCGCCAGGAGTAACGGGAAAATCACTCGAAGTGGTGCTGCCGAGGATGTATGCGTTTCCTTTGGCGTCGATCTTGATCGTGTTTCCGTCATAGCTGCCGGTCTCACCGAGAAAAGTCGAGTAGATCAGAGCAGAACCAGCGGGATTCAATTTCGTCACGTATGCAAGGTACGTTCCACTTGGCGGATTCCTGTTGAAGGCGCCGGGAGTAGTCGGGAAGTCCGCGGAAACCGTCCACCCGGTTATATAAGCATCGCCGAGCGCGTCCACCGCAATCCCGGTGGCGCCGTTCGAATCCGCATAATTGTTTGGATTGCTTCCGCCCAAATATGTAGCGTAGATAAGCGCCGAGCCGTTGGCGCTCAGTTTTGCGATCCCGCCGGTGCTCATCGCTGTCGAGGTGGTCTGAACGGCGCCAGCCGTCGTTGGAAAACCCGTTGAACCCGAGCCTGCCGGAAATGCCACACCGGCCACATAAGCCGCGCCCTGTGCATCAATCGCTAGCCTGACTTGGTACAACTCCGGAATGAGAGTGGAATAAATCAGGCTGTCTCCCGTAGCATTCAACTTGGCCACAAATGCGTCCAAGCCATCCGCGCCGGGCTTAGAAAAGGCTGCGCCTGGAGTAGTGGGAAAGTTGTTCCCGCCCGACGAATTCGGGCTCGTTGTGCCGGCAATATACGCGTTGCCGCTTGCGTCGACGGCGATCGAAGTTGCCGAGTCACTCCCGTCTCCGCCCAGATATGTCGCATAAATAACTGCGCCGGTCGGGTCCAGCTTGATCACGTAGGCATCCGGGCAGGGGAAGAAATATGGCGGGGGCGGGCCATAACCCCCGCATGTGCCTCCTCCAAAGGTCGGCTGTACCGAGCCTGCGGTGGACTCGAACGTGGAAGTCTCGGTCGCACCTGCAAGGTAAATGTTGCCCGAGGAGTCCACCGCCATGGGGCCTGCAGGCGCTGCGTTGGCGTCCACGGCAAACAGCACCGGATCGATGATGAGCGGCAAGCCGGGGTCATATGCGCCCAGGGACAGTCGCACTGCGTTAGTTCCCGTGAGGACATAATTCCCGTGGATGATTTTGCGTTCGCGCCCGGAAATCTGATAGACCACGGGCTTGTGTTGACCGAGCGCGCCACCGCGCGTATCCATCATCAAATCGCCGTTGTGGTCGATGCGAACGTGTTTCGCATATTTCCACTCCAAATTCACAATCGATGAATCTGCATGAGGCGCGAGGATAAGATCGTACTCCAAAGTGCCTCGCTCGCCATAGAATTCAGCATCAATCCCTGGATAAATCTGCTCGCAATGGACCCGCTCGTAAGTTGGAATATTAGTCAAAGCTTTTAACCGGGAAGCGGGGCCGCGAAAATAGTTGTGACGCTCGGAAAGTGAATGCAGACCGGAGATCGAATTGCAGTTGCCGCCCTGAAACTGTAGCTCGACTCCCGAAATCTGAAGCCCGGTTTTTGTGAGGTTGATCGTGCCTCCACCGCTGTGGGCCAAGAACATCACGCGAGGGCCGGCCTGTCCAACGTTCGGCTCGAAGCTCAGCGATTGCCTCGTGATGCTGGAAGAAATGCTCGTGGCCGAGCACACCCAGGCGTTGAGCAGAATCACCATCTTATATCGCACGAAGTCCTGCGGGCAGGGCGATAACCATTTCCACCTTCTTTGTTTTGAGTTGACTGCATTCATCGAGCGTTTCGGAAATGTGTCAGGAGGGCGTCGGCCAAGTGACGAATTGCCACAGCGCCTCTTTTTTCGGTAGCCAAAGCACCGAAATAAATGCCTAAAACTAGCCGTTTTCGACGCGCGCCTTTATATCCGAGTACGCCAAATCGATGAGCCTCCTTAGGGCTGCGGTGTTCGTGGCCGTTCCCGGTCTCAGCTTCACATGGCGCATGAATTTGCCCGTTCCTTGCAACAAGCGAGCCGGATCCGGCAGCGCCGCGCCCTGAAAGAACCCCACGTTTACGTGCGAGGTGAACACATTGACGTAGCCGAAGGGCGCATCTCCCAGACATGCAACCGGACAGCCGTCATGCAATAGCTCCCGAACTTCGTCCCCGCATTTTCGCATCCTCTCAAACCACTCATGCGCCATAGCTCCCAATTCACCTGCATGCTCTTTCATCCACCGATCGATGGCGGGATCCCGCTCGACAGCCCCGTTGAATCGCAGCAATGCCGTTCTCATCGTCGCTCCACTTTCTTCTTTCGAGATCTATAGTAACGTGGCACCCGTACCCACCATTCCCTCCCAATCAACAATTATTTCCCCCTCGCCACCAACCACTTCCGACGCGGACCCCACTCCCTAACAGCACGCGCGCTGTACTCTGACCTTGGAAGCATATGTCACAGCGCCATCAACACGCCACCGCCGCGGCCAACCACGCAAAACTCACGCTTCCGCATGACGCATCGCAAATTTTCATGCGTCAGAACCAACCAATCACAGCGCTAACCACCAAACGAATCAACCGCCTACAAAGATCTGCTCTCGAAACACAAGAATCGCCCGATGCGTCAAGAGCATCCCCCACCAGAAACCAGAAACCAGAAACCAGAAACCAGAAACCAGAAACCAGAAACCAGAAACCAGAAACCAGAAACGTCTCCATCACACTCACCCCTCCCCGCCTGGCTTCATGCGGAACTCAAATACGGCGACGCCAGCGCTAATCCAGGGCTGTGCGCACCGGCAACACAGTGACGCGAAGATCGCACAAAGGTTAATCTTGAAATAGCCAGGTGCCACCCATGAACATCGAAATCCACGATACAGCCTTGGAGGCTCGTATCCAAAAACAGATTCAAGCCACCGGAGCCGCTAGCGCGGAGGAAGCGCTGCTCCGCCTTCTCGAAACGCAGGAAGAACAGGACCGTTGGCTGTTGGAAAACAAAAACGCGATCAACGCGAAGATCAGGCGCGGCATCGATCAGCTTGACCGAGGCGAGGGCATCCCGGAAGACCAACTGGACGCCTACCTTGCCAAGCTACGATCCCAGCCTGAATGAAGCGCCGCTACGTTCTCGCGCCGGAGGCTGCGCTCGACCTGGTGCAAATTTGGCGTTATATCAGGAACAACGCCAGCTCTGAGATCGCTGATCGGGTTGAGTCCGCGATCCGCGAGAAAATTGTTTACCTTGCAGGAAGACCCGGAGGCGGCCATTGGCGCAAGGACCTGACAGACGAGCCTGTGAAGTTTTTCCCGATCTACTCCTACCTGATCGCCTACCGCCCCGAGACGAATCCCTTGCAGGTCGTCCCCATTATCCATGGAAGCCGCGACGTGGAGAAGCTTCTAAAGGATCGCTTATGAACCTGACAATCGTGGCCGGCCTCCAGCGATCGAGTATGCTCACGACGGCATCGGGCAAAATGCAGGTACCCGTCAGGACCACCACGACACTTGCTGCTCGCACCTTCGTGAAGTCGCGCGAACGACCGCTTGGCTGTCCCAGTCTGTATCATTGCAAACATGGACCGGCGATACCAGATCTTCGTGAGCTCTACGTTCGAGGACCTTCGTGAAGAGCGGGCCTTGGTTATCAAAGCTCTGCTCGAGTTGGATTGCTTTCCCACCGGCATGGAGTTATTTCCAGCGGCAGACGACGATTCACTGACGTTGATCAAGAGCGTAATCGACGACTCCGATTACTATCTCATTTTGCTCGCTGGGCGATACGGGTCCTGCCCTCCTGGTAACACAAGGAGCTTCATCCATGTGGAATATGACTACGCCTTGGGCTCCGGAAAACCGACGATCGCTCTTCTCCACGCGAATCCTGGATCGCTTCCAGCGGACAAGACTGAGACCGGGGATGAGGGACGAAGGCGACTTGACGAATTTCGAGGGGCCCTTCGAGAAAAGAACTGCCGGCTGTGGAAGGATAACGGGGAATTGACCGCGGCCGTCTTTACAAGCGTGTTGCATCTAAAGAAAACCAGACCGACCGTCGGGTGGATCAGGGGATCCGAACTGGCGGGTGAGCCCCTTAAAGACGAGCTGCTTCGACTCAGGCGCGAGATCGACTCTCTGAACGGAGAACTCACCTTAGCAAAAAGCAGGGCCGCCCCCGAAGGCATTGAGGATCTGGCCCACGGAGCTGACACGACAAATATCGCGATTGATTTCGAACTGCCGGAGTACGGAACGTTCAGGATCGATGTCCGATGGGATAACTTGATGCGAGCCGTGCTACCGCAGACCTTTGGAGGTGGTGCACCGCCGGAGGCCATCGCGGCTGCAGTCGCTACTCTGGCCCAGCGAGAAGCCATGGAGATGCGCCTGCCAGCAGCTGAGCACTCCGGTTGGCCACGAGCCATAGTCGCCCGTAGCGACTACGGCAAGGTGATTAATCAAATGGTGGCGCTGGGGCTAATCGAGGGTAGCCGAGATCCCGTCAACCCACTGGCAACAAGGTTTTTCGCCAAGCCCTACGGCATCCAGACAGGCTCTCGGCTCTTGGCCATCAGGCGCGCGCAACCAGTCTGAGTTCCGGGAACGCGGATACGTTTCAGGAGCAGAAGGGAAATTTGAGGTCAACCGCACATGTCAAGCTTGACCATACCATTCCCCCCCAATCAAAACTTATTTCCCCTTCCCCACCAACCACTTCCCTCGCGGACCCCACTCTCTGGCACCCCACGCAGTGTACTCTGACCTTGGAAGCACATGTTGCAGCACCATCAACACGCCATCGCCGCGGCCAACCACGCAAACTCACGCTTCCGCATGACGCATCGCAAATTTTCGTGCGTCAGAACCAAAGAATCTCGGCGCTAACCACCAAAGGAATCAACCCCCTACAAAGATGTGCCCTCGAAACACAAGAATCGCCCGATGCGTCAAGGGCATCAGAAACGAGAAACGAGAAACGAGAAACGAGAAACGAGAAACGAGAAACGAGAAACGAGAAACGAGAAACCAGAAACCAGAAACCAGAAACCAGCAACCAGAAACCGTAATAGACAACCCCACGCCCGTCCCGCAAAATAGAAGTAGTGCTCGTCTCCATCAACACTCACCCCCCCCGCCCCGCCTGGCTCCGCGCGCCCGCGCCCACGGGAGATAATTATCGCGAACTGAAACGCCTGGTCAACGAACTCAAATTGCACACCGTCTGCGAAAGTGCCGCCTGCCCCAACACCGGCGAATGCTGGAATCGCCGCACCGCCACCTTCATGATTCTCGGCAACGTTTGCACGCGCCGCTGCGGATTTTGCGCAGTCCAGAAAGGTCCGCCCCTCCCTGTCGATTACGACGAGCCGCGCCGCGTCGCCGAAGCCTGCGCCATTCTCGGACTCAAGTACGCCGTCGTCACTAGCGTCAATCGCGATGACCGCAAGGATGGCGGAGCCGAGCTCTTCGCCCTCACCATCCACGCCATCCGCGAGCGCATTCCCGGCTGCAAAGTGGAAGTGCTGGTGCCGGATTTTCAAGGCTCGCATCCGGCCCTGGAAATCGTAATGAACGCTCAACCGGATGTTCTCAATCACAACATCGAAACCGTTCCGCGACTCTACCGGCAGGTGCGGCTCGGCGCGCGCTACGAACGCTCGCTCGACATGCTGGCCCACGCCAAGCAGTTGCGCCCCAATCTTCCCACCAAATCCGGCCTCATGCTGGGACTCGGCGAAAATCCCGAGGAAGCCGAGCAGGTCATGCGCGATCTTCGCGCGCACCACGTGGATATCCTCACCCTCGGCCAATACTTGCGGCCCTCCTCCAAACATCTACCCATCATCCGCTACGTTCCGCAAATCGAGTTCGACGAATTCAAGCGCCTTGGTTATCAGATCGGGTTTTCGCACGTCGAATCCGGACCGCTCGTACGCAGTTCCTATCACGCGAGCGAAGCGGTGTAGATTGGCTTCGTTTCGCGAAGTTTATCCCGGGATTCTTTCGCTCGCGCTGCCGCTGCCCTTCGAGCTCGAATCGGTGAACGTGTTTCTGGTCCCGCTGGCGTCAGGCTACCTGCTCATCGATTGCGGAATGGAAACCGGGCCGTCCTTCGAAACCCTGCGCGCCGCCGTCGAAGAACGCGGCATCAAATGGCGCGACATCCAACAGATCGTCCTCACCCACATGCACCCCGATCACATGGGGATGGCCGCACGTCTGCTCGAACTCACCGGCGCCCAACTAGCCATGCACCACGCCGAAGCGGAGCATCTGCGCTCGGTCACCTCAAGCAATCTTCGGCTGCCCTGGCTCCAGGAAGCCTACCTCCAATCCGGCGTCCCGCTCCCGCTCGAGACCAAGATGGAGCAACATTTCTCCGCGATCCGCGAGAATTTTCATCCGTTGCATCCCAACCAATTGTTCTCGGGCGGCGAGCAACTGGAAACAGCCCTCGGCCCGCTCGAAGTCGTATGGACCTCCGGCCATTCGCCGGGACATATCTGCCTCTATTCGCGCGAGCGAAAACTGTTGTTCTCGGGCGACCAAATTCTGGAGAAGATCACTCCCAATATCGCTTGGCATCCCGGCCGAGATATGCTGGCGGAGTTTCTAGAATCGCTCGCTGCCCTCGCCGCGCTTGATATCGATCTCATTCTGCCCTCCCACGGCGTCCCTTTTTCCGGACATCGCGCCTGGATCGCCGAGACCACCGGCCATCACCGGGAGCGCTGCGACGAAATCGTCAACCTGCTGGCCGAATCGCCCCGCACCGCCCATCAGATGGTGGGCGCCATGTGGCGCCGCCAGCTTTCACCCATCAATCATCATTTCGCGATCTTTGAAGTGCTGGCCCATCTCGAGCACCTCAAGCGCCAAGGCAAGGTGCATCACCGCAGCCAGAACGGAGCGCTCGAGTGGCACGTCTAACTCTGACTTTGCTCGCGGCGGCTCTGCTTGCAGCCGGCCAGATTCCCAAAGCGGAGATCGAACGCCGCCTCCGCAGTTTTGAGGACACCAATTTCAAGCGCGAACTGAAACTGCAATCCATGTTCGAAGAAGCGGGTTGCTCAGGCGATAATCTCATCGAACAGCGTGTGAAACACGCCCAAGCGCCCAACGTAATCTGCACGCTTCCAGGCAGCACAGATTCCCAAATCATCGTAGGCGCCCATTTCGATTTCGTCGATCGCGGAAAAGGCGTGGTCGACAATTGGAGCGGCTGCTCCCTGCTGCCCAGTCTTTTTCAAAGCCTGAAAGAAACCGCGCGCCATCACACCTTCCTCTTTATCGGGTTCACGAACGAAGAAGAAGGCTTGGTCGGATCTAAGTTTTACGTACACCAGCTCAGCGTAGAAGCCCGGCGCAATGTAGCAGCCATGGTGAATCTCGATTCGTTGGGTTTATCGCCAACCAAAATGGAGCTCGATCGTGCCGACAAGAAGCTCACCCAGGCTCTGACCACGGTCGCCGGCAATTTGAAACTTCCATTGAGCGTGATGAACGTCCACCCGGCGCGGTCAGACTCCGATTCCTTCCAGGACACCAAAATCCCGGCGATCTGCATCCACTCCGTAACCACGGAAACATGGCCGATCCTTCACAGCCCACGCGATCAGTTCAGCGCAATTCACTTGGACGATTACTACAACACGTACCTGCTGCTGCGCGCGTATCTGGCCTATTTAGATGAGCTGTAGTCCAGTCAGCAGCCCCAACGAGAAACGAGAAACGAGAAACGGACTGCTCAGCTCACTTCCTCTTCAGCCACCCGCCCGGGTTGAACGTCATAATAAACGCCTCCCGCGAGAAATCCTGCACAAAATCCTTACTTCCGCCCTCTTTCATAAACTGCAAAACGGCCGAGAGCGGTCCCGGACCAAAATCCGGATCCGTCGGCACTCCATCCATGTGCGTGTCCTCAACCACCAGATAACTTCCCGGACTCACCATCGGAGCGTACGCCCGCATCTCCGCCAGAACGTGCTCGGCAGTGTGCAGGGAATCCAAAGTCACCAGCACCTTGTGACCCTTGACGCGCTTCGCAATGTCATTCACAACTTCGGGCGACGTCGAGCTCGCTTTATAGAACGTGACGTATTTCTTCCAAAGCGGATTAGCAGCTGCGGTCCCGGTAAGATCCTGAATATCGGAAGTGAAAACATGGGAATTTTCCAGGCCCATCCCATTCAACGTGTAGGCCCAGTACAACGCCGATCCGCCCTTGAAAGTGCCGGTCTCAATCACAAAATCCGGACGCGTCTCGTAAATAATCTGCTGCATCATCCAGAGATCCAGAGGATTTTTTTCGATCGGCACGTTCTCGAACCACATGTGGCTCCAGACCGGCACTTCATGGAACAACTTCAGCAGCTCGTTCTGCTTCTCGACCGGCAATTTAGCTTGCCGGGCTTTGAGCAGTTGCAAATAGCCCTGCCTCGCCAATTGGGTCGCCGAGTCGCGGTTCAGAACAGTTTCGTCCGGATGGATCAGCCGCACGTTCACCACGATGAGTCCTATTTCGTGCCCGTTGTTCGCGTCCTTCGCCGCATGATCCAGCTCGAATTCCACTTCCGCGGGCGATTTCTTCAGCAGCGCCGCCGGCACGCTGCATTGCAGGAAATAGCGCCCGCTCGCGGTGTACCTTTGGCTCCCGACAACTTGGCCGTTCACCCGGCCGGTTACCGTCACTTCTTTCACCACGCTCATCAGTTCATCCGGCGCATTGAAATCCAGAACCAGATACGTAGCGGCGTCGAGTGGCGGCGGCGCATCCAACGAGACCGCGAACGTGCGCCCGGTCCACTTCCAGTTATTGGTGCCATCGTAGAATCCGCGCAGCAGACGATCCTTGAGCGCCGGGTCCGCTACGTGGAGTTCGAAGGCCATCGCGGGAGGCGTTACCGGCGTTGCGTGCGCCGCAGCGGCAGCCGGTGGCGCAGTCTCTTTCCGGCGGCAGGAGATCGACAAGACCGCCGCAAAACACCCTACCGCAAGAAACCCGGTTTTCATCGCAGGACTGCGCTCAAGGTGGTCAGATGACCGCCCGCCGCTTGAAGCTCGGAAAACATTTTCTGGGCCGCGCCTTCATCCAGCGCCTGAATGGCATCCCTTACCACTTCCACGCGCAAGCCTCGCTTCAGCAAACCAAGAGCTGCGAAGCGCACACATATTTCTGTCACCACCCCGTAAACCACCGCGCGTTCAGCGCCAAGTTCCGCGAGCAAAGGCACCAGCCGCGGATTCGTGAAACAATCCAGCTCCTGCTTTTCGAGAATCACCTGCCGCGCTGCATCGCTTTTTTCGAGCAGCGTCACGGCCGGCTTCGCTTGACCGGTGGTCGAAACCACGCAGTGATGCGGATACAGATTGAATTCCGGATCGTCCTCCGAATGCGCGCACATCGTGGAAATAACCAGCGGAGCGCGCCGGTTCAGCTCGGCTACGGCCGGAACTATCCGCTCGGCGCCGGGAACATACAGCGCGCCGGCCGGATACAGGAAATCAATCTGCGTATCGATGTCGAGGAAGACCGTTTTCACTTTGCACCTTCTCGTAAAGCGCCATCAGTTCAGGGCTGTGTTCCACGCGATACTTCTGGTCGGTATCGAACAAGCTGCGAATCGCAGTGGGCAACCGTTGGATGGATTCAGCCGCATACTGCCGTGCCGCGGTTACCGCGGGCAGAGGTTCCACCAGATTGCCGCCCAGCAGCACCGGACGCAGCAGCGCGCGCGCGCTATCGTCCGGCTCGCAGCCCAGGCATTCCCAGGAACATGCCACACAATCATAGGTTGCGAATCGAAAAACCTGCTTGGCGCCCGGGAGCGTATGTTTGTCTTCGCTGAATTTGGCGGTGGAACGGCCGTTGAGCTCCACCAGTTTGTAAACTACTCCGAGGTTGGGCGAATCCGTGGATGTCGCAAGGTCAGTACCTACACCAAAGGCATCAATGGGCGCACGCGCAGCCGCAAACTCCAGAATCTTGTATTCATTCAGATCGCTGGTGGCCATGATTTTCACATCCTGCATTCCGGCGTCATCCAGGATTTTTCGAACCGCGCGGGAAAGTTCCACCAGGTTTCCGCTGTCCAGTCGAACGCCCCACAACGGCCGTCCGAGCGAGGCAGCCAGTTTCGCGCCGGCAATCGTATCGTAAGTATCGATCAGATAGACGGTCGCTTCGCCCAACAATTTCTGCAGCCGCTCAAACGCTTCGCGTTCGCTTTCGAATGCCTGAATCCAGGAGTGCGCCGCGGTTCCAAACACCGGAATGCCGTAGCGAAACCCGGTTTCGGTGTTGCTGGTTCCGACGCAGCCTCCGATATAGGCGGCGCGGCCGGCCAGCACGCCGGCTTCCGGCGAATGGGCGCGGCGGGTTCCGAAATCCACCACCGCGCGGCCGCCCGCCACTTCCACCATGCGAGCCGCCTTGGTCGCGATCAGCGATTGGAACCCGATGCTGGCCAGCAAATACGTTTCGACGATTTGCGCTTCAAGCAGCGGCGCCCGAACCGTGAGGAACGGTTCGCCAGAGAAAACCGGCGTGCCTTCGCGCATCGCAAAAAGGTCGCCCGTGAAGCGCAGGTTGCGCAGCTTGTCGAAAAATTCCTCCGGAACGCCCTTGAACTGCGGCAGCGATTTCAGATACTGGATCTCTTCCTCGGCGAAGCGGAGTTTCGCAAGATAATCCACCACCAGTTCCAGGCCGGCCGCCAACACGAAATTGCGGTAGCGCGGCAGGTGACGGAAGAACAGTTCGAAAGTGGCGATTTCGTCGGCCTTGCCGGCCTCAAAGTACCCGGCCGACATGGTGAGCTGGTAGAGGTCGGTGAGGAGGCCGGTCATTTACCCATCGCGGTCGGGTTACTTCTTGTTAGCCGGCGGGGCTGCCTTGACATCGCCGGCGGCTTTCGAGAGATCATCAACGGTCTTCGCATCCAATCCATAGAGCGCAGGCTCGTTCTCGCGCTCTGCAATATAGTCGTTGCCCTGCTTAGAGATTAATACTTTCTCGACGCGTTTGCCGTTGTTCGAGGTAACGCTGATGTCCATACTGGGGGCTCCAAACGTTCCCGAATCGATAAATTTGCTGACCGCTAAGTCGCGCAGTTTGTCCACAAAAGACTGGACGCTGGTGCTGTCCACCTTTTTGCCGCCGCTGAGCCAATCCTCGCCCTTTTTCTCGAAGGCGTAGGTTTTGCCGTTGTCGTGCATTTCGATCTTGTTCGGGTCATTGAAACCGAAGTCGAAGAGTTTCTTGTTGCGGAAATCGTCCACGCCCTTGTCGAGGCCGGTTGCGAGATCGCTGGTTACTTTGTGAACGCCGTCCACCGCGCTCGATTTCGCGTAGTAATCGTCTTTCACTTTGCGAACTTCGAGTTGTTGTGCTCCGGATGGATCGGTCATCTTCACGGTGGCTACAGGGTTACCGGAGTTGAATGTGGATGCGGCTTTTTTCGCGTC
>JBEKJJ010000183.1:0-27491 GCA_050011295.1 Bryobacteraceae bacterium
GCGCAGTTCGGGCGCCCGTTCCTTGGTGGCTTGATCGCGGACCATTTCAATGCCGATCATGAGACCCAGACCGCGCACGTCGCCGACATTCTTGAATTTGGCCGGCCAACTGCGCAGCCGGTCCATGATATGACCGCCGATGCGAGCCGCGTTCGCCACTAACTCACGCTCGAGTAGCTCGATGGTCGCGAGCGCTGCCGCCACGGCCACCGGATTTCCGCCAAACGTGGAAGCATGCGCGCCGGGCCCCCAGTTCATAACTTCTTGCCGCGCTACCATGGCGCTCAACGGCATGCCGCTCGCGATACCCTTTGCGACTGTGAGAATATCCGGCGTCACCCCAAAGTGATCCGCCGCCCACATTTTGCCGGTGCGTCCCATGCCCGATTGGATTTCGTCGAAGATCAGCAGGATACCGTGCTTCCGCGCCAGGCGCTCCAGCTCTTCGAAGAACACCTTGGGAGGGACCACATAACCACCCTCGCCCTGAATGGGCTCCACAACAATTGCGGCCACTTCCTCGGCCGGCAGCGTGGTCCTGAAAAGGTCTTCTTCGATGGCGCGGACGCAATTCACAGCGTGATCCTCAGGCGTTATCCCTTCCGGACACCGGTAGGGATCAGGAAACTGGGTATGAAACACGCCCGGTACCAGCGGCCCGAATCCCTTGCGTTGAACTGCTTTGCTGCCGGTCAATGAGAGAGCGCCGAGCGTGCGGCCGTGAAATGCTCCTCGAAACGCGATAAATTTATCGCGGCCCGTGTGGTAACGCGCCAGCTTCATGGTTGCTTCGATGGCTTCGGTGCCCGAATTCCCGAAGTAAACGCGCCGATCGACATCGCCCGGTGCGATGGCCGCCAGCTTCTCGCCCAGCTCGATCATATTCTCGTAGTAGAAATCCGTGCCGGACATGTGGATCAAACGCTCGGCCTGATCTTTGATCGCGGCAACTACGTGCGGATGGCAATGGCCCGTGGAAACCACCGCGATTCCGGCGTTGAAATCGAGAAAGCGGTTGCCATCCACGTCCTCGATGATGGCGCCCTCGCCGCGGCTCACCACCAGCGGATAGTCGCGCGTGTAGGATGGCGAAAGCACTTTGCGGTCGCGCTCCACCAGCGCTTTCGCACGTGGGCCGGGCAGGGAAGTCAGGATGTGGGGAAGGTCCAGGCGGACAGTTTCAGTGGTAAGCATCTTCAGTCTCTTTCTCTATCGACAGTTTTCTTTTTTGGACAACTAGAACAGCAGAAGGAGACGGCTTAATCGGAGCCGAACAGAGAGGGACGAGCTGTGGATGGCAGAAACATCAGTAACCGCTGTATTCAGTATAGCCGCGAATGAACGCGATTGCACGCAAATTCCCGAAAGCACCCAACGAGAAACGAGAAACGAGAAACGGTTCTATCATTGATAAAGTGTCCCGCCGCACTCGAAGCCCTCAACAAGCTCTAGCTGTTTCGACCCCGGCCATCGCGGAACCCGAGCGGCGCGAACCCGCCTGGATTCGCCCCACCATACTTGCTCTGGCTGCGATCTGCCTGATCGGCATGTTCTCTACCGAAGTGGCCGGATATGATACTTGGTGGCACCTCAAAACCGGCGAGTATATCGTCCACTATCACGCTTTACCTGTTCCCGATCCGTTCTCCTACACCACTTACCTGAGCAAGCCGGCGTATCCGGGCGAGGAGCAGGTCCGCCACTTTAACCTCACGCACGAGTGGCTGGCGCAGACCATAATGTACAGTATCTACGCCGCCGCGGGTACCCCCGGATTAGTCTTATTCAAGGCATTATTACTCGCCGTGCTGTGTCTGCTCACCGGCCTGATTGCCGCGCGGCGTTCCGGCAGCTTTTACGCTGGCTTAGCAGCCGCATTTGCCGCCGCCCTGTTGGCCGTGGAGTTCGCTTCCGATCGGCCGGCGCTCATCACATTTCTAATGGTCGCTGTCTTCATCGCCATCTTCGAACTCCGCTGGCCATTGTGGTTGCTGCCGCCTCTCGCGCTACTTTGGGCGAACTGCCATGGCGGCTTTTTTCTCGGCTGGGTGGTCATGGGCGCTTATTGCGCCGAAGCCGTTGTTTTGCGTTTTAGAAAGCGTCCGCTTGAAGACGACCTGCGCATCTGGAAGATGTCCGCGCTTGCCATCGCCGTTTCCTTTCTCAATCCGAACGGCTTTCACGTTCTCGACACACTTTTCCGCTACCGGAATAGTTATCTCACTTCCACACTAATCGAATGGCGTTCGCCTTATCTCTGGGGTCCTCCCTATTCTTTCGACATCCTGCTGTATGCCGCCGCGGTGGTGCTGCTACTTTCCTGGCGCAAGGTTCGCGTATCGGATTGGCTGCTCTTCGCGGCCTTCGCCGCAGCTTCACTCACGGCGTACCGGAATATCCTGCTCATCGGATTTCTCGCGCCCATCCTGATCGCCGCCTGGTTTCCGCGCCGTTTCCGCACGCCGCGCTTCATAGGTCTGGCCGCAATTGCATTGCTCGTGGCCACGCTGGTCACGGGCGTTGCACGCGGACGCTTTTTTCAATTTCGCGCAGCGCTCTGGCAATACCCTTCCGGCGCCGTGGATTTTCTGCGCGCCCACGCCATCTCGAAACCCATGTTCAATACGTATGAATATGGCGGATACTTGATCTGGAAGCTGTGGCCCCAGGAACGCACTTTTGTCGATGGCCGCGCCCTAAACGAATCCGTCTACCAGGATTACCGGAGCATCCTCTATAACTCCAGCCCCACGCCCAACGTACTGGGAACCGAATGCCAGCGTCTATTGGACCGCTATGCCGTCCGGGTGATCGTCATGAACACGTTCGAATACGTCACCGGCGCGTTTTACCCGCTCGCCCTGGCGCTCGGCAATCCCTCGACCTCCGACTGGCAATTAGTCTACGAAGATCCGCAAAGTGTTATCTTCCTGCGCGACCCCCCAGCCGGAATTCCGGTGCTGGACAAGGCGCGCCTGAGCATCGATCACATGGAGGCGGAATGCTCGCTGCATATCGAGCACGAACCCGAGTATCCGCTATGCGCGCGTTCGCTGGCCGATCTTTCACTCCGGGCGGGTGACAACGAACGCGCCAAGCGGATGCTGGGCTTGTATCTTTCCAACTCCACTCAAAAGGATCCGTCGGCGGAACAGGCGCTCCGCCGGCTGATGCAGCGGTAAAAAGGTTACTCTTTCCGGTCCACGGGTGGTGCAACTTCGACGATCACGCCCGGCCTCGACTTTTTTCTCGTCGCCGGTGCAATCTCCTTGATCGTCCCCGCCCTACGCTTCAGCGCGGGAGCCATCTCTTTGATCACCCCACGCGATTTCCGCGCGGTTTCGGGCGCGATTTCCGGAGCTACTTCGACGATCACTCCGCTCGCCGGCCGCTTGCGTCTGGTCATAGGAGCCACTTCGGTGACTCGCGATCCGGCCTTCTTCTTCCCCTTCCTCGGTGGGGCGACCTCGACGATCGGTCTGCCCTTTGGTTTTCTGCCGGGTGCGACCTCGACAACCGGCCCATACGGTTTCTTCTTTTTCTTGGGGGGCGCAACCTCTACTATCACGCCTGGTTTCTTTGGCTTTTTCGTTGGACGTTTCTTAGCTGCCATTCTGATTCTCCTAATCTGCTGGTTTATTTACGAAAACATCTGGATGCCGTTCGATGATAGCCGCGAGCGAATGCTGAACGAAGTCGACGCGGACGTGGCCGCTATATAGGTTTTCCCGGAGCCCGCCCACCGCATACTCGGCGTTCGGCAGGATGGATGAATCGCGCTCCTGGATGATCAAACGGTCGAGGAAAGCGAAACCAAGCTGCCACGCATTGGCGTATCGGCGTTCACGCACTGTGTCGGAGAGCGCGGCTGCCACATCGAGCGCCGCCGCGACTGATTCCAGGTAAACTGCCGTGGTGAATCCAGGCGTGTCGGGTTGTTGATCCGTCAGGAACGCGCCGCAGGTCTCCTGCTCGGCGCGAATCTGCTGGAAGGTCAAAATCCAATTTGTGATCTCGAAAAGGAAATCGGACAACTCGCGCCGCTGGCTTAGGCGCCACCAGGCCGCCGCTGCGAGCGCCATCCACGAGACCTGTCCGAAATCGCGCTTGTAGCGGAAGCGATGGCGGTAAAAACGGAACGCACGTTCGATCTTGCGATCGTCTAAACCGGTTACACCGGCCCGCACCGCCGCGGCCAGAGCTAGCAGAACCTGACCCGGCACATAATTCTGAAGATCCTCCGGCGACACTTCTTCCCGATCGCTCTCTTCATCTTCACTTGGCGCGGCGGGAATCCACGTTTTGATCCGTCCATGCTGGTCGATCGATGCCCACAATTTCGCCGACAGCTTGGTTTGATCGGCGATCTCCTGCATGCGCTGCTCGCACAGCGTCAGCAGAACAAACGCATCCCGCGCGAGGCCAGCCACCGGGTCCTCAACTTGACCCAGAATGTGTTTCAGCGCGGATGCGGCGGCGGCACTTTTCCCCGCGCGCGCCAGCGTCCAGGCGCCATGCGCCAGCCGCGCCATATCGATCCCTTGATACAGGACGTTCTCGAATGCGTAATAGCCGAAGTACAGCGCCCCGTCCTCACGTTGATTGCGCAGCAGGTAGTCAACCTGCAACCGCGCAATCTCGTGCACCCGCAATGTGGGAGCCAGCCGCTTGAAACCGCCCTCCAGTTTCGCTGCACCGTCTTCATCTGCCAGCCAGGTATCGCAATCGAAACGGATCCAGTTATAGGGAGCCCTGGTGATGCCGGCCTTGTCCAGCACCTCCTCAACGAAACCCTCCGCATCCACGCTGAGCCACGACGTCAGGAACGGCAGAAGCATGCCCGACCGCGCGTTTTGTTCCACCATGAGCGCCTGTTGGCCATGCCGGTATTTGCTGCGTACCTCTTCGGGCGAAAAGTCGCCCATTTCAAGTTCGTCAGAGAGCAGAGAAACGCTCACCGCAACGTTCGTGTCTTCGCCGATCTCCGGATGCTCGAAGCGTTCATCGGCAAGCGCGGCTTTCGTCAAAGTGCGCAGATCGTTCTCCAAGTCACCGATTTCCGACCCCATGCAGCCGCAGGGTTCGCCATCCATGTAAATAGTGACGAATAGCTGCTTGGCCGTATCTGGCAACGTAATCGGCGGGAGCGGCTCAGCCGGTTCGCATCCTAAAATAAGATCTCGCGCGTGCGACGCGAGTGCACCCAGATCCGGCGATTGCTCAGAGCCAGGAACGCCGCTCGACTGCCAGGGCGCGCCCGGCTCCACGAATTTCGAAACTCCATGGCGATAGATGATGTACGGCTCGTACTCGTACAATTGCGCGTTATTCATGCGAGCGTGCCGGAACTGCTGCCATTCATCGCGAATACCGGGCATCCGAGGCAATCCACCGCCCATGATTTCGGGCCGTTCACCGCTCACTACAACAATCCCGTACCGATTGTTGTCCAATTCTCCGACCGTTGCCGCCTCGAGCGCGGAAAAGAATGTCACTGCGATGTAGCTGGAATCGAGCAACTTCAGCGCGTCGGGCCCCTGGGGCAGTTCCTGGGCCGTCCGCAAGGCTGCACGCACCACGTCTTCGGCCAGACCCCAGGACGTCTCACTCGGGAAATGCCAAAAGCCATCGCGTGCATGCCGATCATGAATGTCCTCGCGCGAACGGATGCTCACCCAGGCGCCTCCGCGCGAGTCGTAGTCGTCCCGGTCGAGCGAGCGCGGCGGAGCCAGCCACTCACCGCTCGAAAAGTATTCACGCAGGACCTCACGCGCGAGAATTGCCGGATGCAGCCCCTCCGGCGCGCGGCGAACGCTCCAGCCAAAATCCGGGAACCATTTAGTAGGGTTGTAATCCGGACCTTTTTCGCCCTCCATGCGGGACATCAGGTCTTCAAAGATGTCGTAGATGGCTTCCACGTGATAACCGCGTTCCGCGAAATCCGAACAGCCGCCTTCCCAGCCGAAGCGAACCAGCGTGACGCATCCTTCCACGCGTAGGCCGGCTTCCTCCAGCTTCCGAACTCCCTCGCTGCCGCTCATCCCCGAAGCGATAGAATCCTCAATCAGGATCACGGGCTCGTCCGGATCAAATTGGCCCTCGATCAGTTTTTGCGAACCATGCGGCTTGCGTTCACTGCGAACCAGTAGCCCGCTATAGCGGCCGCCGGACTGAACTACGGCGGATTGCAGAATGGGAACGGCGGTCAATCCGTAAGTCGCCAATTGCCTTCCATCGAATCGTTGTAACCGTTCCAGCACCAGCCGCCCGGCCAGTTCGGCGCCGCGCGGAGTCAAGGTTACTGCGAGCGAATCCAGCATCCAGCGCGCCGATGAACCGTCGCGTGAAAGCACCGGCTGCGTTTCCGAGCGCTGCAGAATTCCGCGCTGCAGCAACAGCCCCAAAAGCTCTTCGCGTTCGGTTTGTAGTTTGGCGGAGACGGCTGTCAAGTTTTCACCTCGCCGTGACCAGTTCGATCACGGGCACCAGGCCTTCCACGCTGCGCGGTTGTGGCATGGTAGCGGCTTGAGGTCCAATGCTCATCTCGAAGTTCGGATTGGCGGGAAGCGCGAGGCTTAGGTAGCGTCCATCCAGGAACAGCACGAGATCCTTTGCTATGAAATCGTCCAGTGCCTGCTGCACCCACGGTTCCGTCCCCAGGGCTGCCGCGATATCGCGGGGCGTTCGAGCATCCGCGCAATATTCGTAAAGCAGCGCCGGGCCGTCGGCGTACTGATATTTCCGCTGCTTGCGCCGCCGGCCATCTTCAATTGTGATGCTTGTCAGCGCTTTACGATAGCGCAGATAAGGACGGCTGTGGCCGCTCCAACTAGCCTGCCATTTTCCGACGGCTTCGAGCAGGTCGTCGTAAACTTCTTCGTCGACTACGTTGTCCATTTCGTGATCGAAGTAATAGGACACTCGCTCGAGATTGAACTTCTTCGGGAAAATATAGTCGTAACACACCGCCGGTTTGAGCCGCCGGATGGATTGCGAGGCCGGATCGGTATACATGGGCGAACCGCGGTCCGCGCGCGCTTTCACTATGCCCCAGGGCGGCTGCAAATGGAGGATCTTCGGTACCAGCTCGGCCTGCATCCGGTAATCTTCCACAGTTTCGCCGGGAAATCGCATCAGGATGTTGTACATGCAAGTGATGTCGTGGTAGGTGCACCACTTGATCAGCTCCACATTCCGCATGCCGGTGGTCATCTTCCGCATGCTCTTCAAAATGTTAGTCGACAGGCTCTCGACACCCGGCTGCACCGAAATGAGACCGCCTTTACGCATTCGTCCGAGCTGCGTGCGGGAGAAGTTCGGGCGAATCTCGTAGTGCAGCTCCACGTCGGTGTTCGACTCCGCGAGCCGCCGGAAAAGCTTTTCGGTATACTCCGGCGCCATGATGTTATCGATGGCGTTGAAGCTGTAAATGCCGTGCTTGCGCGACAGATGCTCGATCTGTTCGATGACGCGTTCGGGGTCCTTGGCGCGAAACTCCATGCCGGAACGGTTCAATCCGCAAAACGTGCAGTGATGTTTTTCGCCCCACCAGCAGCCACGCGCCGATTCGATAGGCAGCATCGGCTCACAGGATTCCTCCCAGTCTTCGTACCCCCCTTCTTCGCGCGCATAAAAATATTCGTCGAACTGCGGGAGCGGGGTCTCATTCATGGCCAGGAAGTTGGGCGCACGGCCGGCGTACTCGATTTTTCCGCCGTTGCGCCACATGATGCCGCGCAGCCCTTCCATGGATTCACCCCGGTCCAGGCGGTGGACCATTTCGGGGAACGAGATCTCGCCGTCGCCGCAATGCAGGTAATCCACCTGCGGACATCCACGCATGATTTCGTCGGCGATGTCGTCTTCCATGCTGGCGCCGCCGAACACGATCGGAATCTCCGGATACCTCTGCTTCAGCGCCTTTGCGAGAGCAATGCTGGCCAGGCTCTGTTGAAACACCACCGAGAAACCGATCAGCCCGAACCGCTTCCAATCCACGGCATCCACGCAGAAATCGATAAACTCCTGCGCGTCCTTGTCGCGAATCTTCTGGAACCGCTTAGTGGTGCACCCGGCGCGGCGGCATATGGCCCGGAAGATGTAGTCGTATGCGCGGAAATACTCTTCGTCGCGCGCTTCGATCTCATCCCCGAACGCGGCTTTGGTCCAGATCCATTCGCCCACCATGCTGGGCCACACGTCCGCGATGGCCTCATTGATCCTCCATCCGATGCGCGTCCCGAAATACATAAAGAACGAGAAGTTTTGCGCGGGGATCCCTGCCCGTTCGAGCGTTGGCTTCAGCAAGGCTAACTGGAAGGAGGGGAATCTCGCCGAAAGGGTCGGCATGCTAAGCAAGGCCACTGGTTTCATAACCGAGTCTGCTTAGTATACTTCGGAGGCGCTTTTATGTACCAGCTTTTTCTTCACAATTCAGCTTAAGGCGCCATTTTCAGGGCGTGAGGTCTTGCGCCTTGCTCCCCCTTCCCTCTTGTCAGCCTTCTGGCGGCAATGGAATCGTTACCGCCCGGCAAGATTCGCCAACTAGCCGCGAATTCCTGCGCAAGTAAACTAGCTGATTGTTAATGCCCTAACATTTGCGTGAGGTTGTCAAGAATTGATTTGACAGCCACGACAAAACCGGTTATAAATTGAAACCTATGGCACATGTACTCTACGGACCTCCCATCCAGGAGGCCATTGCAAAAGGAGATTTGCCGCGCATGAAGCAGCTTGCTGCAGAGGCCGAAGAACACCTCAAACAAGCCGGCAACGTGCGAGCGGCCCTTGAGTACCTGAAGATCGAAATCGCGAAGCTATCGCACAAGCACTAACCCGCGCAAACAATAAAGGAGAGGACATTCATGGCACAGGCAGACCGGGGCGCGGTGCCCCCGTATGGACCGCCTATCCAGGAAGCCATCGCAAAAGGCGATCTGGCCAAGATGAAGCAACTCGCCGCCGAGGCCGAACAGCACTTGCAGCAGGCGGGCGACGTTAGTGCGGCTCTCGAATACTTGAAAATCGAGATCGCCAAGCATGAACACAAAGGCAAGAAATAGAAGGAGACCTTAAACATGGCTGAGAAGCAACATCCAATCCTGCTTTACGCACCGACCATTCACGACGCGATCACCTCCGGCGACCTCAGTCGCATGAAACAAGTCGCCCAGGAAGCGGAGCAGTACTTGCAACAGTCCGGCGACCTTCCCGCCGCCTTGCAGGCTCTGAAAATTGAGATCGCCAAGGCCGAGCACAAGAAGTAGGAACGGGCTTGCCTAAACCTGCCCGGATTCGTGTCGACGCTGATTACCAGAATTTTGTTCCGGTGCACGTCGTATGGGAGATCACGCTCGCTTGCGACCTGAAATGCCTGCATTGCGGGTCGCGCGCGGGACGCCGCCGTCCGAATGAGCTTTCCACGGCTGAATGCCTGGACGTGGTGGAGCATCTTGCCCGATTAGGCACACGTGAAGTCTCGTTGATCGGCGGCGAAGCCTACCTCCGATCAGACTGGACCCAGATCGTCCGCGCGATACGCTCCCACGGGATGTACTGCGCCATTCAGACCGGCGGCCGGAACCTTACTCCCAAGCGCCTGGCGGCTGCGGTGGAAGCGGGGCTGCAGGGAATCGGCGTTTCGCTCGACGGCATGGAAGCGCTGCATGACCGAGTACGCGGCGTGCCCGGATCCTTCTCGCATGCACTGGATACGTTGCGGCGCGCCAAGGCTGCGGGCCTGAGGACCAGCGTCAACACGCAGATCGGGTCCGAGACTATGGCGCATCTCCCGGAGCTGATGAACACTATCATCGACACCGGCGCCAAGCACTGGCAGATCCAGCTCACCGTCGCCATGGGAAATGCGGCGGATAACGATTATCTGTTGTTGCAGCCTTATCAACTCGCCGAATTTATGCCGTTGCTCGCCGGCCTTTACTCGGAGGGGCTCGAACGAGGTCTTCTGATGGTGGTCGGCAACAATATTGGCTATTTCGGACCCTACGAACATTTGTGGCGCGGCTTCGGCGACGAGCGCGTACATTGGACCGGCTGCAGCGCCGGGCACACGGTGCTGGCACTGGAGGCGGACGGGACTGTAAAGGGATGCCCATCGCTAGCGACCAACGGCTTCGCCGGAGGCAATGTGCGCGACATGAGCCTGGATAAAATCTGGGCCACTAGCCCAGAAATCCACTTTGGACGGCTCCGCAGCGTGGACGACCTGTGGGGGTTCTGCCGCGGCTGCTACTACGCCGATGTCTGCCGCGGCGGCTGCACCTGGACGTCGCATTCCCTACTGGGGCGCCCCGGGAACAATCCTTATTGTCACTACCGCGTACTCGAATTGCAGAAGCAAGGTGTGCGCGAACGGGTTGTAAAACGGCGCGAAGCTGCGCCCGCATCGTTCGGAGTCGGCGAATTCGAGCTGATAGCCGAGCATATTCCGACCGGTGGCGCAGGGCCAGCCGATGTGGTCCGCCGCACTCCCGCCCGCAACGATCTGGTGCAGTTGACGCGTCGTTCGAACGGCGCTCCGTTGACTCGCGATGGACGCATCCCGCCCTCCCTGGATATCTGCCGCGCGTGTAACCAATACATCTGGCCGCATGAGACCACCTGCCCGCACTGCGGATCGAATCTTCAGGAAGCGGCCGAGACGTACGAGCAGCAGCACCGGCGCCGTGAGGAACTGATTGCAGAAGTCACGCGGCTGGTGGAAGCAGCGCGCGCGCAAAAGTCCGCCATGCTCCCGGGTTCACCGCACTGAGCAAGGATCCGGTAACGGTCAGGATTACACCAACGGGCGCTGCGAACGAAAGATTCTGATACATCCCTAAGGCGACCGCACAGGCGCCAGCGGCCGCGATGTAGAAGCCAAGCAGACTTCCGCGCCTAAATCCCCGTAGCCACAAGCTGCCGAGATTGATCAGCATCAAACTGATCAACACTGGGAACAGCCATCGAAAATATGGCGCCCACCGGAGGCCGGCGATGCCGAACATGCTCAGATACGCTGCCCAGCACATGGGGCATTTCGGAAGAAAAGCCGCGACAATGGGCAACGCCGTTGGGAGCATCTCCTGCGTGATCGAGCGGCTTTTTTGAAAGACGGCGGGCTCTGAGAGCAACCGGACTGCTTGACCCATCACCTCGCCCTCGTCCCATTGAATTCGCTCGAAGGACCCGGCAACTTCGCCCGCTGCGTTGAGAACGTAAGCTTCGATTCGATGCCGATTGACCAGCGATTCTATAAAATTAACCCCGAGTTTAAAGTGAGCTCGCAACACCGGCATGCCTTCGATGGATCGGAGCATCCGATGGTTGGCACCCATGCGCACGCCGCGATCCTCCGCATAGCCGCGCAGCCGCGCGGGCAGATCGTATTGCGGATCGTAAGTGATGGCGGCCGTTCTGATACGGTCCGTGAGCCCGCTATCGGCTAGCATCTTTTGGACTCGTGCGAGTTTTGTAATGGTTAGCGAGCACTTTCGTGGATTGTCACAACGGGAATAAAAGAACACCACCACGGAAGGCCGGCCTCGAAAAAATTCTCTGAAGCTGACGCGGTTGCCGTCCTGGTCCTCGAACATAACCGAACCGATTCCTGCGGTTTGTTTACCTGCCTTGCGCTGCCGGTGAAAAATACCCAGTTCCATTAAAGACCCACAGCAATCGTTTTCCTGAAGTTCGGACGGCGGCGCGGAGCTTCGAATCACATCGATGGTGCTCTTCAATTCCTCCAGCATCAGAGCGGAGAATTGGCCGCTCCTGTTCGCACGCAGGGCTTGCAACTCAGTCAGTACGCCACGCGCATTCGGCCCCAGCCAGCGCAAGCTCTCCAGGATCTCCCGCACGGCCGTGGTGCCTGGCTCGTCAACCGAATACGCGCCATAATTCCGCAGGCAAACAATGTCATCGTGATCCCGCACATTAGTAATAGCGCGGACCAGAAATCCAGCCATCGCTGGGCTTGCGGTTGTACTGCCACGCAGAGCGTGAGCCGCGGCTGCGATCAGATACGCGTCACGTCCATTATCGAGTTCCTCGAGAACATAGATCAGTGCCGGGCCCGGCAATCCCAGATGCTGGAATGCGAGCAGCACCCAGCCGCGCATGCGAATCGTAGCGGCAGTTCCCCGCTGCTCGTAAACCGGATGGTCTTCTCTCAGAAGATCCGTGAGTTGATCGCGCCGCGCCGGGTCCGTTCCGAGCTCTCCGACGAGCGCGGCGAACTGTGCTTCGGACCATGCAGGCATGCCTTCCCACTAGCGGCTGTATTTAGCAAGAAATTGTTTCGAGACTCGCTTTAGTGCCGGAGAGCTGTGGGCGGTTCTCAGTTTGTCGACGCCTTTGTACAATGCATTGTCTTTGGCCATAGCCGCCTCGTCCGCGAAATGCGTGATCGCCGTCAGGCTGGTGGCTTTCAATTGGTCGCCCTCAGATTTGTCGAGCACGATCTTACGCGCGTGCTGCTGCAGTTTCTCAGGCGCCAGTGAATTGAGCGCAGCCGCTGAAAGTTGCCGGACGTCCACGGCCTCTTTTTTGTTCTTCAGCAACTTCTCAAACATCGGAGCCGAGCCTGCGTCCGCGGCGAGTAGCCGCAAAGCTTCGCGTTTCGCAGCTTCATTGGGCGGGTTCTGTACAATCTTGCGCGCCAACGGATAGGCGTCTGCGTGAATGTCATAGCTCAGCAACTGCAGCGCTTTTTCGGGTGGAAGAAGCGCCTTGGCAGGGTCTTGCAAACCCTCCATCAAAACTTGTTGAGCGAAACCATCCTGCTCGCGCGAGAGGATGCCCAGCACACGCTCTCGGATTTGCATATTTTTGTCAGCCGCCACGGATCGCAGCGTGGCAAGAAAGTCGGGGCGGCACGCGTTGAAATTAGGGGCGCTGAAGCTTGCGGAGAGCATCGTCTGCAAAGCCGTCATCCGGACCGGCAGAGGCGCCGCAGTGTCCTTTATCGTATTCAGCACGCCCTGCAGTTTTTCGGTGTCCTCGCAAAAGTCCCCGCCCATCCTTGAAAGTGCGTGGATCCGCTGACTGGCGCTGCGCGACATCTTCGCGCTGCCCGCAGAAGCTTTCGCTGCAGCCTGCTTCTTGGCAGGGGCTTTGCTTTTCTTGGCGCTCATGGATTTAGTCTCCTCTATCCGCCGGCTCACGCAAACGGCACGTCATCATAGTCGAATGCCAGCCGCGAGCCGGCGACGATGGCGCCGCGATAATCCAGTAGATCTTCCACTCTCGGCCTCGCTCCGGGCGCGCTCACCGAGGGCGAATCGGGCATTGGTCCGCCCGGAGCCGTTGGCGGCCGCACTCCGCCAGTAACGCCGTTCCAGGGCCACATGGTATCGGGAAGATTGTGTCCGATCCGATTTCCGCCTGGAGGCTTGGTGCTATCAAAGGACGCGGCTACTGAAGGATCGAACCGGCCCAATTTTTTCTGCCATTTCGCCCACAGGCGGTCGACATTGGCGTGCAGCAGGAAAAACAGGGGATCTTTCACGGCCGTGGGAACCGAGGAAATAGAACCTCCGAAACTGGTGTGCGCGTATCCGTGCGGGTTATCCTCCAGATCTCGAAAATCCGCGAATTGGTTTCCCAGGGCAAGCGTCTGGGCCTCGGTAAAGACGTTGTTGGCTGCTGCTGTCGCGACATTGAACAACGGGCGCCGCTTGATTCCCGGTATGCCATCGGTCACCCAGAACTGCAGCGGGTTTGTGGGGCCGAAATGCACTGTTCCAAGCTGATCGGAAGTACCGAAAAAATCGGCTGTGAAAAGCGCCGGCGCCTTCTGGTCGAATCGCCAATAGGGCAGCGTGACGCTGGAATCGAAGGCCTGCAGCTGACGCTCGAGATCCAGGGTAAAAGCGCGATGCCAGGGCAGGAAACCCGGTGCGCCATGCGCCTCAGGCAACCCGTCTTCATCATGAATGTTGCGAAAATCCGCGTACCGCCCCGCGCCCTTGTTGTTCAACTGAGCCAGTGCGGATACAAATCGGTCGCGCTCGCCCGCCGACAGGGTATTCGCGTTTTTACGGATGCGAACCATGAGCGGCATTTCAGCCAGTACTTGTGTTCCGGACATAACCTGAATAGCCACGTCCCCGTCCGCGACGCTGGGCTTGCCAAACTTGCCTCCCACTAGGAAGCTGACGGGAGTTCCCGGCGTCAGTGTCAGCGCCAATGTATTGCTCGCCGCCGCACCGGGCTTCGAATAGAAGACCACCACTCCGCCGCTGGCTGGTGGTTTATTGCGTAGTGTGACGGCCTGAGGGGATGCAACACCCGGGCCGGCCGCTAGCTCAATCGAACATGGCGAGGGAGCCCATGTGACATACCGGGCTTTTGGATCGGCACTTCCGTTAATCAAGAGATTAATTGCCATCAAACCCTCCAGGCAAGCTTCAAACGGAACTTAAGCACGTCAAATCTATCAAAAAGATAAGTCAATGTCCAGAGCTTTCTGCGCGGTGTGATTAACGATCTAGAAATATGGTGAAGTAAACTCGCGCCATGGCCCAGTCCCCTCTGCCACGCCGACTCGCGGTGAGCATCCATGATTGCGGAACTCAGCGCGGGAAGTTATAGTTAAGAACGAAGCCACCCTAGCTCAGTTGGTAGAGCGGCTGATTCGTAATCAGCAGGTCGCCGGTTCGATCCCGGCGGGTGGCTCCACAAGACGTGGCTCCAACTGCCAAGACTGTGCCACTCAATACGTGGCCTGATCGCGCTCTCGTGCACCGAGTCCGGCCAGCCGGCCTATTGACGCTTTGAGTCCGCCGGATCAGGCCCTCGCGCGTATCGCCTGGAAAGCAACATGGAAGCGCGAAGCGGCATCTGTGATCGAAAGGCGATGCGGCCCGGGAACGCACAGGTCTACTTCCGTCCCGCCGCACGTGCGGCTTGAAAATGTCAATTTCCCGCCAATCTTTTCCGCACGTTCGCGCATACCCTTTAGTCCCCAATGGCACTCGCGTCCCATGCGCAGCACCGCCGGATCAATTCCACGGCCATTGTCCGACACCACCATCCGCAGTTCGCGACGGCCGTATGTGAGGGCGACAACGATGTTGGTAGCGCCGGAATGATGGAACGCATTGGTGAGGGCTTCCCGGCCAATCCGATACACTTCATCGCGAATGACGGGATGCAATGAGCGCGACGAACCCTCCACTGCCACGCGAAAGTCAACCGCGCCCCGGACCGCTATTTCTTGCGGAATTCTGGAGAATGCCTGACCGAGGTCCTGCAATTCCTCGGTAGACAGCCGCAGCCCACGAATCGCGTTTCTTCCCTCTACAAGCATGCGTTGCTGCAACTCGAGAACGCGCATAACCAGCGCTTTGGCGGGCGCATCGTGCCTCAGCTGATCGTTAGCCACACTGAGCTGCATCGAAGCGCTCGCGGCTCCTTGCAACAGTGTGTCATGCAGTTCCTGCGCGATACGCGTTCGTTCAGAGAGCCGTTCTCCGAATTGCAGGTTGAGGCGAGCCGTCAAAATGCGGACGCGCCACATGTAGATTGCGCAAGCCACGCAGCCGGCCGCGGCAATACAGAGCAGCTGGAACCAGCCGGTCTGGTAAAAGGCTGGCGCAACGCTGAAATCCCAGGTCGCGCCCGCGTCATTCCATACCCCGTCGTTATTGCACGCTATGACGCGGAAGTGATATTGGCCGGGAGAAAGATCGCCGTAAAACGCTTCGCGCCGGCCCTGAGAATCCTGCCAATCGGTGTCGTGTCCTTCGAGTTTATAGCGAAAGCGGACTTTCGATGGAGCCACGAAGCTCAGTGCTGTAAAGTCGACTTCAAGGCTCCTGATGAGCGGTGGAAGATTGTGACCGTGTTGCAGGCGATAACTAACGCGATTTGCCGTCATCCGCTCCACAACTACATTGGGAGGCTGTGGATTAACCTGACGTCTCTTCGGGTCAAAGGTCTGCACAATATTGTTGTTAGCAAACCAAAGACGGCCATCGAGCGAACGAGATGCCTGCGGTTGCAATGGAGTGATGCCAGGCTGCGCGCCATCGTAAACGTCGAGCATCCGGACTTTGACCTGGGAAGCCATGTTTCTACGCCACAGGCTCAGCTGTTTTGCAGCGAGAGAAAGGAGCCCGCAACGTGCGTATAGCCAGAGCGTGCCAGACTCGTCCTTAACGGCGGCGTACAGTTCGTTGCACGGCAGCCCGTTGCGGGAGGAGAGGAATGTGCGCCGGCTCCCATCCCACCAGATGAGCCCGTCTCTGGTAACACCCCACAAACCGCCGGGTTCCGGCAATAGCATGCGAATCCTCGCGGTACTGACTTTTGAATCCGCGGCAAATGACTCCGACCGGTTGTCGTGGTAGCGGGCCAAATCACCATTCTCAAAACCGAGCCATACTCCTTCCTTGGGATCCGCCAGGATTGAGTAAGCCTTTTGTGGCAGCTTAGTCTGCAGCCGCACTCTAAGGTTCTCGATTCGAAACAGCTCGCTGTCTGTAACCACCCATTCGTTGCCGGCGACGTCTTCCGTGATGCCAAAAACGATTCCGATGGCAGCGCCGTTTGCTTTCCGAATCGGCTGAAACCGTCCACGATCCAGGAGAGCCAAGGTGCTATCTACACCCATCCACAACCTACCCAAGTGGTCTTCGAACATCGTGGTGATGTCTCGCCCAGGGAGTCCGTGTTTGGCGCGGATGGCCGAGAGCCTATCTTGCTTAAGCAAGCCCAGGGCTTCGGCACCTCCAACCCATACGCCACCGTTTCGGGATGCCAAAATGGTGCTAACGCTATCCGACGCCAAGCCCTCCTTGATCGAATAACTCACAACCGGCAAGTCGTGAAAGCTATCAATTCCCTTGGTCGACGCGACCCACAGCGTGCCTTCTTGGTCCTGGAAGAAACGCACGACAGAATCGCTGGCTAAGCCCTCTGCGTTCGAAAATTGATCGATTTTGCCGCCTGTGATCCGAACAATCCCGTCGATCGCCGTCCCAATCCATAGCGCACCCTGCGTGTCAAGGAACAGCGTATTCACGCTTGGCTCGGGGCCGCGGCCCTTGGGCAGATGGCGCGGTTCCCATCTTCCACGGTCAAACTCACGAAGCGCAAGATTGCCGTCGGGCTGCTGCAGTCCGGTCCAGAGATGATTTTCACTCTGTGCGACCAGGGCAGCGACTCCCATGAGATAGCCCCTGGCAGCAAATTTCTTTTGGAAAAAAGTGGTCGAAACCCAGCCTTCCATTTGCACAGTCCCTCGTTGCCCGAGACCCAGAAGTTACCGGAGGAGTCAATCGCCACTCCCGTTGCACTGGGCAGGGGAATGCCCGCATCGCGGCCGAAGCAGCGCAAGTGGCCTTTGCTGATCCTGCAAAGGGGACCGCGAGTGTCCTCGAACTGCGACCGTTCGATCCAAATATTGCCCTCACGGTCCTCCGCGATGGCGTTAATGAGATCGGGCATCTCTTTATAAGTGGTGAGCGTTTGCGCTTTCCAGCAGGCTAGCCCATGCGCTGTGCCGATCCATGGGCTTCCATCGCTTGCGCCCAGCAAGGACAGGATCTGGTAGTCCGGGAGTTGCCCGTTGTTCGCCGAATCCCATGGAACGAAGCGCACTCCGTCGAACCGCAGCAGTCCCGCGTCAGTTTCGATCCAGAGATATCCGTCCTTGGTCTGCGTAATGTCTTCGGGCGGGCTGGGCAAATACCCTTCCCGAATTCGCCACGTGCTGTGTGAGAGGTCGAGGGACGCAGCCGTTGGACAGAGGGAGAGGACGATCACGATGCAGAGAATACACTTCGGAACATGGTTCTTTTCACCGCACCGCTGCCTCGATCGATGCGAGCCTGATCAGGGTATCGTAAATCCTCCCAAAGAGTTTCTCACGAAAACAACTATCGGTTTCACCGCGTCGTCAAGGTCTTTCATGCAATGGATCCCAATGGATCTCCGATGCTTGGCAACTGAACGGACTGATCGATAAAAGCAACGTCGCACCCGCGGCTACTCCCACTTGAACCGCGCGAACACAACGAATTCGTTCAGATTCCTAATGCCGGCGCGTAAAGCTTCACGAACTATGTTGTGGGCATGTGTTGAAAATCCTGAAAATGGATACGAATCGAAGGAAGCCTTGGAGCGGGTTGCCGTGCTTGTAGGGCAGGCGCTCCAACTGACTGAGCTAACCGCCCCATTCGACCCCTGCTCGACTTTAATCTACTTTCGAAACCCGCCGAGCTGCCAAAACGCACTCTACCGCGGCGACCGCACGGTCCACGTCCTTGTCCGACGTCTGCCAATTGCAGACGCTCACGCGCATGGCACGGCGTCCGCGCCAGGTGGTCCCACCGAAGAACGCTTCACCGGCCGCGACAATCGCTGCGATCACTTCGTCGGTCCTGCGGTCGTTCCCGAAGCTTACCAGGCCTTGATTGATGATCGGCTCCCACAGAATCTCGGCGCCTGGCAATGAGCCGATCCGCATCACTAAAGAGTGCGCGTGGCGACAACAAGTTTCCACCAGCTCGGCGATTCCGTTGCGGCCCAACTGGCGTAAAGCTGCGTAGGTGGAAAAGCCGCGCGCACGTCGCGACCACTCTGGCGTCCAATCCTTTTGATCTCGAGCATCGTCGGTATACGTGACATAGGGCGCGCGATGCGACATAGAGGCGCGCTGCGCGTCCGGATGCGCCACAAACGCGTAGCCGCAATCGTAGGGAACGTTCAACCATTTGTGGCCGTCCGTGACCCAGGAATCGGCCGCTTCCACGCCCTTCACCAAATGACGAAACTGCCGACTCGCAGCCGCCCACAATCCAAATGCGCCGTCCACGTGGACCCATGCGCCGTATCGCTTCGCGATTGGGATCAGGGTTTCGAACGCGTCGTACGCCCCGATGTTCACATCGCCGGCTTGCAGGAGGACAATCGCGGGCGATTCGGGATCTTCGCGTAAAGCCTGCTCTAAGTCATCCTCGCGCAGGCGCCCTTGATCGTCGGTTGGAAGATATTTGACCTGCTGCAGACCGAGTCCCAGGAAGCGGACCGCGCGCTCAAATGTACCGTGCCGCTCGCTGCTCGATAGCAATCGAATCGGTGGCGCGCCAAATAGTCCGCGTTGTTCCACATCCCAGCCACGCTTGTGAAGCACAGCATGACGAGCGGCCGCGAGACACGTAGAGTGCGCCATCTGGCTTCCGGTGACTAATGCGAAGCCGGCCCCAACCGGGAGCCCGAGGATTTTCTTGAGCCAGGCGCCGGCCACTTCTTCCACTATGGCGGCGGCTGGCCCCGCGGTGTATGATGCCGCATTCTGATCCCACGTGGAAGTCAGCCAGTCGGCCGCGAGCGCCGCGGGTAACACTCCGCCAATTACCCAGCCGAAGAATCGCCCGCCGGCGGATGCCATGATGCCGCCTTCGACATCCGCCGCCAGTTCCGCGATTACTTGCGTCGCGGGAGTCCCATGATCGTTCAGCGGCTTGGCCAGACGGCTCCGCAATTCGTCCGCGCTAGCTGTAGGCGCGACTGGAAGCCGATCCAATTGATCCAGATAAAATACAGCGAGGCTTGAAGCGATTTCCAACGGTTCCCGAAATTGCACCACTCCAGTGTAGGGGAATTGTTGAGTGAGAACTATCCGGAAATTGCGGTGGAATGTGAAGAATTAGCGCTCAGCAGCTTGCGATATCACATCTTCCATAAGCGCAAAGAGCTGGTCCGGCTGGATCGGCTTTGAAATATAGCCGGTCATTCCAGCTTCGATACATTTATCGCGATCGCCTTTCATGGCGTGCGCTGTCATCGCGATGATGGGAGCCAGGCGCAGCCCTTGCCGCTCTCGCTCGCGCAGAATCCGCGTGGCCTCCAGCCCGTCCATTTCTGGCATTTGGATATCCATCAGGATCAGATCGAAGCTGTCCTTCTGAATGGCGTCCAGAGCCGCGTGGCCGTCGCCAACCACCACCACTTGATGGCCTCGCGCTTGCAGCAGACGGACCACCAACAACTGATTCACGCGATTGTCTTCTGCCAGCAAAACTTTCAGCCGCTCCCGGGCCGCACCTCTTCGAACAGCCCGTTCCACGGGACGTTTTTGCGAAGCCACCTCGGGCTCCGAGCAGATGCCGCAGCGAATGTGGAACGAGAACGTGCTGCCTTCGCCTTTCGCGCTCAGCACCGACATGCTGCCGCCCTGCAATTCCACCAAGCGCGCGCAAATCGCCAGACCCAAGCCGGTGCCTCCATACTTTCGCGTTACCGATCCATCCGCCTGCCGGAACGGCTCGAAAATCACCTTCTGTTGTTCTCTCGAAAGCCCGATGCCCGTATCCGACACGTCGAATCGAACTGTGGCCACGCCGTCGTGCTGTTCCTCCAGCCGGACCTGCACACGCACGGATCCGGCTTTGGTGAACTTGAGTCCGTTGTTGATCAGATTAAGTAGCACCTGGCGCAAGCGGTGTGGATCGCCCACCAATTGGTCCGGAACCTCGGGATGCACGCTGGCCGAAAGCTGCAGCCCCTTTTCATGCGCCACAAACTCCAGCGTATTCACCGCTGCCGTTACGCAATGCCGCACCGAAAACGGAATGGATTCCAACTCCAGCCGGCCGGCTTCAATCTTCGAAAAATCCAGAATGTCGTTGAGAACCGTCAGCAGCGAATCCGCGGATGTTTTCGCGACGCGTAGGTTCTCCCGCTGATCGTCGTTGAGATGTGTGGCCAGCACCAGCCCCATCATGCCCAGCACGCCGTTCATGGGCGTACGGATCTCATGACTCATGTTGGCCAGAAACTCGCTCTTGGCGCGGCTGGCCTCTTCGGCGCGCAGCTTCGCCTCGGCCAGCTCCGCGGTGCGATCGCGTACTTTGCGGTCAAGATCGGCCAGCAACGCACCACGCTCATCATTCAGACGCTCGCGATCGGCCAGCGCTTCCTGCAGCTGCTGGTAGGATTCGTTCAGCCGCACCGACATCTGATCGAAATCATCCACCAATTGCTCCAGCTCGGCGGGCGCCTGCGCCGCCAACTGCATCTGCTGCGGCGGATCGCCCTTCATGGTGAACTGGCGGACCCGCTTGACGAGAAGTTCCAACGGCGCAGTGATACCGCCGCCGATCACGCGCGCGAACGCGAGTGACAGCGCGATCGCCCCCAGCAGCCAGGCCGCCGTCAGCATGTAATAGCGCTCGGTTTGGCGGTGAATCTCAGAGAGCGGCTGCTCCACCAGCACGCGCCAATTGGTGGCCGGCCAGATTGCGTGGCTCACCAGGTACTGCGAGTTACGGTGCTTGGGATCCGGATGGTCTAGCGCGAATGTCGCACGGCCGGCCGCTTGCATCGAGCCTTTCACCAGCGGCGAATTGTCCATGGACTCGAGCGTCCTGTAATCGCCGCGGCGGCTGGAGTAAATCACGCGGTTGCGCTGGTCCAAAATCAGGATCGCCGCGCTGTTCAGTGTCCGGTAGTTCTGATTAAACTGCTCGAAATGTGAGAGCCTGAGAGAACCCGCTAAGATCCCGAACAAATCGCCGTTCTTGGTAAACAGCGGCGCGGTGATGGACACCACCGGCTGCAGCGAGGCGCGTCCCAAAAACACATCCGAAACCTGGGAGCGCCGCGTCTGGACGGTTTTGATGAAATATTCGCGATCCCGCAGCGTGGCGGTCTCTGTATAGGGCTCGCCCGGCTTCGAAAGGACGGGCCGGCCATCCGATCCCAGCAGTGGATGCAGGCTAATGGGAATCCCATCCGCATTGGCGACGATCAGCGTTTGAAATCCTGGATAAACCGAATGGCTTTGCTCCAACCGGATGTTTAATGTATCGTGGTCCAGCCGGCCTTCGTTGGTGATCGCCTGCGAAAGCGAAATGATGGCCTGCTGATGCCGCGTCACATACTCCTCTAAATCTTCCCGGATTGCAGTAGCAGCCTCCTGCAATCGCTGGCCGGCTTCCGTTTCCTGATGATTGGCGTACATCTGGCCGTTGACGATATTGAGTAACATCATGGGCACCGTGGCAACCAGCAGGAATCCGTGCACCAGATGCGCGCGCAGGGGCTGCCGTTCCATGCTGGTGGAGGCGGCCGAGCAATATCTCTGCACTACTGGAAGGCTGATGAGGATTTCAGCCAGCATCACATTCAGCAAGCCGTTCACCGGATGCTTCACCGTCACTACCCAGTTCTGCGGCGACGGGAAATTCAACACAACAATATAAAACAGGATGGCCAGCGGAGTTCCGAACGTCGCCCAGTAAACCAGGTCCGCAATTATAGGAGCAAGCCGCTTTCTCTGCGCGAGCCAGCCCACCACCGGCGCGTCCAAAATCAGAATCAAAGCCGTTACGGGATGCTCGCATAACACCACGGCTGGCAGCGCCGTAATCGTGGCGGCTAGAAGGCCATAGAACGGCCCGTAGAGCAGCGCGATGGCGAGGTGAAATACGCCGCCAAAAAGCAGCGTCGCCCCAGTAAAAATGGTGATGTGCGCAAGGTTCGCAGCCAGGCCCAGAAGCCCGAAGACAATAGTAATGGCTAGACTCCGGGCGGAGCGTCCTTCGAGGGGCACACCCATTGTTCGACCGTTATGTGTCAGTACTTTAGGCTACGATTGATTCATGATCACCCCGCCCGAAGTTACCGAATACAACTCCTTCTATGGCCGCTATGTCTCGCTTGTCCCAGGCAGCGATCTCACCCAAACGCTGGACGCCCAACTGGCCCAAACGCTCCCTATTCTTCGAGGCATTAGCGAGGAAAAATCGCTCCATCGTTACGCTCCCGGAAAATGGAGTATCAAAGAAATGCTGGGACACCTCATTGACGCCGAACGAATCTTTACCTACCGGGCCCTGCGGTTCGCCCGCAGAGACGCGACCCCCCTTCCGGGTTTCGATCAGGATCCCTACGTTGCGGCCGCCAACTTCGATGCTCAGCCTTGGAACGATTTAATCACGGAATTCGAGCACGTTCGCCGCTCCACCACTTTGTTCTTTCGCGCCCTTACGCCGGAAGATCTGATGAGAATCGGCACGGCCAGTCAAAACGCCGTCACCGTGCGCGCCCTGGGTTACATCATCGCCGGCCATGAGCTGCATCACATGGGAATTCTGCGCGACCGCTACCTGTAATGGCTCCCCCTATCCCAGACCTCGCCGTACGATACGCTGATAGATTGATGGACGAAAAAAAGATCCTCACCAAACTCCGTGAGATCTGCCTGGCGCTGCCCAAGACCAGCGAGACCGTGACCTTTGGTCATCCCACCTTTCAGGTGGGAACCAAGACCTTCACGGTGCTCGAAACTTATAAAGGCGAGCTCTCGATCTGCGTCAAGGTCGGCAAGAAAATGCAGCCGATTTTCCTGGAGGATCCGCGCTTCTACCGCACTCCTTATGTGGGCCAGCATGGCTGGGTATCGCTGCGGGCCCACACCCGGCTTAACTGGGAGGAAATCGACCAACTGGTCCGCGGAAGCTACGAAATGGTGGCTGTCAAAAAGAAACGCGTTGCTACGGCGAGGCCGCGGTGACAGCGGATCGCGCCGGCCGCATTGTCGCTATCGCCAGCATGCTGATCAGCGCGGCCCTGGCAACGGCCAAGATCATAGTGGGACTCAATGCCAACTCCACCGCCGTAGTCTCGGACGGCCTGGAATCGGTGGGCGATGTGCTCACGTCGGGCCTGGTCCTGTTCGGACTATTTATAGCCGCCAAGCCGCCCGATTCCGAGCATCCCTACGGGCACGGGCGCCTGGAAACGCTCAGCGCCCTGGTGGTGGGTATGATCCTGATCGCATCCGGATCGCTGATCGCGTTCCGGTCGATCCAACGTGCCTGGGAATCGCAACACACCCCGGCCGCCTATGCCGTCTGGCCGCTCATCGCTTCCATCGGCGTAAAGAGCGCAATGAGCCTCACCAAATGGCGTCTCGGCCGCAAGATTCGAAGCGCCGCCCTCACCGCCGATGCCTGGCATGATACCGTCGACATTTTCTCAGGAACGGTCGCGCTCATCGCCGTAGGCATCACACTCTTCGATCCCCTTCGTTTCGCCGCAGCCGATCATTTAGGTGGCTCCGCGGTTGGGCTGATCGTCATCTTCGTCGGCGCGCGCGTGGTTCGCGACACCACCCTGCAGTTGATGGACACCATGCCTGATCTCGAGGACATGCAGCGTATCCGAGAAGTCGGCCTCAGCGTCCCAGGCGCCTTGGGAATCGAGAAGTGCTACGCCCGCAAAACGGGCCTGCAATGGCATGTGGATCTGCATTTGGATGTCGACCCCGCCATGAGCGTCTTCTCATCCCACGAGATCGCGAGCGAAGTCCGCGCCCGCATTCGCGAAAAACTGGATTGGGTAGCCGACGTTCTGGTGCACGTCGAGCCTCACATGCTGGATACAATTTCAAGCAGCAAACATGGAAAATCGTGAAATCGCGCGGCTACTTTCCGAAGTCGCCGACCTGATGGAAATTGGCGCCGAGGATGGTTTCCGCATCCGCAGCTACCGCAACGCCGCGTCCGCAATCGAAAGCTATCCCGAACGAATCGAAGATATCCTGCGCAATCCCGAACGCAAGGTTACCGATATCCCCGGCATCGGCAAAGGCATTGCGGCGGTTCTCGAGGAAATCGGCCAGCGCGGATCGTTCCAAAAGCGCGACCATCTGCTGGAGCAATACCCGGCCACGCTGCTCGAGTTGCTGCGCATCCAGGGCCTTGGATCGAAGGGCGTCGCACTGCTTTACCAGCATTATAAAGTGGCCACCATCGACGATCTGGAACGCATTTGCAAGGAGCAGAAGCTGCGCGAGCTTCCGCGCATGGGCGCCAAACTGGAAGAGAAAGTTCTCAAATCCATCGCGCAATACCGCCAGCGGGCCGGCCGGTTTTTGCTGAGCTTCGGCAAGAAATCCGCCGACGAACTGATTCCCTATTTATCTGAAACCGGCGGCCTGGATCAAATCGCCGCGGCCGGCAGCTTGCGCCGGGGCAAGGAGACCATCGGCGATCTGGACCTGCTGGTAACAGGCCCGCGCGCTCCGGAAGCGCTCGAACGCTTCGTGAACCATCCCAAGGCCCATGCGGTACTCGGCAAAGGCCCCAACAAGGCCAGCATCCAATATGGATTGGAAGGTCTGCAAGTGGATCTACGCGCGCTCCCGCATGAAAGCTACGGCGCGGCCATGCAATATTTCACCGGCAGCAAGGAACACAACATCCTGCTGCGCCTGCGCGCCCAGAAGATGGGGCTGACGCTCAATGAATACGGGCTCTTCCGCGTGGAGAACGAGCAGCGCGTGGCCGGTGAAACCGAACAGGAAGTCTATGCCCAACTCGGCCTCGCCTGGATTCCTCCGGAGCTGCGCGAAAATTGCGGCGAGATGGAAGCTGCTCTCGAAGGTCGCCTCCCGAAACTAGTGGAGCTTTCTGACATCCGCGGCGATCTGCACATGCACACCACGGAAACCGACGGCCGCGCGTCGCTCGAGGAAATGGCCGAAGCCGCCCGTGCCCTGGGTTACGAATACATCGCCATCACGGACCATTCCAAAGCTCTCGCCATGGCCAATGGCCTGGATGAAACGCGAGCCGTGGCACTTGCCAAACACGTGCGCGAGTTGAATAAGACCGGTCTCGGTATCCACATCCTGTCGGGCCTGGAATGCGACATCCGGCGCGACGGCGAAATGGATCTCGCCGAAGACGCCCTGGCCGAGCTTGATATTGTAGTGGCCAGCGTTCACAGCCACATGAACTTGGAACCCGCCGAGATGACGGACCGCTTGCTGCGGGCGCTGGAATCTCCCAACATCCGCATCCTCGGACATCCCACCGGTCGCATGCTGCTCCATCGCGATGCATATCCTTTCGATTTTGAGCGTGTCGCAACGGAAGCTGCCCGGCGCAATGTGTACCTCGAAATCAATGCCAGCCCCGAGCGGCTGGATCTGGGAAGCGCCCAGATCCGGACCGCGAAATCACTCGGCGCAAAGTTCGCTATCTCCACCGACGCTCATCAAACCAAGCACCTGGGATTCAATATGCCCTTCGGCGTGATTACCGCGCGCCGGGGGTGGCTCGAAGCCGGAGATGTACTAAATACTCTTTCGCTCAAACAATTACATGAAGCTAATATCGTCCGTATTAAAGTATAAAAATAAGCTCTTTTCCGTCACTCAGGATCACGTTGTGGACCCGAGCGGCTTTGAAATCCACCGTGCGATCGTGCAGCATTCAGGATCAGCTGTAATGATGGCGGTGGACGCGCGCAAACGCATTCTCCTGGTCCGCCAATATCGAGTTCCGGCGCGGGCATATCTATGGGAATTACCTGCCGGAAAACTAGATGCAGGTGAAACTCCGCTCCAAGCCGCGCGCCGCGAGTTGATCGAAGAGACCGGCTACCGCGCCAAGCACTGGAAAAAGCTGGTGAGTTTCTATCCCAGCCCCGGCTACATCGCCGAGAAAATGACCATCTTTTTGGCCACAGGCCTCACGGCCGGCGAAGCCACTCCCATGGACGACGAACGCATCGAAACGCGCTGGTTCACGGGCCAGGAAATCGAGCAAGCCATCCGGTCGGGAAAGATCGTGGACGGCAAGACCATGCTCGGCTACCTGACCTGGAAGCAGAGCCGCGACCGGAAGGAAGCGTGACGAGCATGGCAGAACCCGAGGATGCTAGTTACCTTGACGCCCGTCCACAGGCCCAGGATATCGACATTACGGTAGAGAGCCGAGAGCCGGTCGAGAACCCTCGCGAGCGGCCTTGCTACACATTGGACGAGCTTCTCGCCAAATGTAATCTCAAGGCCGGGCGCAGCGAGCAAGCGCGTGAATGGCTCTGTGACGAGCCAGTAGGCGGTGAACTAATTTAGTGAAGTTGGCGCCTGTCCTGCTGAAGGACGAGCAAAAGGGCTGAGCGCCCAGTTCCGATCGTGGCACTGGAGCCCTTCAACGCCGTGACCAAGTGCCTGTGGTTCTGCCAATTACCACCGGACGGGATATATCGCACGGACTGCTGGACTTGCGGTCTCACTGACGGGCGCGGGAACGACGACGACGGGGGTGGTCCGTTGCGATCAGCCGCGCGCCCTGGATCTCACCGCGCGCGGCGGCAAGCTCGAAGCCGTCCCGCGCGCGATTATCGAGGAAGTATTGGCGAGGTTGTCGCCGATTTTTGAATAGAGTGTTGTTAACAAGTCAAGTTGTCCGGTTCTATTAATTAGTGATCTGTCCGCTTTGTGAAACAAAGCAAACGGCAGTCAGGCCGCCCTCGCTTTGGTTTTTGGTTTGGCCTTTACTTTTGCTTTGGCCTTTGCTGAAGAAATTACAACAGTCGTAGCCGGCGCGGTGGAAAAGTGGGAATCTCGCGGTTTGTGCGAGATTTCCAAGGGAGTGTGGGAGCCGGAGAAAACCTGCTCTTGGTTTTCTCCGGCTTCCATGCTCCCGCCTTTTCCACGGCGCTTTTTCGGATTTGGGCCCGCGAGTTTC
>JBEKJJ010000184.1:0-14616 GCA_050011295.1 Bryobacteraceae bacterium
GACCCGTATGTTATCGTGAGTAAGTAGACCTTCCTGCAGTAGCTCCGGGCCGGTAGCTCAGTTGGTAGAGCATCGCACTTTTAATGCGGTGGTCGCGGGTTCGATCCCCGCCCGGCTCACCAGTTAAACTTTCGCCGCTTCAGCGAATCATGCTGCTGCACCCGAACTCAAACGCTGCTCAGGGAAAAGGAAGTCTGGTGTTCGACTTCGTGCACCCAGTAGGGCGGACGGCCATAGTGAGCATAGAGCCGGTTTTCGTACTCTCGCGTAAGCGGCTTGGAGAGCAGGTACTCCGGGCAGCTTTGGATGGCTTCGCGCGAGAGACCGGCGTAGATCTCAGATTCCTCCCAGCTCACACGTTTAATCCAGGCGGGCGAAATCAGTACCTTCTTACCCGGCAGCCAATTCCGCGTTGCAACCTCAACGTAACGGATAGCCCAGGCTGCATCGTCGATCACAAATCCGTTCACATGGCCGATTTCACCATTAGTCGCTTCCACGTAATAGCCGGTGATGGCTTCCGTGCTGCGGAGATGCGAATCCGTCGACTCTCTCTCAATCCTGCGTGCGTTAGGTTTTGTGGAAGGATTCGTCAAGCCCGCCGGATAGCGCGCAGGACCCCACAGGAACGCACCGCCCCAATAATAGGGATATCCGTAGTACAAATTGTATTCAGCCTCGTGCTGCCGAGAGACCGGCTGATGTGTGTTTATGTCGGGGCTATTCTCCACCTGCTTCTTCGTTAGCGAAACATCCAGCCGCTTGGCGTGCCAGTCCGTATGGAGTATGGAGAATGGTGAGATCAACACTGACCGGCCGCCTAGCCAGCCTCCCGTTTCTACCGTGAGGTAGCGAATGGCCCACGTCTCATCGTCGAAGTAGAACTGATTCACAGTTCCAAGCTCTCCATCCGTAGCTTGGATGGTGAGACCTTTCAAAAATGCCGCATTCGTTAGCATTGTCTTGCCTCCCGATCGGATGCGCTATCTTGCGGCCGCTCCTACCGCTTCGGGTGAGTGCAGTGTCACATTGATGGGCCGCGTGGCTGCGATGATGCTTTTGGCTTTCTCGATTTCCGAGGCCTTGTCATGCACCAGCAGCAGAAACTTGTCCGTCTTGAGCGCCAACTCGTACTCAACGACACTATCCTTCGGAATACCCATGCCATAGAGTCCCGCGCCGATCGCGCTTAAGCCTCCAACCACCGCGGCGCCTTCCAACCCTCCCACGATCCACGCAACCAGAGGACCCGCCACAAGGACGGGACCGAGACCCGGAATTGCAAAGAAGGCTGAGCCAAACAGCAATCCCCAGAAGCCTCCCCAAAAAGCGCCGGTCTTGCCCCAGTACTTCATCCTGTCGCCGGTATTGTAGTAACCCACCACGTGTTCATCAGCGTGGGTGTCCCTGCCGACGATGGATAAGGTGCGCATGTCGAGTCCGGCGCGCTGAAGTTCTTTGACTGCTGCTTCTGCTTCGACATGCGTCGCATAAACAGCTACCACTGCGTTTTGTTCAGACATTTTATTGCTCCTCGATCTTACCGACTTCTACGGCTACTGAAAGCACTTCCGTGGCCGTCGATATTGCTCGCCGAGGGTTCCGCTGTTTCGGTTTCGGGAGCTCGTTCCAAAGAAGTCCGTGGCGACCATATGCAGTCGCATGGCCGCATATGGTCAGCGGCCATGACCACAGAACAAGCCGATGGTTGTGGAACACCTTCGTGGAACACCTTCAATGACCACAAGGAGCCAAAAGTGCAAGGAGGAATCCGAAATTGTTCTCCGCCATTGGTGCACCGAGAAGCCACTGCCAATGAGCACCCTGGAGGGTATCACTATGAGTAGCGCGATGAGTAGCACGGCAATTCTGAAGCTGCACCGGCTGGTAAGAGCGCAATGACAACGGAGGAATACGGAAGCGCGTACAAGAATGGCTTTGTTCGGACCACACGTCTTCTTGTTACGCGCGGTTTGTCGTGGGATGATGCCCAGGAGACGGCTCAGGCAGCCTGGGTCAGAGGGTGGGAGAAACGTACTCAGTTGCGCGATCGAACCACGCTTATGAAATGGATAAATACGATCGCCTTGAACATCTATCGCAGTAGTCTTCGACGCGAACCTTTCTCGCAGGACGTTCCGGAAATCGCCGCACCGCCCGAAAGACACCTGGCCGCTATTGATGTTCATCTCATACTACAGACCTGTAAGAAAAAGGACAGAATTGTTTTAGAGAGTTACTATCTGGAAGACTGCGGGCCTGAGGAAATCGCTCGCGCGCAGGGGTCGACGGTAACGGCGATCCGTCTCCGATTGCTTCGCGCGCGGCGTGGCATCGCCAAAACACTAACCGCCGGTTCGCGGCCCACCATGGCGGTAGCATTGGCGAAGTCTGCAAGCGCTTAATTGAGGGGCCGCGCGATTCTCGCGGGCGCGGCCGCTGGATTATTTCACCGCGTCCCTCTGCTTCGTGGCTTTGACGGCGCTCAAAATCCCGGCGCCCAAAAGTACAACGGACCCCACCACAATCCAATGCAGAGGCACATGCAATATGGCGGCGCCGTAAATGAGGCCGCCAATGACGATCAGGAACCCAACGATGTAGAGTAGGAACGACACGTTCTTTCCTCCTTCATGCGGTGCCGCGGCGTCCGCTCACCACGTTTATAACGAAAACCACGAGCGCCGCTACCAGCAGCAAGTGGATCAGGCTTCCTCCTACGTGCAGGCTGAAGCCTAGCAGCCATAGGATCAAAAAGATCGCGACTATTGTCCAAAGCATTGTTTTACCCTCTTCTGCTCGCTCGGAGCATTTCTAAATTCTCTAAGTAACGATATGTGGTCACTTGACCAAGCATGGTCACAAGAGAATGCGTTCATTTCAGGCCCAAGGAACCGGTTTTTGAAGCAGGAACAGGCGGGCGGTCTCTACTTCGGACCGTAATTCAAGCGGCAGTTGTGATCTAAACTGGGGCATCGAGAGGATCAACCGGCGCTCCTTGAGCCTTTTCGGTTTGTTACGGCTTCTTGAGATGCAATTGACCAGCCAACCCTTTGATGTGCCTTTTCGCACTGTGGAAGTCACATTGCTCTATCGAAAGCCATAGGAGAACTAGAAGATGAGCAAAACACTGGTAGCCATGCTGGCAATTGCCGGTACCATGGGTATCGTCGCGTTCGCGGCGGACCGAGAAGTCAAGGTCGACGACAGGCTGGACGCATCAGCTGACGCGCTGACCGATATGATGAGGGCCGCCGATAAAGGCATCCCCCAGGATCTGCTGGATAAGGCGAAGTGCGTCGTTGTAATTCCGGGTATGAAAAAGGCCGGATTCATCTTCGGCGCGAAGTATGGCCGCGGTTTCGCGGTATGCCGCCGCGCAGGCGGGTCGGGCTGGAGCGCTCCGGCCGCGATGCGCTCGGAAGGCGGCAGTTTCGGATTTCAGATTGGACTTTCGGACACCGATGTTGTGTTGCTGGTGATGAACGATGGCGGAATGAAGCACCTGCTATCTGACAAGTTTACGCTCGGCGGAGAGGCCACCGTGGCTGCGGGCCCAATCGGCCGCGACGCTAGCGCTGAGACGGACGCCATGTTGAGCGCGGAAATGCTGTCATATTCCCGCTCGCACGGGCTATTTGCAGGCATCTCGCTGGAAGGCGCGACCCTTCGTCCGGATTCGGAAACCAACCACGAACTCTACGGTCACGACTCAAGCAACCGTGAAATTCTGACCGGCGACTTTAAGACGCCGGAGGTCGCGAGAAGATTTGAAAGAGCCCTGCATCGCGACTCGGCCGACCGCAACTAGTAGCACAGGTTATAGGATTCGGACAGTTCCAGAGTGCGATAGAATTGGGACTGTCCGTCCATCCCGAATCATTTGATTGCGAGGAAACCAAGCATGCACGAAACACACAGGCAAGCCGCCGAACAGCACGAACTGGCTGCCAACTCTCATCGCACAGCCGCGGAACATAACGAAAAAGGCGATTACTCAGCGGCAATCTGGCATTCTGAGCGAGCGCTGGAATACTCAGACCGCGCCTACAAGCTCTCCAAGGAAGCGCACAACAAGTCAGGACAGATGGTGAATCCTTAAAATTATGTCCACTCGCCAGAACAGCGGATCCCACTTCGAGAACCACCAGCGAGAAGATGAATTACGCGACGGCGCCGCACACGCGCATCGTGCCGGCGTGGAGCAGGGAAACGCGGATCACCTGACTGGGCACGAGCAATCACGGCAGGCTCTCGAACACTCCCCGCACCTGAATGAGCATACGCAGGCGGCGGCTGGCCATGGCATCCGAACATTCGGACATGCGGAGATCGCGGCCCTCGCTTATGAACTGTGGGAAGCTCGAGGCCGTCCCGACGGATCTTCGCAAGAAGATTGGTTCCGTGCCGCGGAAGAATTGCGATCGCGCGCGTCTAACCACATTACGTAATCACGCTACGTAGTCGCATCACGTAATCAGTAGCCCCAAAGCCGCCGCACTCATCAACGCTGCGCAGACCCATCCCAACACCATCGCGCCCCGGGAATTGATCCGGCTGCCCATGACTTTCTTGTCGCTCGTAAGCAGCACCACCAAAACCACTAGCGGCGGCGCCAGCACACCATTCACAACAGCGGACCAGAACAGCATCTTCACTGCATTCCAGCCTGCAAAATCAAGGACCAGTCCCACCACCATCGCTCCCGCCATGACAGCGTAGAATCGCGGTGCACGGCCCGGCTTCTGGCTTAGCGACGTGCCTTTCCACGAGGACGCTTCCGCAATCGCGTAAGCGCATGATCCGGCCAGCACTGGCACTCCCAACATGCCCGTCCCGATCAATCCCAGTGTGAACAGCCAATACGCACCCTGGCCGGCCAACGGGCGCAACGCTTCAGAGGCCTGCTTCGCCGTCTCAATGTTCTGCACTCCATGCGCGTGCAGTGTCGCCGCAGTTGTAAGAATGATGAAGAACATCACCAGGTTCGAAAAGAACATTCCAGTGAACACGTCGCCGGTCGCCCCGCTCAACTCCAGATTGGTGGAGCCGCGCCGCTGGGCCACGGTGATCTTCCCATGCTTCCGATCTTCCTCCACTTCCTGCGCCGCCTGCCAGAAAAACAGATAAGGAGAAATCGTGGTCCCCAGAATCCCCACCAGCACGGACATGTAGGATCGTGTCCATTCCACGTGCGGCACAAAAGTTCCTTCGAAAACGGCGGCCCAGTCCGGCCGCGCCAGGAACGCTGTGATCACGTAAGCGAACAGCACCAGAGCCAGCCACTTGAAGACGCGCGCAATGAGATTGTAGGAGGTCCAGATCAACAAGCCTGTGATCAGCAATGCGAAGAAAGGGGTCCAATAGTACGATCGGATTCCCGTGACCATCTGCATCGCATTGGCCATGCCGCCCAGATCCGCGCCGATATTGAACACGTTGGCGACAATCAGCAGCGCGCACGCCGGCCACAGCACCCAGGGTGAATACCGCAAGCGGATGGCTCCGCCGAGTCCGCGTCCCGTCACCATCCCCAGACGCGCACACATCAATTGCACCGCTGCCATCAACGGAAACGAAAGGAGGGCGGTCCAGAGGAAGGAATAGCCGAAAACGGCGCCCGCTACCGAGTAAGTGGAGATCCCCGAAGGATCGTCGTCCGCGGCGCCCGTAACCAGTCCCGGCCCGAGATTGGCAAAGAAGCGCCCTACTAACCCGCGCCGGTTCGGCTGAGCAACAGAACTCGCGTGCTTCACCCTAAGAGACTCCGCCCATGATCTGCGCCAATCACATTCTACGACGGTCTCCGTGCGGGCCTTGCTGTGCGGTCCCTACCTTGCTAAGACAAGACTGGAGTCAACAATGAAATTTCTGTTTGGAGTCGTGGTTGGGCTGCTTATCGTGCCAGCTTTCGCTTACATTTATCTCCGGCTGGGATATGCGCCGGTCGCCACTGCCGCGCCGCCGCTTCCCCTGGAGAAAACGATTACGCGAATGGCGCTAGACACGCGGGTTGCGAAAGAAGCGCCCACCCAGGCCCCTCTTGCCGCCGCCGAACCGAATCTAATGGCTGGCGCAAAAAGTTATCGCCGGTTTTGCTCCGAATGCCACGGTCTGAGCGGAAAGCCCCCCAGCGCAGTTGCCAAGGGAATGTTTCCGAAGCCACCGCAGCTATTCGATGGCAAGGGTGTAACGGACGATCCGGTTGGCGAGACCTACTGGAAGGTTGCGAATGGCATCCGCCTTACCGGTATGCCCGCATTCGTCGGATCGTTAACGGACGAACAGCTTTGGCAGGTTAGTCAGTTGTTGGCAAATGCGAAGAAGCTGCCGGCCGGAGTTGGTGATTTAATGGCCAAGGCTGCGGACGCGCAGTAAAGGGTCCGGCGCCCGCCGGCATATATCCATGATTTCGCATAGATGACCAGATGCGGTCAGGTGACTGCATGTGGTCGGGGCTTCGGAGGCCTTGAGAGAGCTCCGCCCTCAGCAGCTTTAGCGAACTCACGTTCTGGAGGCAACCCCCAAACATGCAGGAACGATTTGCTACCGAAGGCCAGAGCTGTTCAGACGAACCAGTGAGGCTAGCGGATATCGATCTTGAGCAGGGCGTCTGAATGTTCGTGGCGCCAGCCCCAATATGCTTGTTGGTCGTTGTCATGGAGCTTAGAAAAATCGCGATATCTGTGATGGTTCTCTTTTGCATAGATGCGATACGCCTGATCTTCATGGGCATTCCATTCATGATCGTCGTTATGTTTTTTGTCGTGGTAGCTGCGAGCGGTCTTGTCATCGGCTCGCAGTGCCATGGGTGCGATTGCTAGTGGGACGAGTAGAGCGGCGCCCAGCAGGGCCGCACTGCAAAAACGGGGCATGATTATTCTCATGAAGGAGATCAGAGCAATCGTCGGGCCAGGCATGCGCTGACGCTTGAGATCCTCCGCTACTTCGCCCGCTTTACGGCCTCTGCTAGGCCAGGATAAGGATTAACGGCCTTCCCCTTCCACCACACCTTTTCCGGCCCCAACTCGAAGATCGCGAAATGCAAGTGCGGCGCGCGCGGATCCGCGTTTCCCGTCGATCCCACGAAGCCGATCACGTCCCCCCGCGCGACGTGCAATCCCTCATGCAATCCCTTTGCGTACCCGTCCAAGTGAGCGTAATAGTAGCAATACACTCCCGTTTCATCGAACTGGTATATCGTGTTGCCGCCCGGTTTGCTGAGGAACAATTTGCGGACGGTTCCGGATACTACCGCGAGCACGGGTGTCCCTCTCGGCTCCGCGATGTCGATGGCCTCATGCGGATGTCCGTTGTGAACTTCGGCGAACGAATCCCGCAGATCAGCGAGCGAGAGTCCGCGGATGGGTGGACTCCCATCGAGCAAGGGAAAGGCCGCGCCAACGCCGAGAACCATCCAGAACAGCCCGACAATGCTAACGCGGAGCTTCAAACGCTATTCCTCCAGGATGACCGGTGTGCCCCGTCGAATCATGTGCGACAGACTATCCACATCCCAGTTCGTCAACCGGATGCACCCGGCTGAGTCGCCGTGCCGGACATGTCCCGGATCCGGCGTTCCATGGATTCCATAATGTTCTTTCGAGAGGCCGATCCACGCGGCGCCGGCGGGGTTTCTCGGGCCGGGCGGGAGAATGGCAGCCGCTTTTTTCGGGTCCGCGTTCCAGAAGAGATCGGGATCGTAGTTGAACCACGGATAATGGAGCACGCTCGTGATAGTCCAGTTGCCGATCGGCAGCGGATCATGCGTGCCTCCGATCGTGGCGGGATACTGCACCAGCTCCTGGCCGCCGGCGCCGTACGCGATTACAGTGCGCTTCGACTTCGACACCACAAGACGTGACGCGAGTTGGACCCGGGCGTGACGCACATTCGGGACGACGATCCGCTCCCCGGCTGAATCCAGTTTTTCGCCGGGATTCAACTCGGCCAACAACTTCGGCGAGCAATGGAACCTCTCGCCCAGTTCTTCTCCCGGCGTTTCGAAGCCCAGCCACTTCATCTTCGCCTTCTCCAGGATTTCAGTTGGTTCTGGTTGGAACGGACCTTTCTCGTCCGCTCTAGTAATCGCGTAGGTCACCAGCAAAGGGCCGGCATCGATATCCAGCAGGCGCCACATCTCCGCATCAATTGTGCCGGTCGGCTTCAATCCGTGGTTCTCCTGATATCCTTTGACTGCGATCCCGAAATCGTCGCCGTAGACACCGTCAATTTGGCCAGGCGAGAACCGGGCGCGGTCCAGAAGAATTTGCGCCCGCACTACACGGGGCCCGGTCGCTCCCGGCCCCACCGCTGCAGTCTTTGTTGAGTCCTCGATTTCATTTGCGGAAAGACTCCGGGCAGCCGGCGCGCCGGCTAGGGTCAGAATCGAAATACTCGCAGCTACCAGACAAATTAGGCGCATACGCTAGAGTCGGCACTTTGCGGGCCATCCGCGGAACGGTACCGCGCGTGCTCTCGCACAACGGTAACCACTGAAAGGAAATCATGAGGACATGTTCAACTACTAGAATCGCCGGAGCCGCCTTCGCGACGCTGTGTACATTTTGCGCGTTTGCGCGTGACCATAGCGCCCTGAATGGCACCTGGACGCTGGTGCCCGCCAAGAGCGACTTCGCCGGCCAGCCGGTGGTTCAAACCGGCACCGTGACCATCGCCGATCGGGAGGGCATCATTATCGTCTCCCGCAGTTTCGTGTATGAAGGCGCCACGGAGACGTTCTACTACAACGACGTCACCGATAGCGAGCACAACGCCACATTTCACACATCGAAAGACCTCAAGAGCAAGACCAGCTGGGATCACGACGTTCTGAAAGTTACGACGACGCAGTCCGGCGCGGTTACCATCGAAAGCTATAGCCTGGCCTCGGATGGCGCCATGATTGTTAGCGTCGTAAGGCCGGAGCGGAAGCCGATCACCCTTACCTTCTTGCGCAAATAGCCAACGGCCCCAGCCGTGCACGAGATGGATTAGGGCTCGCAAAGGAATCCTGAAAGATTGAGCGACCCCTGACGTCTATGTGACAGATGGCGCAGGTAGCCGATCAGGCGAGGCTGACGCCTGCAGGGCGTTTTGAGAATAAGAATTTGGAGGAAACAAATGAATTTAGCAGACACGGCAACAAGAGCGGGCGCAACTCTGTCTCACGCACAGGATCGAGTGATGGATTTTGGCCTCGCCGCCGGCGAGAAGTTAGATGAAGCCCGAAAGGGTACAGCCGACGCGCTCGAAAACGCGGCTTTCTCAGTTCGAACCAACGGGCGCGAGGGAGCCCAGACCATCGAGGATATATCCGAGAAAGCGGCTGGCAAGCTGGATGCCACGGCTCAGTACGTGCGCAGCCATGACGTGGGCGGCATGCTAGGTAATCTCCGGCAGGTGATTGGGAGGAATCCAACGGGATTCTTGATTCTGGCCGCGGGAGTAGGATTCTTGGCCGGTTCCGCGTTCCGGAGTAACAATTCAGAGAAGGAAGCATGAAATCGAGTACGAAGGATAAGGAGGAACGACAATGTTGATACTGATTATCATTTTGGTGTTGCTTTTTGGCGCCGGTGGAGGATACTACGGCCATAGCCGCTGGGGTCCCGGCGGCGGAGCGGGAATAGGACTGGGGACGGTGCTGGTGATTCTCCTAATCGCCTACATGCTTGGCCTGTTGTGACGAAGTGATGGCCGGAGTCGCGCGGTGGCTTCCCGACGGCTCCGGCAGGTTGCGGTTCCCCAATTGCGCGCTTAGGCTGCGTTGGAGGGTAGAGTGTGCTCGGATTCCACGCCAGGCGACCCAGCATTGCGTTCAAAGACGTTGCGCCTTTGATTAAGGTTGCGTTCCGGAACTGGCAAGACGACAGAGCGCCACGAATGGGAGCGGCGCTGGCTTACTATATTGCCCTTTCGCTCGCGCCGACGGTTTTGATCCTACTCGCGATCGCCAGTTTGGCATTCGGCGCTCCAGCCGCTGAGGGCCGCTTGGTATCTCAGTTCCAAGGTTTAGTGGGAAACGAAGGAGCCAAGGCAATTCAGTCCATGATCGATGGAGCGCGTCAGTCCAGAGGCATTGCCGCTACCGTACTTGGGCTGGTCACAATGTTTTTTGCGGCCTCGGCGGTGGTCAGCGAGCTGAGGGATGCGATGAACACCATATGGCAGGTTCCCGAAGACACGGCTTCGAGCACGGTCCGGAGCATCTTCAATCTGGTGAAAGATCGGCTGTTTTCATTCGCTCTTGTGCTGGCTTCCGGCTTGTTCCTGGTGGTGTCGCTAATCGTGAATGCCTGGATCTTCGCGGCGGGCAAGTATCTCAACTCGGGATCGTCGCCGCCCAGGGCGCTTATCCAGACCACCGATTGGGTGGTCACTTTCATTGTCCTTACGGTTTTGTTCGCATTCATATTTAAGGTGCTGCCTAGCGTGACGGTGCATTGGAGCGATGTCGCCATGGGCGCAGTCGCCACTTCGCTGTTGTTCGCGGCCGGCAAGGTTTTGTTAGGGGTATATCTGGGCAAGGCGGGCTATAGGGACACATACGGAGCGGCCGGCTCGCTGGTCATTATATTGGTATGGGTATACTATTCGGCGCAGGTGCTTTTTCTGGGCGCCGAATTCACGCGAGCTTACGCCTTCCGCTTCGGCTCAATGTCAACGTCGAAGAACCACCGCCTCGTTTCGTAGCTCTGACAAGGAACCCTCAGGAATGCCGGTGAATCGCACGGAACGCCATCGGACGGGACGCAGTGGCTGGCTACGCGCGGCCGTATTGGGCGCGAACGACGGGATCCTTTCGACGGCGAGTCTGGTGCTCGGCGTCGCAGCCGCGCATGCCTCTCACAGCAATGTACTGGTGGCGGGCGTCGCCGGCTTGGTGGCCGGCGCTATGTCGATGGCGGCCGGTGAGTATGTGTCCGTGCACTCCCAGGCAGACACTGAAAAAGCCGATCTCGATCTGGAGCGCAAGGAACTCAAAGCAGACGATAAGGGCGAGCATAAAGAGCTGGCACAAATCTATGTCGCTCGTGGACTGGATCCTGCGCTCGCGAAACAGGTCGCGCAGCAGTTGATGGCTTATGACGCGCTGGGCGCACATGCCCGCGACGAACTCGGAATCTCCAAGAATCTCCGTGCGCGTCCCGTTCAGGCGGCGCTGGCATCCGCCGGCAGCTTTGCGGTTGGAGCAGCCATGCCTCTGCTGGTCGCCGCTACAGTTCCGGAGTCGAGTCTGATCTACCTGGTTTCCGGAACTTCGCTGCTCTTCCTCGCGCTACTCGGCGGGTTGGCGGCGCGCGTTGGGGGCGCCAGAGTCGCGGTGGGCGCAATTCGCGTAACATTCTGGGGCGCGCTGGCCATGGCGATAACCGCGGGCGTCGGAGCGGTATTCGGAACCAGGACGTGAGGGCTGCAATTTGCGGCGATTACGATTGCGCGGGCTCTTGCTGCGACCGGACGAATGTCAGGATGTCGTAGCGCTTGGCTTCCCGGCCGGGAAAAAAGCTGTTAATGGCATCCTGGTCCGTCTTGTATACCTCGAAGATGGCGGCCAGCTTCGCTTCCAACACCACTTCGATATGCAACGGCTTCAAATTAACCAGCGCCAAACCTCCACCCGCCTTCTGAAGCTTCGCTAAAGCGAACAGCAGCGTACCCAACCCGGCAGTGTCGATCTCGCCCACCTCGTCGAGATTCAATACTACGCGGATCTGTTTCGCCAGCACCATTCTGTCCAGTTCACTTCGGAAGTGTAAATCTCCTGGTCCAAAAGTGAGATGTCCTTTCAGGTCGACGATCGAAATTCCTTCCTGCTCCCGCTGGATAATTTCAAGCGACATGCGTCAGATCCTCACTGCAGTTTACCCTCTTTACGTAAGTCCAAACTTGAGACCTTCGCTTTTGGCACCGCTCGTGCACGCTACAAACCAGGAGAAACCGCATGAAATCAAGTACAGAAGATAAGGTCAAAGGTCACTTTCACGAAGTGAAGGGTAAGGTCAAAGAGAAGGTTGGCCAAGCCACCAATAATCCTAACTTACAGGATAACGGCACGGCCGAGAACTTGGCCGGCAAGGTTCAAAAAAAGGTCGGCCAGATTGAAAAAGTGTTCGAGAAGTAAGTGAGTGAGGCTCTATCTGGAGCACATCTTTCGCTCGGCGCACTTAACGCGCCGGGCGCGTTAGACCCGATTTCGACCACATTTGGTCGTCTGACGGTCAGGCGTCAGTCAATCCGTAGCGGCAACGTGGCAAGGGCCTCCCCTGCGGAAAGCCCCACCAATCGTTCCCTCCGATCGGACCACCGCCGATAGCAATGGCCCAAAGGGCTAGCTCTACCACAGGCCGCTGGATCCCAGCTTTTGTGCTGGTGACTCGCAGTCCCGTTTGGTAGGCACCGGCGAGGATGGAAGCACACCACTGGCCAAACTTCGAGAGGGCGCCGAATCGGCGCAAAACGTGCTTGTATCGTGCTTAGGCATTTACTCCAAAGAATCGAGAATCGATATGAAATTTCTTAGAATCCTGACCCTGGCCGGCCTTGTTTCGCTTCCCGGAACTGTGCTCCAAGTCTACGGGCAGCAAGAGAAGCGGGATGAAAAGCAGGCCAAGCCTGAAAAGCAGCAGGCGCAACCACGGCAACAGGCACAGCCGAAAGAAAAGGCCCAAGCACAGCCTAAGCAACAGGCTCAGCCGAAGCAAAAAGCCCAAGCGGAGCCACGGCAACAGGCGCAGCCGAAGGAAAAAGCCCAAGCACAGCCTAAGCAACAGGCTCAGCCGAAGGAAAAAGCCGAAGCACAGCCCAAGCAACAGGCGCAGCCGAAGCAAAAAGCCCAAGCGCAGCCTCGGCAACAGGCTCAGCCGAAGGAAAAGGCCCAAGCACAGCCTAAGCAACAGGCTCAGCCGAAGGAAAAGGCCCAATCGCAGCCACGCCAACAGCAGCAACGTGCGCAGCACCAGCAACCCGCACAACAAAGCAATCCCGCCGGACAGAAAAGCAGTTACGCCCCTCCGCAACGCACCAGGCAACAGGCGGAAACTTGGCAACAACAGGGCGGTTGGCGGCAACAGGGTGGCTGGCAGGGACAAGCAACCTTCCAGCAGGATCGTTCCTCAAATTGGGGAAGTGATCACCGGACCTGGGGGCAGCGCGGCGGTTATGGAGGCTACTACATTCCTCTAGCTAGTTTCGATCTCCATTTCGGCGCGGGACACTGGTTTCGCATCCACAGCCTGCCTCTGATAGTTGCGGGTTATCCTCGCTTCCAGTACGGCGGCTATACGTTCATGATGGTTGACCCGTGGCCAGGAGACTGGTCGCAAGATTGGTATGCCTCCGACGACGTCTATGTTGGCTATGACAACGGATATTACCTGTACGATCGTATGCATCCCGGCGAAGCAGTCGCGATCAGCGTGGTGCTGTAGCGGCCACGCGCGCCGCAAATTCAGCGGCGCATTGAGAGACGCGCCCCGCGGCAACCGCTGACTCGGAGCAGCTATTTGACTGCATTTGGTCGTTTGACGACTGCTGGTCAAGCGCAAGATGCATACCACCGCCAAAGGCGCGGCTCCGCGAGTCCACGTCGTCGTGGATTCTCCAGAAGGAGGGCTGCTATTCGGCTCGCTGACCCCGCACCGTCAGTTTCCGGCCGGGCCAACGCGGACGGACCTCGGAATGCTTTCGCTAGAGCGTGGAACCTGCCCGCCGAGAGATCTGCATCAGGACGTTTCCCAAGCGAACCGCGGTACCACAAAAGGAGAAGATGAAAATGAATCGATTTAAGATAATCACGACGGTCTCTTGTATGGCGCTCGCGAGCGCAATGATAGCACCCAGCGTAAAAGCGGACGAATCCAACAGGAAGACCATAATCACGTTTAGCAATCCGGTGGAGATTCCAGGGGTTCACCTCGTTGGCTGGGGTGTGTTGCCCGCCGGTACTTATGTGTTCAAGATCTTTGACTCACAATCGGACCGTCATATCGTCCAGATCTTCAACCAGGACGAAACCATCGTTTACGCCACCATCCTGGCCATCCCAAACTATCGACTCAAAGCGACCAGCAAGACCGTAATGACATTCAGAGAAAGACCAGTCGGCCAGCCGGAAGCGCTGCGCGCATGGTTTTATCCCGGCAGAAATTGGGGCGAGGAATTCGTCTATCCGAAAGCTAAAGCAATGGAACTGGCCAAATCCGAGAACACTCCCGTGCTCTTCACGGCCGCGGAGATTCCAGTGGAAGTCGCCGAACCCATTCAGTCGCCTGACGAGCCCGTGGTGGTGCAGTTGAAACAAGCGCCTATCATGGCCATCCAGCCCACCGGAGAAGAAGTGCAACTCGCCGAAGTGGTTACTCCGCCTCCAGCAACTGTGGAACCAGTGGCACCAACCGTAGCTGAGGAGACGCTGCCGAAGACGGCGAGTCCGTTGCCGCTCATCGGGCTGTTCGGACTGCTGGCGCTCGGCGGGGCCTTCGCGCTTCGTTCGATCGCTCGCCGCGTCCAGTAAGAAGTTGGTGATCCGTTCCGCGGCGCGCCATTCGAAGCGCGCCGCATCTGGGGGCCGAAGCCGGAAGGAAGGTCCATTTGCGAATACTATCGTGGGGC
>JBEKJJ010000185.1:0-14613 GCA_050011295.1 Bryobacteraceae bacterium
CGTTCCGTTTTGGCTGATCTTGCGTCGAGGCGCCATCCTTTTTCCGGCCATGACCGGAGCAACCACCGGGTTGCTCGCGGGGCTGGTTGGGACCAGTGTGCTCGAGATTCACTGCCCTAACCTGGATGCATGGCACATTCTGGTATCGCACCTCGGCGTGGCAATGCTTTGCGCTTTGGCTGGCCTCATCATTGGAATGGCGGTCGAAGTCAAGGGCTACGCTGTCAACTCATTCAACTCGAACCATAAAGGAGACTTAGCATGAAGACTGTAAAACTGATTGTGGCTTATCCACAGCCCAAGGACGCCGCTGCTTTCGAAAAGATCTATCTGGAAGAACACGTACCGATGGCGATCGCGAATCTCGGGGGAAAAACCAAGATCGTGGCCACAAAGGTGCTGCAATCGCCGCAAGGTCAACCGCAGTTCTACCGTATCGCGGAGATTCATTTTCCATCCATGGAAGCGCTTCAGCAGTGCGCAGCGTCTGAGGGAGGCAAGGCGACATTGGCCAATGCGGCAAAGATATCGTCGGGTGGGCCTCCTGTGATCATGATCGCCGAAGAAGACACATTCACGTTCTGAGCAGCGAGCGGTTGGCATGGCAAAGAGATCTCTCGTCGAAGTGGCGATCTGGGCGCTCCCGATAGCGGCACTGCACGGCCAGAGCATCAAAACCGGACCGGAGGCGGGTCAGACGGTACCCGCTTTTTCGGCGCCGGACCAGGAGGGCCGGAACCAGACTCTCAAATCGATCATGGGCCCGAAAGGGGCCATGCTCGTGTTCTTCCGGTCCGCGGATTGGTGACCGTTCTGCAAGATCCAGCTCGTCGAGCTGGAACAGCATCTGGACGCGATCCGGCAGCACGGTCTCGGTGTAGCAGCCATTAGCTACGACTCCGTCGGAGCGCTCAAGAGTTTCGCGGACCGGCAGAATATCACGTATCCGCTGCTCTCGGATCCGGAATCGAAGATAATACGCGCCTACGATATCCTAAACGAAACCACCAAGCCGGGCACGCTGACCTATGGCATTCCCTATCCGGGCGTTTACGTCGTCGACGCGCAGGGAAGGGTTGCGGCTAAATACTTCGAAGAGGACTACAAAGACCGCGTCTCAACCGCTGACATTCTGGCGAGGCAATTCGGGGCCCCAGTGGAGGCGGCGCGAAGAGGCGCCGAAACCAAGCACCTTGAGATCACCACCGCGGCGAGTAACGACATCGCCAGGCCCGGTCTGCGTATTGCTCTCAGCCTGGATGTCGAGCTGAAGCCCGGCATGCACGTCTACGCTCCCGGAGTACAGGGATACATTCCGATTGATTGGCGATTGGAAGAAGGAGGCCCTGCCGCGAAACGGCACTCTTTCGAGTATCCGCCTTCCGAGATGTTGCGGCTGGACGCGATCGGTGAGACGGTCGCGGTATACCGAGGTCACATCCGGATCCTCCGCGAGATCACCTTTGGACAAGAGGGTGTTCTGAAGCCACTGGTTAGTCCAGCCGGCGAAGTGATCGTCAAGGGGTCGTTCCGCTACCAAGCCTGCGACGATCGGAAGTGCTACGTTCCCCAGGAAGTACCGCTCGAATGGCGGTTCAAATATGAAGGCCTGGATCGTGAGCGGGCGCCGTCCGAGTTCCAGCACAAGCCGAACTAATCAGCAGGATAGACGCAGAACAAAGTTCGTGCGATTGACCCGCGCATCGTTGGGGATCACCCCGAGACCGCCGTTCATTTTGTCTTGTCAGCAATCTTTCGTCTTAGCCTAAGGGCCAGCGAATCCTTTGTGTGCTGCCATGAGGCATTGAAAGTTACCGCGTAACTTTCCGGCGTCGCTTGCGAATCACCTACGTGGGCAGACGTTCTCGGCGTAGATTGCGCAGAAGGATGCGAGCCCAACTACCAAATTGAGGAGAGTCTCCATTGAATTGCAACGCTTCTAATAGTCGCAGATTTTCACGGAGTGCCCTGGCTTCGGCAATTGCCATGACCTTGAGCATAACCGCATTGGCGCAAGATTCACCGCGGCTTCGCACCCCACGCAGGGCCGTCGAAGGAAAAATCGACATCAGCCACGCGAACATCGCGAGAGCCACCGCGTCCAACCCCAACACTGCCCAAGGCCCCGGACCGGGACCGAGAGGTGCGGGGCCCGGATGTGACGTGTTCCCAGCTCCGCCCTCTGTTGGCGCGACTGTGGATCTCTCATACTTCGGGCCATCCCCGTCGACGGTCGATCGCAGCTTGGTGGGCCCGGTCCAACTGCTAAACACTGGCCCCATCGATTCGGTCGCGGGCACGATCACCATTCCTCTTTATCTGGGACATATGAAGACCGGGCAGAACGTCTGGTATATCCTCACGGATGTCGACGACTCTGACGTGGCTGCCGAACTAGGTCTGAACTTTTCGGCGAAGCTTACGTTCGCGGCGAATGCAGCGCGGACGGCAAACTTTGATCAAAACAATGACCTCGTGTTCAACGCTGGAACCGTTGATTTTTCGCCCGTCCGGAGCATTACTCCTGGTTCTCCTGGCAACGAGTTTCCTCCCACAGCCTTCCAGCCGGGAGCGGTGGGTGACAGCAACTACAGCCCGCTTGTTCAGGTGGTGAATGCCGCAGGCGTGATCTACAATGCTCCCATCGTCGCATTTAACGTCACAGCCGACCAGATTAATTTTCCGAATGGCAACGTGGACTACACGAAGGTTCATGATCAGGTACTTGCCATCGATCCTGTCAATATGACGGTGACCTTGAACCTGATTACTGGGTTTAGTTTTGGCAGACCCGTGTGGTATATCTCTATGGACACGAGCATACCGCTGGGAGCCGCGATCGAGCACAATACGCTTGCTCCCTTGATGGCGAATCTTCCACTCGGGAGGGATGACAGCTTCTCCAGCCCCATCGAGCGGATCTTCCTCGCCGCGAACGGTCCAGAGGAGGGTGGATGCGCAAACCCGCTTCGGCAGGGGTTGTCGGCCGACTTGGCGGACGGTCATCGGCCCAACAACGTATTGGGCGGAATACCGACCATTGCCTTGGATTACTCTCCTACCTGGGATGCTCAGATTTATCAGTGGACCCCGGCGGCAATTGCCAGTGGATACCGCGGCCAGTTGCGTGAAGAGTTCCAGATCCTGACTTTCGTGCAGGACGGCCTGATTACCGCACCAGGTGGTGCGCCGTTCACGACCAGCAACTTCTCCATCAATTGTCCCATCGTTATACGGCTCGATTAGTCCTTCCCTCGTGCCCGCTGCTTCACTCGAGCAGCGGGCACATCTTGTGACTGCAAGTGTGCCAACTGCACTTTGTCTCAACAGAGGGGTTCACCCTAGCTCACTGTGCCCAAGATTGTGCCCATACCGGCGCGACTCGGCGCTAATCAGCGCGAATCCGGCTTTCGCAAGTTGTTGGTAAGACCAGTTATTGACTTGGTGGAGTAGCGCTGAACCGTGCCGGAAATCGGCTCATAACCCAAAGGTCGGTGGTTCAAATCCATCCCCCGCAACCATTCCTTCCAATCAGTTGCACGGATTAGAAGCGCACCAAAAAACTCCCATTAACTCCCAATAGCCGCAACAGCGTTGTCTCGGCCTATGGTCGTTTTGCTGCGATTCAAGACCGTCTCTACAACCTTGCTGTGAGCCTGGGGTTCCATCCAACCACGATCGATAGCTATTACGGAACGTATGCCATCCGATCTCGCCACCGATTCCTGTCGCGAACCCAGCTTTGCGTATGTACCTCTTCTGAATCTCCTCCCGAAGGTATGGCCTCCCAGTAACTGGATTGGCGAATTCCTTGCGCAGCATGAGAGCATCGACTACGCTGTATCGATCGGAACGCTATCCCGCTAGTACCCGGTCTTCACGTCCCCCACCCTGCCGTGAACCACGCTCCTCTGGATCAGCAGCGTGAATCCAGGGAAATCGAAATCTCCCCACTTGAGTGCAACGATCTCGCCATAAGTCTGGAACAGATCAGCCGCGAGATCACTCGCCTCGATCGATCACGGCAAGCTTTGTTCGCGTTGGTGGATAGCCTCACCAAGATTCTGCTGACCTGCATTTCCGAGCCGCACGGACATGCGTTCGGCTTCGGCCGCGAAAGCCAGCCGTGCGATGCGAGCGCCGTCCACTGGCTACCGCGTAACCGAAGGTCTTGGTCTAGAAATAAACGCGCAGCCCAATCTGAATGATTCGCGTGTAATTGGCCGCTGCGCCCGCTCCACCCAGCGTCGCTGCATTGTACTGGCTGCTCAATACGCCGAAGTTAGCAGGATTCTGAAGGTTATACGCAAATCCGCTGCCGTCGCCGGCCCCGTCAGCCCATTCCATGTGGTTGAACACGTTGAATGCTTGAACGAATAATTGTGCGCCGATCCGCTCGGTGAATCGGGTGTCCTTGGTTATGCCAAGATCCAGGTTCCACCGCGGAAGGCCGCGCAAGATTCCTGCGCCGCCTGTGCGTGTGTCGATGCCGAGCAGGAACGGACCAAATTCGCTGTACACCTGCCCTGGGTTGGAGAACAAGTTCGCCCCCGTCCCTCCGTTTACGCCGAGGCCGTTACTTGCAACGTTGCCAGTAGCTGCGACGCCTTGGCTCACACCAACGCCGATTGAGCTGGCCTTTATACCAATCGGGATCGCGGTGTCGCTGAAGTTGGGATCGAAGGCCTGGCCATATTCCTGGCCGGAGCCGGTGCCTATAGAAAGTGGTAGCCCAGATCCGGCGGTGAAGACCGGTGAAATGGTCCAGCCGCTGATGATCCGGCTCAATACCGGATTGGCGTTATTTCCCCAACGCTTGCCCTTGCCGAATGGCAACTGGTAGGAACCCAGCAGGTTAAAGGTGTACTTGCGATCGAAGAAGGCCGGACCATAGTCGGAGTAGAGATTGAACACGTTACTGGCGTTGTCTTCCGTGTAGGACTGGCCGGTGCTGCCGATGCCCAGAGCGTGGCTATAAGTGAAGTTGGCATTTACCGTCAATCCCGCCGAATACCGCTTTTGCAGCGTCACCACCATGGCTTGATAGTTAGAGAAACCGTTGGAGGTGTAGGCGTAGCAAACGGTGCATTGGGTGGTGGAAGCGAGGGCCGGGCCGAACGCCGTCCAACTGGTGTCGAGGTCGCTCCACAGATTGGTTACAGACTGCGTCAGGATCTGGCTCGCCTGAGTGTTGGCGACCGCAGTCGTGCAATTTGCGTAGCCCTTGCAAAAACTGCTTCCAGCAAGGGCGGTTTCAAAGAACGGTTGGGCCGCGAAGGTTTTGGCGCCCGAAGCCAACGCGAAGTAGAGGTTGTCATAAGCTTGCGCGAAGGTCTGGCCGTTGAGCTTCATCATGTAGGGAACACTTCCGAAATCCATGCCCTGATACAGGTTCGCTCCCCAGACGCCAACGTAACCTACCTCGAGAATCATATTTCCCTTGAGCTGGCGCTGGATACTGACGTCAATCTGATCGGTGCGTGCCGGCTTCCAGTTTTGGTCGAGGGATTCAACCAGTCCAGCGTAGGGAGCGTTGGCCCCCGCTAGCGTACCCGGGATCACCGGGACTGGCAGTGTCGGGCTGATCGCGGGGGCTGGTGGGTTCGCGCCATCCACCCCGATGCGGAAGGCATTGGCCGGGGTTACCTGACCGGTTCCCGTGCATTGTCCGCTCATGTTCGGATTCGCGCAACCCACCGGCTGCAGGAATCCATCGCCGAGCACCGAAGTCGAAACCAGACCTGCTGCCAGGCTGTGCGAGAAAAACCGGCCATAGCCCGCCCGGAATACCGTGGCTTTGTCGCCGAGGATCTTCTCCAGCCAGCTTCCCTTCGCATCCGGATTCCAAGCTATCGAACCGCGAGGTTCAAACCCGCCATAGAAGGGACGGAAGGGATATTTGTTGCCCGGTGAGATGTCCTGCACCGGAGTAAATGCAAGCGTCGGATTGTAGACCTGGCCATTGTTGGCCAATCTTTGTTCAGTCGCGAAGTAGCTGCTGGCCGTGATCACCTGGCCCGAAGTCGTGGTCAGGACGTCCTGCGCGCCATTCAGGTCGTATGGCGGCATTTGCGTGGTCCAATTGAGGCCAAGGCTGATGGTGACATTGGGCTTCACCTTCCAGGAGTCGCTCACGAAAATGCTGTAGGTGTTGTCGGTAACAAACGAGCGGAGCGGCGTACCGATCGGGTTTGCCGTGAGATTGTTGCCGCTCCGAGTAGCGACAACGTTGTCCGCGGAAACAATGCCAGCCACTTGCGCGTAAAGGGAGTTCCAAGACCCGATTTCGGATGAGGGGAGGCAATTGGTCGTAACATTGCCGCCACATGGAATCGGCTGAAAGGCGGGCGTGAAGGCCACGCCGCTGCTGTCTACCTGGTCCACCAACTGCGTCAAGCCGCCGGTGACGTTGTCGTAGCGATCGAAATGCCAATGTTGGTGCATGATCTCGCCGCCGAACTGAAACAGATGCGTACCTTTTAGCCAACTAAGGGTGTCACGATAATCATAATCGTGACCGTCCCAAAGGCGATTGCGCGCGTCCTGGGTATTCACATTGATCGGAATCAAGGCTTGGGCGCCGGCGGCATCGCCACCGATTTCCAACGCACCATTAAGGCCGGGGAGCTGCGGTTCAGCGCCGGCTCGCAGATACTGCCATTGATTGCGTGTGTAGCTGAAGTGACCCTCGTTGGTGAGGTTGGGGGTCAGGGTGCCAGTGAGACCCGTTACCAGATAACGGGGACCGAGCGGGAACTGGGAGGCAGAGGCGGGCGTGCCGAGGGTATCGCCGGGCAGAAAGCCGCCGATATCCACCTGATTGACGGTGGGGTTCGATTCGCGGAAGTAACGATAGCTGCTAAAGAATCGCCACTTGGCGCCGAAATCATGATCGACGCGAACCACGCCGAAATCGTTCGCGAGAGGATAGGACAAATTCGAGAGATAGCCGCAGGTGTTGAGGGTGTCGCCGCCGAGCGCGAGGACGCCGGCGTTTGTGTTGCAGTGCGGCTCATATTTGCTCCACATCGCGTTTATCGTCGGGCTGAGTCCGATGCCGCGCGGGTCGCAAGGCTGGCCGCCGGTGGTGCCGCACATGGTCGAAGTCGCTAGATTGTACTTTATGATGTTACCGGCAGCATCGCGTTCTTCGATGATTCCTTCGCGAAGGGTGTCGGAAGGGACCAGCCTCTCATAGGGGCCAGACCGCGGGTAGCGTTCGCCTTCGTAGTTCGTGTAGAAATAAGTCCTGCCGCCCCAGAACGAGGGCCCGATCGGCCCACCGAGTGACCCGCCAAATTTGTTGTAGTGGGATTTCGGTTTCCCCGAGCCCGAGAAGTTGTTGAACCAGTCGTTTGCGGAAAGCACATCGGACTGGAAGAAGTCATAAGCTGAGCCGTGGAACTGGTTGGTCCCGCGCTTGGTGTTCAACATCATCTGTCCGCCGCCGGAGGCGCCAAAGTCCGCCGTCATGTTGTTGGTATTGATGCGGACCTCTTCAATGCTTTCAATAGGCGTTGGGATCACGGCCGAACGGCTCCCTACATAGGTGCCGTTGTCGCCGTCGAAATCGCTGGTTGCATTGCCGCCATCCAGCAGGTAGGTGTTCTGGTCGGACATATTGCCCGCTACCTGGCCGCTGGTGATGTTGTCTTGCATGCCGCCCATGGTCGGCGCCACAGTGGGCTGGAGGAAGAGGAAGCCAGCGGCATCGCGGTTGATAACCGGCAGTTCTAGCATGCCCTGATTCGTGATCGTTTGGCCCATCGTGGAGTTCAAGGTTTGCAGCTCCGCGCCCGCCACGGTTTTAACTTCTACCACCTCACTGATCTGGCCCACTTCCAGCGTGATATTGACGGTAGTTGCCGCACCAACCAACACTGCCTGATCTTTCACCTCAGCCTTACTGAATCCGGCTTTCGATACGGCAATCGCGTATTTGCCGGCCACTACGTTGTTGAAGATGTAAAGGCCTGCCGCATTGCTCTGCGTCGTTATAGGGATGTTGGTGGTGGGGTCCGTCAGCGTGACATCCGCGCCACTAATGACAGCGCCGCTAGTATCGGTGACTCGTCCGGTAACGGAAGATGCACCACTTGTGCCCTGCCCGTAGAGCAGCGCAGTTGACATCAGAAGAGAGAATACGCACAGCCAAAGCGATAGCTTTCTCATCATGTCCCTTTCCCACTAACCAGATTACAAATTAACCAACCAACAGATTTTGAACATTGTAAGCCGATCTGCGGTGGGATGTCAATGCTCTGATAAAAATGATCTTCCGCTGATACAGATCCAGGATTTGTAACGGAATGTAATCGCGGAAAAACAAAATCCCCGGAGCGGCCTCGTGGGCGCTCCGGGGATTAGGTGAGTCTAAAACTCGCTTAGAACGTTATGTGAGCGAAGACCTGAACGACTCGGGAATTGCTGCTGTAGAACTGAGTGAAATTCCCGAACAAGGGATCGCTGGGAACCAGGTCGTTGCGCGCGCCGGTAAAGCCGTTCACGCCAACATCATTCACCGACCCGCCGGTCCACTGCGGGTGATTGAAGATGTTGTACATTTGTGCGCCGATATCGAACGCCCACCGCTCGGTGAAGTTAAATCGCTTCTTCAGACTGAAGTCAATGTTGTTGATCCGGTGCAGCGGGAAAGTATTCCGTCCGCCGTTGGCGAGGGCTCCGTAACCGGCGACGATATAGCGTGCATTGGAATTGTTAGCCACATAGGCCACGACCGACGTACTCCCCTCTGACAGGGGCTGGGCCTGGCCTTGCGCATTATAGCCGGTTACGCCAGTGCCCACGTTGGCCACACCAGAGGGATTAATGATGGTCCGGTCACCCGCGCTATCGCCATTCAGGTTCGAATCCAGACCGCTCTGCACGGTGGCGTACTCTGGCGATTCGAAGGTGTACGTTCCCGAGATATTCCAGTTCCCAATGACGTTCTTCATGAGCCAGTTTCCGTTCTTAAAGGGTCTGAATTCATAGATGGGCGTAAACGTGAAGCGCTGGCGCCGGTCAAGGGCGGAAGGTCCCCAATCCGCTATGAGATCCTGGAAGTTCTGCGCGCGGCGCGGCGACAAGTAGGTTGAAAAGTTCGTCGCGGTGGCGTCGTCTTCCAGGTGGCTCCAGGTGTAGGCTCCAATAAAAGACAGCCCGTTCGAGTAGCGCCGGTTCAACTGAAGAGCGAGTCCGTGATAGGTGGAACTCGCCTGCGGAGAGTAGCCGACGATTAAGGCTTGCGAGCCATGGGAGGCCAAGTCGTTATTCGAGAGACCGAGGCCGCCGGGGATTCCACCAGGCACGATCGTATTCTCAATGTCACCCAAGGTCTTGGTCAGCCCAGCCAGCGTGGCCCCGCTCGGCATGCTGGTGAAGGTTGGAAGGTAGTTGGTGGGCGAGACTAGCGGGAAGATGTTCTGGCGCGTTTGGTTCCACAGGTGCACGCCTCTGGTACCTACATAGCGCGCTTCAAAAGTGTAGTTGTGCTTGAACACGTGCTGGACACCCAGAGTCCAGTCGAGGCCGTAGGGACGCTTGCCGCCGTACGTGTAGGAACTTAGCACCCCGAGGGCGCCCGCCTGAGTCGTCGGCAAGGGCTGCGCAGATCCCGGCAAGCCGCCGCTGGCGAGGAAACCGGTTTGGGGACAGTTAACGCCCGGGCAGTCATTGGTCTGTTGAAAATACGGCGGCGCGGCATTGGCCGTTAAATTCGAATACGGCAAGTCATAAGCCTGGCTGAATCCCCCACGGATGGCCCAATTGCCCTCCTTACCGGGCGAATAAGCGAAGCCCACGCGCGGCGCGAAGTTCGTCGGATCGTATTTGGGCTGTCCTACAGTGAGCAAACCAGGCACGCTGGCCGGTGAGCTAAATTCCTGATAGCGGGAAGCCACCGGGACCGTGACATACTCATAGCGCACTCCCAGATTGATGGTGAGATTCGATGTAACCTTGAAATCGTCAGCCGCGTACCCAGCCCATTGCAGGAAGCCTACCGGATAGCTGGTGGCGCCCGCGCTACGTTCTCCAAGCACGTCGGGCGCTTGGTCCGTCAGGTACAGACCGATATTGGAGTACTCATAGTTTCCCGTTACTCGCTGGATAAAGTAGTTCGCCGCAATCATGTCGATGAAGCTGCCACCGAACTTAAGGGTGTGCTTGCCCCATACCTTGGACACGTTGTTGGTGACCTGAAAGAGGTCCTGAGTGGAACCAGAGGGGCCGACGGGACCGAATGTCAAGCCGTTCAAATCGTCAAAGGTGATCACCGGGAAGGCGTCCAGGCCTGGGAATTTCAGCGAAGTCGAGGGAAGCGCGTTCACGTTGCGGCTGAACGAAACGCGGAACTCGTTTTGCAAAGTTGGCGTGAAATTGTGAAACTCCGACAAGGTGTACATGTAGTTGTTGTTCGGCTGGCCCTCGTTGAATGCAGGGACTTCAGCCGTCACTATCGACGACTGCTTGTTGTAGATCCATCGCCCGCGTAGCTGGTCCTTGTCGCTCATGTTGTAATCGATCGACACCAGCGCGTCATAATTATTGATGAAAGAGGGATTGCTAAAAGAGATCGAGCCAATGGGAATCGCATGGCCGAGGACCATGTCCGTGCCCTGATCGTTGGCGGCTGCGGCGGGAATGTACTTCTGCATTTGTGCCAAGTTAGTCGTGCTTACTCCCGGGAGGCTGGCTAGCTGGGAATAACCGGCTGCAGTGGGGGCCAAAAGCGGGGAGCCCGGAACCGCCGACTGCCCAATGGGGTTGTACTCGAACTGCCCGAAATAAAACAACTTGTTCTTGATGATCGGTCCGCCGATGGTCGCGCCCAAGCGGTTATTGTCGTAGCGGGGATTTGAGGTGTATCCGGCCACCGCGTCGAGCGAGTTCTCGGCATTGAGATTGCGGTTCTGCATGTATTCGTACATGGACCCGTGAATTGCGTTGGTGCCACTCTTCATGAGTGCCACAAAGATGCCGCCCGATCCGCCGCCAAACTCCGGCGCGAACTGGTTCTGCAGCAAGGTGAATTCGGCGATGGCGTCTGTGGAAACATAGACCAGCGGAGCCGGATCGTAATAATTGTTGTTGCTTTGGCCATCCAGGAAGAACGAATTATTGTCCGGTCGCTGACCGGCGATGGCCGGACCAAAGCCCTGGCCGACGCCGCCGGACGTAGAGACACCTGCGCCCAGAAGCGCCAAGTTGTACACGCCTGAACCCGCATTATTACCCGTCTGAGGCAGCTCCATTACTTGTTGGGTGCTGAACGTGGTCTGCAGTTGGGCCGTGGTCGTATCGATGGAGACGGCGCTAGCGGCAACCTCCACCGTCGTGCCTACCGATCCAACGGCCAAGGTCAAGTTGGCAGTGACCGTGTTGTTGAGGGTCACGTCGACATTTTTTAGCGTGTCAGTCGTGAATCCGGCCGCGGATGCGGTCAGTGTGTAGCGGCCAGCTGGCAGGTTCGTGAACCGGTACCCGCCGCCCGCGTTGGTTGTTGCGGAGGTCCTTACACCGGTCTCGTCCTCAAGTGCCACGACGGTCGCGTTCGGGATCGCCGCACCGCTCGCATCGAAAACCGTTCCGGTCAAGTCGCCGCTATTCGCTTGCGCGTACGCGGTCCCTGAGAAAATGCTCAAGCAAAGGCACAAAACGCACAGTGCCAACAACGTGAATCTCTTCATGAAATTGTTCCCCTTCCCCACTAACAAAATTACAAATTAGCCAACTAACGAGGTTTGCGTTATTGTACGTCGATCCGCACGCGGATGTCAATGATCCTGTTAAAGATATTCTCCGCATTTCCTGGACACGCTCACCCCCGCGGCTGCATGTCCTTACGGTAGATCTCGTTACAATTTTCAGGATGGCAAAAATACAAGTTTCGGTAGGGTCGGCCGCTCATTTTCGAAAGCCGCAGCGATAAGGATTCGCAAAAATTGTTATAAAATTAGTGAACCGCATGGATCGCCGCACGGCCCTGATCACCCTGGCTGCCGGACTATTAGTGCCCGCAGCCGCCGCTCCCACCTATACCGGCGCAGCAGCCTGCGCAAAATGCCACGCCGAAGCCTATCGCAAATGGTCCGACTCGAGGCACAGCAAGATGGTGCAACCGGCCACTCCGCAGGCCATCCGGGGAGATTTTAGTAGTACTAGCGAGGTTGTTTTGCGAGGCTCCAACTATGGACTGCGTGAACGCAGTGGCGTCTACTACGTCACCGAATCCTACCTGACCGGTCAGCCGCAAGAGCACCGCGTGGATTTTACCCTGGGCAACCGCCGCATCCAGCATTACCTGACAACGCTACCCAATGGACGCATTGTGGTGTTACCGCCTACCTGGGATATGCAACGCAAGCAATGGTTCCACAACATGGATATTGCCGATCCGGACGAAACCGAAGATGTCCAGGTGCAAATCTGGAACAAAGTTTGTTATTCGTGTCATGTCAGCCAGGAGGAGAAGAACTACGACAATGAGCAGGACAGCTACAAAACAGTTTGGCTGAATTCCGGCACCAACTGCGAGCGCTGCCACGGGCCAGGAAGCGAGCATGTTGCCGGCTATTCAGCGAACAAGCGCCCACCGGCGCCCGTGCGTAACATCATCCTCCAGACCCGTCTTGATCCGCTACGCAACACCATGATCTGTGCGCAGTGCCACTCTTTTCGCGACATCTACGTGAACGGTTTCATCGCCGGCTCCAACTACTACGATTTCTTCCTGCCCATCCTGGAATTCAATCAGCCGGTGAATGGCGATCCGGCATACTGGCCGGACGGGCGTACCCGCCGCTTCTCAAACGATGCGTTCGGTCTCTGGCAGAGCGAATGCTTTCTGAAAGGCGGCGTCACCTGCATCGGCTGTCACACCGCGCCGCACGAAGTGGATATCGAGAAAAATCCGCAGCTCCGTCCGGATGCCAATGCCCTGTGCACGCGCTGCCACGCCGGCATCGGCAACGCCTTGACCGGCCACACGCATCATCCAGCTTCGAGCACCGGCAGTTCGTGTGTGGAATGCCACATGCCGAGGACGGTCCTCAGTATCAAGGCCCAGATTCGAGATCATTCCATGAGCATTCCAGTACCGGAGAACACCATCCGCCATGGCATTCCGAACGCGTGTAGTAACTGCCATCAGGATCGTAATCCGGATTGGGTGCTCGAAAAGATGAATCAGTGGTCGAGCGCGCGCTCGCGCCAGAAGCTGATCCATCGGGCGGACGCGTTCGCGCGAGCTCGCGCCGGCCATGCGGAGGCCGTTCCGGAGCTGCTGGATATTCTCGGGAAAGTCTCGGAGCCACCGCTGGTACGCGCTAATGCATTGGGCTATTTAAGCAATTTCCCGGACGATCCAAGAGTATTTCCCGCTCTGCTCGGCGCTCTAACAGATCCGGAACCGGTGGTCCGCGTCTACGCGGCGCTGCGGATGAGCCCGCGGCCAGAGAACAAGGAGACTGCCGTTGCCGCGCTCACGCGGGCGCTCGGTGATTCCGTCACCACCGTGCGCGTGGGCGCCACCGTGGCGCTGGTCAGCTTGGGAATCCGCCACCTTCCGGGCGAGGATGGAGAACGGTTCGAGCAGGCCAAGCAAATTTTTCGCGCACGCGCCGAGCTCAACTCCGACGACGCGGAACAACTTCTGGGCGCCGCCAAATTCTACTTACTCACCGGGGATCCAGTCACAGCTATTAGCGCTCTTCAGAATAGCCTCAAGCTCGATCCCGAAATTCCCGCCCGCTACTACCTCGCTTATGCGAAAGCCCAGCAAGGCCATCTGGACGAAGCCCGCCAAATATTGGCCGCCATCCCGCCCACCGATTCCCAATACGCAAAAGCGCAAAATCTCCTGAAAGCCCTAACAGTCCGTTGAACTGAACAACCGAGTAACCGAACAACCGAATAACGGGTTTTACGTTCCCGGACACGCCAACGGCGCCGTCAACAAAGTTGTATCCGGATAACTGTAAGCACCCTGAAACGCCGTGGATGGAACCTGCATCTCAAACCATTGCAGTAAAGCCTCCACCTGCGGATGATAGGTGAACCCATCCACCGTGACGGGAAAAGAGTTGGTGGGAAGAAACTCGAGCGGATCCCCCGTCTCGAGAATCGACTGGCATGCAGGCGGACTGCTCCCCGGCGCCTGCCAGGACGGAACCACGTTATTCACGAACGGATCGTTCATCCACTCCGTAATTTCGTGGCTGATAAAATTAACATCCGCGCGCCCGGGATCTCCGAAAATTCCCGCATCCACCCAGGAGGCCGTGGCGAAAGTTTGCACATCGTGCCGATTTCCGTGTACCGCCGTATCGATGGCTGTGTGGAATCCGAGCACGCAACAATTATTCGGATTGCCGCCCTGATAAAACAACGCATTCCGCGTGAGGACAATGGCTAGCTCCTGCACCTGGAACGGCTCAAATTGCAGGATGGTGTTCAACTGCGAGACGAAAAACCCATCGTCGATCAGCGCAAAAAACGGGCCGCCCGCCCCCGCCTGGAACACGATAGAAAGACCAACCGGCACTTCAATCTGCACCGACTGCAGCAGCCGTGGGCGGTTCAGCAGTGTGTGCCAATCCGGCTTCATCACAT
>JBEKJJ010000186.1:0-14487 GCA_050011295.1 Bryobacteraceae bacterium
AACGGCACGCTAGTAAACGGAAAACCCGTAACAGCTCCGCATATTCTGGAAGCGAATGACCGGGTCACCGCCGGGCAACTGGCGATCGTTTTCACCGAGGCCGCCCGCCCCGCCGCCGCGCACCAAACTGTCGTCTTTATCGAGAAGCCCCCCACCCCTCCCGGAGGCACCACGCTGACCGCCACTCTCGATGGATTGCTCAGCGACGAAAAAGAAATTCAAGGTATCGGACACATGCAGGCCTTCGTTCGCGCCGGACGCGAACTGGTGGGCCACATGCCGCTCGAGAAATTGTTCGAGCTCATCCTCGATCTTTCGGTGGAAGCGGTGAAAGCCTCGCGTGGCGTGCTGATGACACTCGAGGATGGCGGCGAACTCCGCGTCCGTGCGTCCAAGGGCGCCGGATTTCGCATCAGCGCCCGCGTGCGTGACCTGGTTCTGAAAGAGCGCCGTTCGCTCCTGGTGCGCGACGCGCTGCGGCACGAAGCTTTAGCCGCGAGCGAAAGTATCGTCGCGCAACAAATCCGCAGCGTCTTGGCTGTCCCGCTGCAAGCTGAAAACCGCGTCAGCGGCCTTATCTATCTGGATTCACCCGGCTTCATTCAGGAATTCACCACCGAGGATCTCAACCTGCTCACCGTCATGGGCAACATGGCGGCCATCCGCATTGAGCATGCCCGGCTAATCGAGGTCGAGCAGGCCGAGAAACTGCGCGCGCAGGAATTGGCGCATGCCGCGCAAATCCAGCAATCCATTCTGCCGCATCAGTTCCCCGCCTTTCCCGATCGCAAGGATTTCCAGCTTCACGCCGCCATGGTACCCGCCAAGGAAGTGGGCGGCGATTTTTTCGATTTTTTCCTGCTGGATCCCGAGCATCTCGGATTCGTCATCGGCGATGTCAGCGGCAAAGGCGTCCCGGCCGCGCTGTTCATGGCCGTCAGCCGCACGCTGCTGCGAGCTTTCGCGCAACACCGCGCCACTCCGGGCGAGTGTCTGGCTTACATGAATAGCAACCTGGCGGTCCAAAGTGACTCAGCCATGTTCACCACAGTTTTCTACGGGATTCTCGACACCCGTACCGGCGAGCTTCAATTCGCGAACGGCGGTCACAACCGGCCCTACGTTCTGTCGGTGGATGGCAAGCCCCTTCCGCTCTCCACCGAAAGCGGGCCCATCGTCGGAATCATGGACGGATTCGCGTACGACACCTACACCGGCCGTCTCGCTCCGGGCGAAACGCTAGTGCTGTACACCGACGGCGTAACCGAGGCACGCGATAAGAGCGACACGTTTTTTGGCGAAAATCGGCTCGAGCAGCTTCTCTCAGCCCACTGCGGCGAATCCGCCGAGCAACTGGTAGCCAGTTTGCATGCTGCCGTGCAGGAGTTCGCCATCGGCGAACCTCAAGCCGACGATATCACGGTCCTAGCCCTCCGCTACCTAAGCACCGCGCCCGTAACCACGGCGTGAGGGCGCCGGTGCCTCCGCAGGCTCGAACGCCAAAGCGCCTGTGCGTCAATGCGGGGCAGACGCTTTCGTCTGCCAACGCCGGATTCTGCTATTGCGCCGCCGCGCTAGCCGCCAACTTCTCCTCCGCTTCCTGAACCGTGCCGAAATTCACCAGCAGCGACGCCACACCTGCTACTTGAAATAAAGTCCGAAGCCGCTCAGACGCTCCCACCAACCCATACTTCCGCTTTTGCCTCTGACAGGAAACATGCAATCCCATCACCGCCCCCAGCGCCGCCGAATCCATGAATGGCACTTCCGTGAGATCGATAATTGTTACCGCATCGTGCCCCGCCCGGGCGATCGATTGGAACTCGAAAACCCCTTGCAGTACAAACGGCCCATCCAGGCGAATTATGCGGACGCCCTGCCGTCTTCCAGGCAGCGTTTCGATCTTGAGTTCATCCATTGACGCAAGTGTACAACAGTGCGCATCCCCAGGATGTGACGGGAGCGTTACAGCTGAAAAGGCGATATATTGAAGGTGCTTGCGGACCATTTCATTTTTTGCGATATCCGTGTTCGCTTTCTCGGCCGCTGCCCAGTCGCCCCCGGCACGCGTCCTTGCGGTGAACATTGATGGAATGGTGCATCCCGTCACGGTGGAAATCGTCGCTCACGCCATCGAACAAGCGCAGGCCGAACACTCCGAGCTGCTCCTGATTCGGCTCAACACGCCCGGCGGATTGCTCGACGCCACTCGCCACTTGATTGAGGAACTGGAGGCAGCGCCCGTACCCGTTGTCACTTACGTCACCCCCAGCGGAGCCCGCGCTGCATCCGCCGGATTTTTTCTGCTCGAAGCAGGCGATGTCGCCGCCATGGCGCCCGGCACCAACACCGGCGCTGCCTCGCCCGTCCTGCTGGGTCAGCAGATGGAAGAGACCATGCGCAAGAAAGTGGAGAATGACGCCGCCGCATTGCTCCGCAGCATGACCACGCGCCGCGGCCGCAATAGTGCGTTGGCGGAGCAGACCATCCGCGATGCTAAGGCCTTCACGGAAAAAGAAGCCTTGGACAACAAGCTGATCGAATTGATTGCGCCCGATGAGCAGCAGCTCTTCAAGCAGCTCGACGGCCGCGAGATCACCCGCTGGGATGGCCACAAGCAGGTGCTGCACCTCTCCGCCGCCACCGTGACGGAAGCGAACCTCACGCTGCGCGAACGCCTGATCGCCGCCATCGCCGACCCCAACATCGGCTTCATCCTGTTGGTGCTCGGCGCCCTCGGTATTTACGTCGAGTTCTCGAATCCCGGTCTGATTTTCCCCGGCGTGGCCGGCGCCATTCTGGCTCTGCTCGGACTCTCGGCGCTATCCATTCTTCCCATCAACTGGGTCGGAGTCGCGCTGCTCCTGCTGGCCGTCGCCCTATTCGTCCTGGAGGCGAAATATACTTCTCACGGCGTGCTCGGGATCGGTGGAACGTTATCCATGATCCTCGGCGCCGTTTTATTGATCAACGGACCACCCGAAGTTCGCATCCACTATTCCACCGCCGTCAGCGTGGCCATTCCCTTCGCGCTCATCACCATGTTCCTGGTGTCCATCGTCATTCAAGCACGCAAAAACAAGGTGCTCACGGGCGTCACCGGCATGATCGGCGAGGTAGGGGTCGCCAGCACGCCGCTCGCGCCGGAAGGTCAAGTGCTGGTCCGCGGCGAATATTGGAATGCCGTGGCTGACGCCGCTATCAGCCCCGGAACCCGTGTCCGCGTGAAAGCGGTAGAAGCTCTCAAGCTGCGCGTGGAACCAATTTAGGACGCTCGGGAATAAAACCCTATCCGAATGAGTCTGGAACCTGTGTATGGCTTGGCCAGGCGAGAGCTGTTCTTTGAAACGAATGTGGTTCCCCACATGGGCGCCGCGTACAATCTCGCGCGCTGGCTCACCCGCAACGATCACGACGCCGAAGACGTGGTCCAGGAGGCCTATCTACGCGCGTTCCGCTTCTGGGAGTCTTTCCGTGGCGCCGACCCGCGCGCCTGGCTGCTGGCCATCGTCCGGAATACCTGCTTCACCTGGCTGCAGCAGAATCGCAAGCCCTCCCTGGAGCTCCCCGAGGATATGCCCGATTTGAATAGCGCGAGTGCGAATCCGGAAGAACTGCTGCTGGCAAATGTCGACGCCGAGATGCTGCGCCACGCAGTGGAGGAACTGCCAATCGAGTTTCGCGAAGCTATCGTACTGCGAGAATTGGAAGGTTTTTCCTACAAAGAAATCAGTTCCATTACCTCAGTGCCGATTGGCACCGTGATGTCCCGTCTGGCCCGTGCCCGAACTCGCCTCCAGAAGGCTCTCCAAGGAGGTGCGGCATGACCTGCGACGATGCGCAAGCTCTTTTGAGCGCCTATGTGGATGGCGAACTCGACCTGGTCCGGAGCCTTGAAATCGACAAGCATCTGGAAACCTGTCCAGCGTGCGCGCGCATTTTGCAGAACCACCAGACCCTCGGTACCGCTCTCCGCGGCAATTCTCTCTATTACCGCGCGCCGCAGCATCTTCAGGAACGGGTCAAAAGAACGTTGCGGGGATCGAGACGCATCAACTGGCCCATACTCGCCGTAGCCGCCAGCCTGCTCGTGGCAGGCATCTTCGTGGATCGCCTGGTGCGCTTTGCTTCTCGCCCGGCGCCTCAGACGCTAGTCGCGCAAGCAGTGCTGGATAGCCATTTGCGCTCCCTGATGCCCGGTCATCTGGCCGACGTCCAATCGTCAGACCGCCATACTGTCAAGCCGTGGTTCGCGGGCAAGCTCGATTTCTCACCGCCCGTATCCGATTTCGCCGCCCAAGGATTTCCGCTCACCGGAGGCCGCCTCGATTCCGTAAACGGCCGAACCGTTGCAGTTCTGATTTACCAGCGGCACCAGCACATGATCAATGCCTACGTCTGGCCCTCCCCAGGCGCACCGAATTCGTCCGTCACTCAATCCACTATGCAGGGCTACCACATGCTGCACTGGACGCACAGCGGCCTGGAATGGTGGCTCGCGTCCGATCTCAACGCTCAAGAGCTGGAAGGTCTCGCCAATCTATTAATCCAGTAAGCCCACGCCACGATAAGCGAGAAGAAAATCAAGCCTCCTACGCCTGCACGCACCGGATCGGGATCCATGCCTCGGCGAATGTTCTCGTACCAGGTCAGCGTGAGCAGAGCGATCCCCATCCAGAAGACGAAATAGAACGCCCGATTCTTAGCACGCATAGCGCGGATATAAATGATGATAGCCAGCAGCCAGAATCCACCTTCGATGACAAGCGTCGCGGGAACGGAATTCCAAAGGCCCAATCCCAAAACCGTATCTACACCCGGTGCTAAGCTGCATATCCGGCCTGTGACTGATTACATCCAGCACCCAATGGCTCAAAACCGCGCCGAACAGCAGCCAAGCACCGCGCGGATATCGCCGACGCACGAAATAAACGATTGCGAAAAGCGCAGCCCAAATCGCGTTCATCAGCAGGCTGTGACTATACGGAATGTCGCCGACAGAGCCACGAAAGCTCTCCATCCGAGCGATCAGCAAAGGAAAGCACACCAGGTCGGCAAGCAACACCGCCAGCATCCATGTGCCGAGAGAAATCTTCGGCTCCACGCGCTTACCGATCAGGCCGACGCCCAGGTGTCCGACCAACATAGCAATCGTCCAGAATTGGGCCCGCGAAGTGTACCTCTCGAGGCACGCCGGGAGGCCGCATCATTACCAAATCGGGAAGGACCCGCCCTCGCGTGGATCGATCAGTAGTGAGCTTCGCAATCCATTCGGCAACGGCCCCACCGATCAGCCCAATCAGTTCCGCGCCCGCGAAGCGGAGGAACGCAGCACGTCCGCCAGCCCGCCTTTGAGCAGCCGTTGTCTCGAATGCCAGATGCATCTCACGCGAGAACATAGCCCGGTAATCGCGAGGATACAGCCGCAGCAGAAGTGCGTAGGCTTTGGCTTTAGGTCGTCCAGCGACATGTCGCATGACGCCATATTAACGGAAGGGCCGCCGTGGTGTCAACACTAGCTGACGCGCAGGGCCACGGTGGGTGGTTCGTCGTCTTGCCCGAATTGTAGCCCCGCGCGTAAGCAAGGGGACAGGCGCCGGTAGCAGAACCGTGACCGTAGGCTTGAAAATACAGGTAGTGGCGCCGGGCTCGGGGCCACTACCTGTTACACAAGGAGACTGTCGCACCCACTTCCAGTGCGACCTTGTCGACGGGCTGTGCAGACGGTTGAGAACTAAACCAATGGGCCAGGCTTTCATCGGTCACCTGCCGGCGGCTCATAATTTTGTGGCGCCAGGCCAGCGAACGGCGAAAACATCGGGCGACGTGCCAAAACGCGGGCAACGATTTCGGCTCCGAGAGCAGGCAACCCCCGATCACCAGAAGATCCCGGCCAGTAGTTGGAATCCAGAATTTCCCATATAAGCCGGACGTCATATTCTTAAGACGCATCAGGAACCGGTTTTTGACGGAATGCATGTTGAGGACGGCAGGTACAGCGTGACGATTTGCCGGATTCACGGTGCGTACGTGATAACCCACCGCACCAGGAACGTAGAGACAGCGCCATCCCAACAACTGCGCTCTCCAGGCCACATCCGCGTCCTCCCGGTAGGCAAAGAAATCCGGATCGAAGAAATTTGCGCCGTCGGAAATATCGGCGATCATCTCCCGGCGGTACAGAGCCGCGGCGGCGCTAGCTCCAAACACGTATTCCAGATCGCGGAACCGCCCATCATCGGGCTCGTGCCAGCCGCGATCAAAATGCCGCATCGCCGGGGTAAAATACAGCCCGGCAGAATCAATGAGTGGCTTCTCGGGAGTCTTGAAATCTGCACCGATCCCGAGCAACCGGCCACATATGGTTCCCACCCTCGGGTCCACCTGGGTCCCTGCCATGAGGTGCTCGATAAACCCTTGCGAAAGAATGACATCCGGATTTAGAACCAACACCCAATCGCTTGAGCTGCGTGCCATGGCCTGATTCTGCGCCGCCGCAAACCCCACGTTTTCGTTGTTGTAGGTAACGCGAATCCGATTCTCGTATCGCGCCAGTATCCCGCGCGTGCCGTCCATGCTCGCGTTATCCACAACCACCACTTCCAAGGGGGAGTAACGTTGCTGCAGTATGGACTCTAGACAAGGCTCGATGTATTGCCGCGTGTTATACGTGACAATAGTGACGCATACCGACCTGCTCATATGTGTACCAATCGAGCCAACTCGTCTCTAAGACCCTCGCGAGGTAGATTTCAACTACACTCTAGGTGACAAACTGCATTTTTTTTCAAACCCTGTAGTTCAAGCGGGATGCCAGGGGGTCTTTGAACAGATAGTTGTATCTTTACCGGTTGCCTTTCCCCCTTTTCGACGGGCTGGGATCTCCGACCTAGACCTGGCGGTGACGAGGGGAAAGGCGGTCGGTTTATGGGGAAACTGGCGCGATGTCGTCCTATTCACTCGGAAAAGAGCTTACGGGCTTGGCCGGCCGCGAACGCGCGGCCATGAGCCTGCAGGACCAAGTGGCCCAGTTGTTCCAGGAATCGCGTGACGACGTTTATCGCTACCTGCTCAGCCTCGGACTTCATCCGCCGCAAGCGCAAGAAGCGGCCCAGGAAGTGTTCCTGCGCTTGTATGTCACCCTCAAGAAAGGCGAAGACATCCAGAACCCCCGGGGATGGATTTTCCGCGTTGCGCATAATCTCGGATTAAAAATCCGCGCCAAGCAAAGCACCCAGGCTCCTTTTGACGCCGAGCTGGAATTGAAGCTCCGGAGCCCTGAATTGAATCCCGAACAAAGCTTGCTCGAACGGGAGCATAACATTCGTTTCCACCAAGCCGTTCAAGGTCTCTCGGAGCAGCAGCGGCGATGCCTTTTGCTCCGGTTGGAGGGTCTACGATATCCCGAAATAGGTTCCGCGCTGGGTATCAGCGCTTCTGCGGTGGGCGAGTTTCTGAGACGCGCCATCGCCAGATTGAAGAAGGGTGAACTATGAGGAGGCCCTTAATGCCCCACCCCAGTGAAGAACAGTTGCTGCGCTATTCCGATGGAGAACTGCCAGGCCGTAATACCAGCCAGGTGCATTCGCATCTCAAAGCCTGCTGGCAATGCCGCACCAACGTCGAAGAGATTGAAAAAACCGTGCGTGCCTGCGTGCGCTACCGCACCACCGTTCTGCAGCGCCACCTGCCCGCACCACCCGAACCCTGGACCGATATCTATCGCTCGTTCGCCGAAGTCGATGCCACTCTGCCGGCGCCCAGTCTCGTTGACCGCCTGAAACAGGCGCTGGCCTGGCCCGTGCATAATCCCAAGAAATGGGTTCCTGTGGCCGTGTCCCTGATGCTGGCCTGGGGCTTGATCTATCGCTATCGGGTCACGCCTTCGGTGCAGGCGTCCGAATTGCTTCACAAGGCCATACTCGCCTCGGATTCTCACGCCGCTACACCGCATCTACTCCGGATTCGAACCAAAGTGAGCAGCATCACCCGCCGGGCCGGCTCCGAGCAAACGCTAACATCGAACGCCCAAGATCGCGAGACGTTAAATTCACTCAAGACCCTGTTCCAGGACGCCCACTACAATTGGGATGATCCGCTGAGCGCCCGATCGTATTCCGCCTGGCGCGATCAGCTTTCCGCAAAACGAGACCAAGTGCGGGAAGAGCGGGATTCCTACCGCATCCGCACCGACACCGAGTCGGGAGATCTTTTGGACGCTAGCTTGCAGCTTCGATCTCAGGATCTACAGCCGATGGAGGGACGCTTCGAGTTCCGGAATGCGGACTGGGTGGAGATCACAGCCCTACCGGAAGACGCGGGCCCCGTTGCATCGGCCACTCCTGCCATGCCCGAGACTCGAACTGCACTGCCCGTGGAAGCTGCGCCCTCAAACAACTCTGCACCCCTCCTGCCAGCACCAACCATCGGAGATGAATTGCAAGTGCTAGCCGCCCTGCATGAAGTAGGCGCGGATCTGGGCGACCCCGTGGAGATCTCCCGCAGCGATCACGATATCGTGGTTTCCGGCGTTGGCATTGCGCCCGAGCGCCAGGCAGAAATTCAGAAGGCCGTCGCTTCGCTTCCAAATGTTGTGGTTCGCTTTAGCGAATCCGCACCCACAGTGATTCCCCCGCAAACCGTCACGCCGGAAAACCCAGCGGGCGGGGATCTCCGGCAATTGCAAACACGGATCGCTGAGCAGATGGGCGGCCGCACGCGCTACGACGAACTCGCCGCGCATGTTCTGGATATGAGCGAGCCGCTGATGTCCAGGGCCTACGCATTGCGCCGACTGATGGAGCGCTTCCCGGTTTCCGTGGAAGCGCAGCTCGGCCCTCAGGATCTAGCAACACTTCGCCGCCTGCAGCAGGAGCACACGGCCGCTCTTCGGCAACAAACCGCCGAGCTCGAACGTACGTTGAAGCCAGCTCTTAAATCCGTCGCCGTAGGACAAGCCTCCGGCTTGTCCAGTGCAAGCCGGAGGCTTGCCGATGCATGGCAGCCCGCCACCGAGGACGTATTCCAATCCGCCCGCCGAGTGGAGAAGCTGTTAGCTGTGGTTTTCGGCGCGGCCGCGCCCGACGACGCCACCGATACTCAACTACCCGCTCAACTGCTGTCCGCTGTGACCGATTTACGCGCTAAGGTAGAAGCGTACGATCATCTCTTAGCAAAAACGGAGAGATAAGTGAATTTTGGCCGTGCCTTGGCCTTGTTCTTTTTCTACCTGGTTATTTTGGCGCGTTCGAGCAGTGCGCAATCCTATAGTCACCTCTCCGGGGTGATTCTGGATGCTTCGCTCGCATCCGTGCCCGGCGCGCTAGTGACCGTGGTCAACGAGGACACGGGATTGCGGCGCGTAACAACGTCGCAACCTGACGGCAGCTACGCGGTGTCTTCACTCCAGCCCGGCGTCTACAAAATCACAGTTCGCACGCCCGGCTTTCGCACCATGATCCGCTTCGGCGTGAAATTGACCGAATCGCAGCCCGCGCGCGTCGACTTCAAACTGGTGATCGGCAGCGTTCAAGAGACCATCACGGTAGAAGGTTCCGCGCCATTGTTCAACACTGAGCAGGCCTCGGTCGAAACGGTAGTCGGCCGCGATGAGGTGGACCATCTTCCTTTGGATGGATCCGGCCTGCTGGGATTGATCGGCCTGGTTCCTGGCGCGGTGGTGACTCCGGCCACGCGCGGTGAAGCCGGCCAGTTCACCGTGGATGGCCAGCGCCCCAACACGCACTACTTCACAGTAGATGGTGCGAGCGCTAACACCGGCGTCAGCGGCGGCGGATCACCAGCCGAAGCCACAGGCGGCGCTCTGCCGGGCATGACCGCTTTCGGCAGCCTGGACAGCCTGCTAACTCCGGACGCGCTGCAAGAAATGCGCGTCCAAACTTCAACGTCCACGCCCCAGTTCGGAAGAATGCCGGGCGCGCAAGTCTCGCTCACCAGCCGCTCCGGTTCAAATGAGTTCCACGGATCGCTGCTATATGGTTTCCGCAACGAAGCTCTCGATGCCAACGATTGGTTTGCCAACCGGCATGGCGATCCGCGCGCGCCCTTGCGCCTGCAGGATTATTCCGGCGGATTGGGCGGTCCGCTGTGGCGCAATCACACTTTCTTTTTCATCTCCTACGAAGGCATGCGTTTGCAACAACCCTTCGTCTGGGTGCAACCGGTACCGAACCTGGCAGCGCGGACAAATTCCTTTGCATGGGCCAATCCTCTGTTGAGTCTTTTTCCAGTCCCCAACGGACCGGATCTGGGTGATGGTCTAGCATTATGGACCGGAAGCACCAGCCGTCCCTCGCGCCTGGATACGGGCGCTGTTCGCCTGGATCATACGTTTACTTCCTGGCTCACCGGATTCGCCCGCTACAACGAAGCACCGTCATCCTCTCAGTTCGGCACGTCGCCTGTCGACACGCTGGACCTTGGTTCCCGGGCGATCACAGTTGGTTTCGATGTACGCGCGAAACCAAACTTGTTCGTAGACCTGCGACTGAACTACTCGCTCGCGACAGCAACCTCGGTTTGGAATCAACCAGGGTCAACAGCCAACTCGTGCGATCTTGAGCCCACCACATTCCAATTTCTGCACGTCGAAGGCGTGTGTAATTACCTGGTTCGGCTATCAATCGCCGGTGTGGGACAAGTGGTCTCTGGCTCTGAAGGAGTACGGACGCAAACTCAATTCCAAGTGACCCCAGCTGCGAATTGGAATATTGGAAATCATGCCATTCGGTTCGGCGCCGACTACCGCCGCCTCGCGCCGGCCCGAACTGATGCTACCGGCAACATCTATGTATTCGTCGATACTGTACAGGACCTCACCGGAGGCAGCAGCAATTTCTTCAGTAGTTGCGGCACTCAACAGCTCCCCTGCGCCACCTCTCCGCAGTTCGCCTCGGCCATCTTGCGAGAAGCTTCCCTATTCATCGAAGATACCTGGCATGTTTCCCGGCGTCTGACAGCGACTTACGGGCTCCGTTGGGAAATCAGTCCTCCGCCGACGCCTGGCCGTGGCACCACCGCTAGCTTTTTCGACATAGCGACTCAAGCGGTCGCCGGTGCCAGGCAGTCTCTTTGGCAAAGAACCAACCTCGACTTTGCGCCCCGGGTGGGCATTGCGTTTCAGCCCACCGAGGGAGGACGAACGGTAATCCGCGCAGGATTCGGCGTTTACTATGACTCGAGTCTCAGCTTAGCCGGAGATTTGGTCAGTGGTGGCCCACTAACCGTTACCGCATTCTCGTCGAGCTCCGGTGTCGTCAACACCCACCTGAACTTCGGCTTCACGCCGCAGCTTCGACTACCGGCCGTTAAGCAGTGGAACGTATCCGTGGAGCGCGCCCTCAGTAACCACGACGTTGTGTCCCTTGGCTATGTTGGCTCAGCAGGCAGTGACTTGATCCGCCGCGAAGTGAGCACCCCGGCACCAACCCAAATCCTCGCCATCGCCACCAACGACGGGCTATCCATCTACCACGCCCTCCAAGCACAGTACCGCCGTCGCCTGTCGCACGGCCTCGAAGGCTTGGTCTCTTACGCCTGGTCCCACTCCATCGACAACAGCTCCACCGACTCCGGTCTCTATGCGTTCAACTCCACATCGTCGATCACTCAAGACCGTGCGTCATCCGATTTTGATGTCCGCCAATCGTTCTCAGCCGGATTCACTTACGCGCTTCCCCACTCCATCCGCAACGTCCTCCTGCGCGATTGGGAACTGGACGGAACTTTCCGTGCGCGTTCCGGATTTCCCATCAACGTGCTCGATTCGGACGAGTTCCAAGGCATCACTTACCAAGACATCTATCGGCCGAATCTAATTGGTGGCGTCCCGGTATGGATCAGCGATCCATCAGCGCCCGGCGGCCGCAGCCTCAATCCCGCGGCATTTCAAGCAGCTCCATTCGGCACACAGGGAAACTTGGGCCGCAACGCAATCACAGGATTCGGAATGTCCCAACTCGATCTCTCCCTCCAGCGCGATTTCCTGGTCACCGAACACCGCTCGCTCCAACTCCGCATGGAAGCGTACAACGCGCTAAATCACCCCAATTTCGCCGACCCCATCCCGTTCCTCGCCAGCCCGCTCTTCGGACAATCCAATTCGATGCTGAATCTGATGCTCGGCACCGGCAGCCCCGGCAGCGGCCTAGCCCCGATTTTCCAAGCCGGCGGCGCCCGATCGCTGCGCATCGTCCTGCGCTTCCGCTTTTAGTGCGCGGAATGCTACTGACGACATGATGCGGACCACCATAAATTTGCCCAACGACGTGCTGCTGGCGGCCCGCTCGCTGGCGCGTACTAGAAGCATAACCTTGGGCGATGCTATTGCTCACTTAGTGCGCGCGGGACTCAGGCCAGCCGCTCGGATAAATACAAAGGCGGTATTCCCAAGCTTTGAAGTTAGCGAACACGCCAAACCGATCACACTTGAGCAGACGCTCCGTGCAGAGGACGGACTTTGAAGCACTGCCGCTGGGACGTCAGCCAGCGCACTGCTTAGCCACCGCACGTTGCACCGGTACACCGCTTAGAAGTGGTTCGGCAGAAAGCGCAACTTGCAGCAATCCCAAGTTCACCCCGGACGCTGTCTCGCCGCACGAGGCCCTGACGTTGTTGGAGCGCGTCACCAACTTGCCTGAGCATAAGTTCTGGCCCGCGGACCTGGCTCTTTCAGATGCGATCTCAAAGCTGGAGCCTTCGGGACCTCTGAGGAAGCCTCGCAAGCTTCCGTGATACTATTCGAAACTGTCTATGAAAATCCTAGCTGCCTTCTCCGTCTCCGCCCTATTACTTGCTCAACCGGACCTCAATTCTCTCAAGGAGCTCAAGTACCGCAGCATCGGCCCCTTCCGCGGCGGGCGCGTGGACGCAGTCTCCGGCGTCACCTCCCAACCGAATGTTTATTACTTCGGCGCTACCGGCGGCGGAGTCTGGAAAACCACCGACGGCGGCTCAAGCTGGCTGCCAGTCTCTGACGGCCAATTCAAAACCGGATCCGTCGGCGCCATCGGCGTCTCGGAATCCGACCCCAACATTATCTACGTCGGCATGGGTGAGCCCGATATCCGCGGCAATGCCTCGCATGGCGACGGCGTTTATAAATCTAACGACGCGGGCAAAACCTGGAAGCACCTTGGTTTGGATGACACGCTCCAAATCGGCGCGGTTCGCGTGCACCCCAAGAATCCCGACATCGTCTACGTCGCGGCCATGGGCCATCTCTGGGGACCGAACGAACAGCGCGGCGTTTTCCGCACCAGCGACGGTGGTAAAACATGGAAACAGATTTATACACGCGGCGTAAAGGCCGGCGCGGTGGATCTGATTCTCGATCCCGGAAATTCGAATGTTATCTACGCCGCCTTCTGGGATATGCATCGCGTCCCGTGGGATTTGGAAAGTGGCGGCCCCGATAGCGGCCTGTTCAAATCCACCGACGGCGGCGACACCTGGACCGATCTCAGCCGAAATCCTGGACTGCCCAAAGGCATCCTCGGCCGCATCGGCGTCACCGTCTCGCCAGCGAATTCCGATCGCGTCTGGGCGCTCGTCGAAGCCGAAGATGGCGGCGTGTTTCGCTCGGACGACGCAGGCAAAACCTGGAGCCGCGTGAATCAGGATCGCAAGCTCCGCCAGCGCGCCTGGTACTACTCGCGCATCTTCGCCGATCCGCTGAAACCAGACACCGTCTTTGCCGTCAACACCAGCTTCTACCGGTCCGACGATGGCGGCAAAACCTTCAACGCCATTCGCGCCCCGCACGGCGACGTTCACTATCTTTGGATCGCCCCCAATGATTCCAACCGCATGATCGAATGCAACGACGGCGGCGCCAACGTCAGCACCAACGGCGGACGCACCTGGACCAGTCAGGATCAGCAACCCACCGCCCAGTTCTACCGTGTCGCACTCGACAACGATTTTCCGTATCACGCCTACGGCGCGCAGCAGGACAATAGCACCGTGCGCATCGCAACGCGCAGCGATGATGGCAGCATCGGCGTGCGCGATTGGTACGACGTCGGCGGAGGCGAAAGCGGCTGGCTGGCGCCCGATCCCAAGGATTCCGAAATTGTTTATGCCGGCTCTTACGATGGCTTGCTTACTCGCTACGATCATCGCACCGGCCAACTTCGCGATATCACCGTTTGGCCCGACAATCCCATGGGGTCAGGCGCGGAGGCGATGAAATACCGCTTCCAGTGGACCTTTCCAATTGTCTTTTCCCCAAACGATCCGAATACGCTCTACTGCGCCGGCGACCACGTCTTCAAGACCACGAACGGCGGCACAAGTTGGGAAGTAATCTCAGGCGATCTCACGCGCAACGACAAATCCAAGCAAGGTCCCTCCGGCGGACCAATCACTAAGGACAACACCAGCATCGAATATTACGACGTCATTTTCACCATGGCGGAGTCACCCGTGAAACCTGGCGTGATCTGGACCGGCTCCGATGACGGCCTG
>JBEKJJ010000187.1:0-26461 GCA_050011295.1 Bryobacteraceae bacterium
CTTTCCGGCGCAAAGTAGCCCCTCTCGTCTGATCGAGGAGCGATTTGCGTGCTATTGACTGGCTCTCCGTCTGCAAGCGAGATGATCTGCTTGCGTCCAACTCAGCTTGGCCGTTTTGCTGATCTGCCAGTCCACGCTGAACGCATTCGGCCCGGTGATGGAGTACAGGAATCGATTGGCGGCGTAAGAGGCCTTGCTATCATCCGAGATTGGTGAGGTCATGGTGAGAGTGCCGTTCTGCCATCCCTCTTCACTCGAGTAGACCGCGGCCCCGAAGTTATTGGCGTCGAACTCTACAAGGCGTTTTTGCTGCGGATCGTAACCGATTAGATATTTGGCCAGATAGCCCGTGGCGGGTTCAACATCCTGCTCGGTGAGTTCCAGCCATTTATTGTCCAGGATGAGTGTGCCGCTGAATGCGGCTTTGTGGACTTTGGTATTGCGAAAGGTCCCCTCGCAATCCCATGCCCCGGCGAATTGGAAGCCTTCCTGTGGAAGCGCTGATAGTGGTTTTTTCTCTTGCGCTCGCGCGCTGAAGATGGACGCCGCAAAACCCAGAAGCAAGAGGCAGCAAGATGGGATCCGCATCACAAGATTTTTCCTCCAAGTATTTCCCGCAGCTACGGTTTCGATGGCGCGGCGCCGGTCTTTTCCACCGCTTCTTTCGGTTTGCCGATAGTGGCCAGACTTTGCACGTTGAACCTCTGGTAGTCCGAATAGCGCGTGACCTCGCTCACCTTGAAACCTTTCAGCATCAGCAAGCGCACCCCAACATGCGCCTCTTCGTACGTAGGAAGCCACACTTCGTTATTGACGAACGCCTGCTCCATGACGAAGCTGGTGCCTTTCTGCAGATTGGCCAGCAGCCCGCCGGCGATTTTCATGTCGCCGACGAAGTACGCTTCCAGCCGCGCGACGTTCAGCGCTTTCTCGTCAACCCACACCACCCCGGCCAGCTTCTGCACAAGTTTCTCTTCCAGCTTCTGCGGCTTGAATTCGGGATTCGGCTCGAAATCGAAAACCAGCACGTCCTGGCCGCGGAAGCGCTCCCGGCGCGGATTCGCAAACCGGCAAGCGCGCAGGAACACTTCGATCCCAGGATCGCCGTTCTTTTCATCTTTGCCCTGCGCCTTGTCCTTTTCTTCCTTGGCTTCTTTCTTGGCCTCGTGCTTTTGCAATTCCTCGATGCGCTTGCGGGTCTTCTCGTTTTCTTTCCTCTGCTCGGCCTCGCTCAGCGGCTTGCCATTCTTCTCGACCAACGTCGAAACCTCTTCGCCGTCCAGATAGAAGAACGTATATTGATTGGTCTCTACCTTCTTCGCTTTTCCGCTGCCGTCGTACTCCGTCTCTTCCTCCGTGCGCGTGCCCGTGTAGTTCTCCGTGATTTTGCGGATGGCTTTCTGGTTCTCGTCGATCTTTTTGAAGAGCGCCTTCAAGTCCGGCAACTGCACCTGCGATTTGCCAGGAAAATCGAATACGCGCTCTTGGATGGCTGCATTCACTTCCGCGCGTGTCACCGCAATCTGATAAGTGTCGTGGCCGCGCCGCATCTCGATGTGATAGGGCAGCTTGACGCCATCTACCGTGCGGTAATCGCCGTAGAGCATCGCCTCTTCAACTCCCCCGATGGCCGCCTTCTCTTCCGCGATCAAATGCGTGGCCGCATCGAAAAACACGTGCCGCTTCATTCCATTCGCGCCCGTCACTTCAATTTCGACCGTGTCTTTGCCCGCCACCTGCGCATGCCCCACCAGCGCGAGCGCCAGCTTGTTTTTTTTCAAATTGAGCAGCCGCGCGTTGTAATACTGCCCGGCCGCTTCCAATTGCGAGCTTTCCTCGCCAAGAAATGTCGCCACTTCGCCTGCGCCATTTTCGTGCCAAGCCGACTTGCCGTTGTACGCTTCGATCCAGCTCTTGCTGTCCGCCACCAGCTCCGAATAGTACCGATTCGGCAGCTTGGTATCCAGCGTGAACGTGCCGGCCTTTCCATCCGAGCCGTTGGTGAAGGTCCCTTCGATTGCCAATGTTTGAATTTTCGAAAGAGCCTTGGCGCCACCTGCCGCCTTTATGTATTGGTCGACAATCTTGGAAGCATCCTCGGCGCGCGCGGAAATTCCAAAGCCAATGAAAAGAGTCAGCGCGCCGAAGGTGGAAAGAAGCGAGCGCACAGGCAAGATTGGCCCCGCTATTCCTGTCGCAGGGCCTTCACAGGATCAATTTTAGCTGACCTTCGCGCCGGAATGTAACAGGCCAGCAGCGCAAGCGCGGCCAGCAGCAAGGGAGCACCTACGATCAAGCGCGGATCGTTGGTTGTGACGTTGAAGGAGTCGGCAAAAATGCTGGTCAAAGCCGAAAGCGCCTTCACAATCAGCATCGTTCCCAGAAAACCTAGTACCGTACCCACAACTACAAGCGTAGCGCCTTCCCTCAGCACCAACCCCAGCACCTGAATCTTGCGTGCCCCCAGCGCCATGCGAATTCCGATCTCCTTGCGCCTGCGCGCAACCGCATACGCCGTCACTCCGGCTAGTCCGATTGCAGCCAACACCAGCCCGAACACTCCGATTCCACCCCACGTCTCGAGCTCCAGGCGTATGATGGCGCGGGTCATGTCCAGATATTCCCCAAGCGTTCGTACGTCAAAGACGGCCAGATTCGGGTCGATGGAAGCGATCTCCCGCCGAATGCCGCCCAGCGCATCCACTCCCGCATCGGAGCGAACCATAATGATCATGCCACCCGCCGGAGGGCTCGCAAAATCGCGGCGCGTCAGCGGTATATACATAAAGGACGCAGGCTGTTCGTCGTCCACGAGCCCGGTCTTCAAGTCACTCACCACCCCAACTACGTCATAGGACTGCCGGTCTTCGGTGACGCGCTGCCCGACGGCATTCCCGTTTCCGAAAAGCGCGCGCGCGGCGCTTTCGTTGAGAACTATCGGCAATTCCACTGCCTTCGATCCATCCGAGGGAATTTCGATGCGTTGATCGGCTTCGGAGAACTCGCGGCCAACCAACATCGGCTCGCTCAACGCGGCGAAATAGCCCGCGCCGACAGTTTCTTTCGAAACCAACTTAACCGTCGGCGAGGGATCGCGCGAATCCTTCGCAACCGTTAGTTTCGCCGTTCGACTCGCCATCGAAAAGGGCGCTTCGGCCGCCAGGGCGATACTCTTTACCGCGCCGACGGCATTGAGCCGCGCGGGAAGTTTTTCAAACAGCGCTTGCGCCTTTTCAGGCAGGTAGCCGTCGCGCACCGGATCGATGGATAACAGATACATGCTCTTCGCGTCGAATTTTGTTTGAATCTCGCTCGTCTTATTAATCCCGATCACCAGGAATCCGGTGATCAGCAACAACATCAGCGATCCCGCCACTTGGCCCACCACCAGCAAGTTGCGCATGCCGAAGCGCCGATAGCCGCGCAATTGAATCGCGGCGCCCTCCTTGAGCGTGGGTGCCACGTCGGCCTTGGTCGCTTGAAGCGCAGGTACCAGGCTGAATCCGATGCCGCACACGATCGCGAGGACAAATGTGAACACGAGGGCGCGCCAATCCATGCCAGGATCAAGATCTTGCGGCACAGCCTGCGGCAGCTTCATTTGCGAGGATAGAATCGCAAGCCAATACGCGAGGCCAAATCCCGCCACGCCGCCCAGCATCGCAATCAAAATGCCTTCGGTCATCATCTGACGGATCAGCCGGAAACGGCTGGCCCCTACCGCCAATCGAATAGCCAGCTCCTTGCGGCGAGCAGCTCCGCGCGCTAGCAGCATGTTCGCCAGATTCATACACGCAATGCCGAGGATCAGGCCGATCAGCACTGCCAGAAATCCAACCACCACCGGCTTCATGGCGCGAGGCATCGGCATCACCGTGCCGCCCCCTAGCAAAGTCACGCGTCGGGCCTTGTCATTGCGGTTTGGATTTGTGGGATACTGCTCGTCCAGATTACGCGTCACTGTGTCGAGGCCGGCTTCGGCGGATTCAATTGTGACGCCGTGCGCCAAACGCATAATCGCTTGGAACACTTTGGCATCACGTTTATGCAGCACGTCGTTCGCGAGCTCCGGCGCGAGCGCCGAGGAAACCGTGACTGGCACGAATAGCTCAGTGCGCGCCATCGGCATCACGCCTTTGAAATCCTGCGGCGTGATTCCCACAATGGTCGCCGGTTGGCCGTTCAGACGCAGCGTCTGTCCCAATGCGTCCGGCGACGAATTGAGCCGGTTTCGCCAGAAACGATCGGTGATCACCACCGTCGGCGCAGCGCCGAGCTTATCGAGTTCAGGACTAAGCACCCGCCCGCGCTGCGGCTTGACGCCCAGCACAGAAAAATATTCGGGCGACACCAATTGTCCGAAGACGCGCTCCGGCTTCGCATTCCCGTTGCCTAGGAAGCCGACGTTAAACGGGATACCGCTCTGAAACGCGGCCACGCCCGCGAGCAGGTTTTTTTGAGCGCGATATTGCTCTATGTAGTAATAGGACACGGGATTCTGCGGCACCGCCAGCTCGCCCGGATTTGTCACCCGCGGCAATTCGCGAAATAGCTGTGCCCACATTTTAGTGAACACCGACGTCGTCACACCCATCCCCAGTCCCAACGAAATGATGCCTACCAGCGCGAATCCCGGGGATTTGATCAGCGCTCGCACCGCATACCGCATGTCGCGGCGCATTTCGCTCAGGTATTCCATCGGCACGCGAATCGCGATGTCCGCAATCAGGCGGATCAGCCCGGCTATTCCATTTTGCTTGGCAATTTCTTGCACGGCATCCTCCCCGAGTTGCATCACTTCCGTTCCATAAACCAGCTTAAATTCGTGCGGAAAAGCTTCCGCTAGCCGAAGGTAGATCCGCAATGCGAAGTTCATTCCGTCACCAAAGTCTGTTTGAGCCTGATTGCACTTACCAATTCCTGCAAGCGATCGCATTCTGCGTCCAACACTCGCCGTCCGGGGGCTGTCAGCCGGTAGTAACGCCGCCGCGCGTCGTCCAATTCCGGCGCCGGCCGCTCGTCGGATTCCTGGATCAATCCCGCCTCCATGAGCCGTTTGATAGATCCATATAGCGTGGCCGGCCACAGCCGCACTTTTCCGCCGCTGCGTTCCAGAACCTCCTGCATGATTCCGTAACCGTGCTGCTCGCCGCCCGCGAGTGAGAGCATGATGTGGAACCACTGCGTCTTAAGTGGAAGAAAGCTTTGGGGATCGATATCTGCCATCAGTAATATGTATATCATGTTATATATATACAAGTCAATAGTGCCGTCGTTCAGGTGCCCCGGGCCCTAACAGACCCGAGTTACGTCCAGACCAAGCAGCAATCCCAACTTTTCGATTTTCGCCGCTATGTGTCCCACCCCGACCGCACAATGATGGGCCGGCCCTTCCTCACTCCAGCGCTCGACGAATTTGCGCGCGCAGATGGGGAAGCGATAGCGGCTGTTGGTGTTTCCGATTTCGAGAATCGGTCCTGGCACGGACTCGCCCTGAGCCGTTAGCAATTTGATGGCTCCGCCTCCCGTCTCCACCACGGAGAGCAAAGTCACCGGTCCGTTCTTCACCGACATTTCTATGGCTAACCCGCGCCCCACCTTACCGTGCAACACGCTGAGCGGACGAACCTTCGTCTTCCCCTCCGCAATTGCGATATGTCCCGGACCGTCGTGACCCATTAGGACGACGTCGTCTTGATAGTCGGTGGCGTAGAATTCCGTAAACGATCCGCCGGCGCCAAACGAGTCCAGGATCTTCATGGCCTGCGCATTCTTCACTTCATATTCACCCGCCACGGGAATTCCGCGGGCAGTCAGCAGGCTGCTGCCCAGAATCATGGAGCTGATGGCATCCTCATTTTCCGGAATGCCCGAACCTTCGTAGTAGTACGCTAGTGAGCCGAGCGCGTGCTTCTCCACTAGACCATCTAGCGCTACTGAGGTACGTGCGGCGCGGTGAAGTTCGTCCGGGGAACAATCCTGCTGAACGTCAAATACTTCCTGGAAGCGCTGCACGCGAGCCTCAATTTCGGAGTTCGACGCGTGTTTCCGCAGTGCAGCGAGTTCGTCCACTTCGAGCATCTCCATGTGGCCGCCGAACGTGGCGCATTGGCGGGTCAGGTCGCAGTAGATATCCAGCATGCCGTTGTAGTAGTGGCCCATCAGACCCAGCCGGTTGTGCTCCATGACGCTAACAACGCTCGCGGCTTGCAGCCACTCCGAAATCTCGCTCCAGGCCGCGTCGTCGTCTTCCAGCATGCCGGTGACTTGAAAAAATTGGATTTGACAGCGGCGCAAAACATTTGCAATTTCAGGAACTGCGCAGGCTTGGCACCAGCTCAGCCATTCGCCCGTCATGCGTCCGCGATCGCGCATTTGATTGAGCGATGAATAGTCGATAGCCGCTCCGGGTGCAAGGTTCAAAACAATCACCGGAACCTTGGCGCGCCGTACCACCGGCAATACGGTGGATGACACAGCATAGGTGGACACATGCAGAAAGATAAGATCGACGTCCGCCTCCCGGAAACGATGCCCCGCCCAGAGTGCCTTTTCGGGAGTGTCGATCAATCCCAGATTCACCACCGATCCGGCGCCGGATTCCAGCTTCTCGGCGATGCGTTGGTTGTAACCTGTAAGTTTATCTTTCAAGCCGGCAAATTGCGGCCAGTAAGCTTCCAGGCCAATGCTGAAAAGGCCCACCCGAAGTTGATATGGCGCGCGATCGATGGTCATGGCCTAAGAGATTCAGGATAACAGCGGGCACGGTCGCGGGAAATGCGCCGTGCGTCGATCCGGCGATTGTTATGATGACGGCTGGACTGCAGGGTTAGACCAACAGCGATGCTCGGCGAAATTCTTGACGGTAAATATAGGATCGACAAGCACCTGGGCGCGGGTGGGATGGGGAACGTCTACTTGGCGACGCATCTTGGAACCACGCGTGTCGTTGCGGTCAAAGTGATCGCACCTAAGTGGGCCGCGGAACCGCAGTTTCTCGCCCGTTTCCAGCGCGAGGCGCAGGCCTGCGGCCGTTTGCGCCATCCCAACATTGTCAACGTCACGGATTTCGGCATAGCGAAAGCCGCCGGCGGCGACATGCCCTACCTGGTAATGGAATTTCTGGACGGACAAACGCTTTCGGATTTCCAGAAAGCCAATCCGGTGCTCCCATTGCCGGTTGTCGCCGACCTGCTGGATCAGATTGGACTGGCCCTTTCGGAAGCGCATCGGCATGGAATCATCCATCGTGATCTGAAGCCGGACAACATCTGGATGGAACCGAACGGCCGCGGCGGATACACGGTAAAGGTGCTCGATTTCGGAGTTGCCAAGGTAAATTTGCTGGGCGATTGGGCCCCGTCCGCGCAAGAAACGCCGCCGCTCGCGAACTCCGCGGCCGTGACCCACGGCGATGAATTCGAAACGGTCGCCATCCCGGCGCCCCCTCAGGCAGCATCGGCAAAAATCCGAACCCACTCTGACCAAATGGAAACAGCCGCGATGGAGCCCACGCCATCCGGCGCCTCTTCCGGATCGTTCGACAGCAGCCCCGGCGCGCAAACCATGCCAGGCAGCTTGCTCGGAACTCCCGCGTATATGTCGCCCGAGCAGGCGCTCGGAAAAGAAATCGATTTCCGCTCCGACATCTACGCGCTGGCTGTTGTGGCGTACCTGCTGGTATGCGGCCAGTTGCCGTTCACGCGATCGGCCGGCGAACTATTCGAATATCACCTGAGCGGCCATCCTGTTCCGCCCGCGAGCATCCGCAAGATTCCGGGTGACGTATCGGACGCGATTCTCGCCGGCCTCGCACGAAATCCCGCGGATCGCCCCGCATCCGCCGTCGCATTTGCGCGGCGGTTCCACAACGCCGTGGATGCCGAATTTCTCGCCTTGCGCAGATCCAAGGCATTTCTGCTGCAACATCTCACGGCAAATGTGCTCTTGGTGGTGCCCATATACTCAACCGTCTTAACGGTGACGGCCTTGCTGATTGCATTCAGTGGGAAAGTGCTGCCGGTGGCCGCGCTGCGAATGGTATTGGTGCCGTTGGCAGCGGCGATCCTTTTCATTTTTTCCGACAACCTGCTACGCGCCGCCGCGGCATTGATGGCCGTGGACGAACAAATTCGCGTCAGAAGATTCTTGTCATTCCGAGTCTTCTGGAAACTGGTAAGGATGATTCCAGTCCTGGTAGTGACGCAAGCTCAGTCGATCTTGTTCCTTGGACCCGGCTGGGTGATTGGCGATTGCTTGTGGCCGGTGATCGTCGTGGTGGAGAAACTATCGGGAAAGGCAGCCATCCAGCGCTCGCGCGATCTGATGACCGGCTTGCGGTCCGCCGGACGCGCCCTCGCGATTCGTCATCTGGCACTCGCGGCGTGCGCGCTTGCCGAGGCCGTTGAATCGCTTAATTCCCTTTTCCGAAGCGGGGCCATCAAGCAGGCCAATATGGAGATCACTGCGACCTTTTTTCCGATATTTGTGCTCTTTGCAGGCGCTCCGCTGTTTCTCTATGACCGGACTGCCGCGAACGAAAGTGGTCCCCTGCTGCAGTTGGATCGTACGCCCGAAGTGCGAACCACCGCGCGAATGTTCTCCGTCAGCTCAACGATCTGGTTGGTGGCCGGAGCCATCTACTTGCTTTATCAGCCTATCAAGCTGTTGCTGTTCAAATAAACGTGGCGCAGGTCCCCGACCTGCGAAAAGCCGTTGTTCTTAGGATCACAAATCAGCAGCCTGTGATACGCTAATCAGAACCTAGACGTAGAAATGGAGAGGATTTCCAAGGCGTTTAGACTTCTGGCGGAAAGCTAGCCCAACTTAAGACCTAAGGAGACCTAACATGGCCAAGAAAGTATCCAAGAAAACGACCTCGTCCACCAAGACCCCGGACAGCTCTTCCACATCCACGGGCGGACCGCTTTTTGCGCAACCAGCGCTGACTCCGGATCCGAGTAACTTCCGCACGGCGCATGATACTCAGGCGGACAACGCGGCATACAAGGTCCTCGATAAGGAAGCCAATACCCTCAAGCCCCTGCCTTTTCCGCCGTCCCGAGGTGGGGTCGAGCCGATTTTACAACTTGCAGACGTTCTCGGAAGCCAAGGCGCCGCCATCGTCAAAACCATCACCCAGGCGAAACAGATTGTCTTTCACGCGCTCGGCGACACCGGCAATACGCGCAGCGTTAAACCCCAAAATGCGGTTACGGATAAGTTGATGGCCGATTTCAATGAGACCGATCCGGCGCAGGTTCCGTCGTTTCTCTTTCATTTGGGAGATCTCGTCTATAGCTTTGGCGAGTCTCAGTATTATTACGACCAATTCTACGAGCCTTACCGCGACTATCCGCGTCCGATCGTTGCGATCGCCGGGAACCACGACGGTATGGTGGCGCCGGGCAGCACCACTCCTACCCTTGATGCGTTCCTCCAAAACTTCTGCGCCACGGCTCCGCACCCAACCGCTGAAAACGGCGGGCTGGATCGCACTGCGATGATCCAGCCGGGCGTGTACTACACCTTCGAAGCGCCGTTCGTGCGGATACTCGCGCTCTATAGCAATCGTCTGGAAGACCCCGGCGTGATTTCGAGCCAAGGAAAAACCTTCCCGAGTTTGATCAATGCACAGCTTGATTATCTGAAAGCCGCGCTGCAGCGAATTAAGTCCGAGAAATTCCCAGGCGCGGTGATCATCGCGGTGCACCATCCTCCCTACACCACCGGCAACCACGGCGGCAGCCCGATTATGCTGCAGGAGATCGACGCAGCCTGCAAGGCCACAGGCGTGTGGCCGCACGCGGTGCTCTCAGGCCACGCACACAGCTATCAGCGTTACACCCGCATAACCGGCAATATGGAGATCCCCTATCTCATCGCGGGCAACGGAGGCCATGGATTGACGCCGCTCACGCGCGCGGGTGCACCAGCGTTACGCGCGCCCATGGCACTCTCAAGCGTCCCAGGGGTCACCTTCGAAAACTACGACGATACGGATTATGGCTATCTGCGAGTGCTGGTGAATGCCCAGCAACTCCGTATCGAATACCACCCAGCCTCGGACGGTGCCGCGGCCAAGACCCCGGACGATTTCGTAACTGTGGATCTGAAAACCCGCAAGCTGGTTCACTTCAAAGCCGCCGGCGCCTAGCGGCGCCACCTATTCGTATCGAAGCGCGATCGTCGGATTCCACCCGCACCGCCCGCCGCGCCGGCACCAGGCCCGCCAGCAAAGCAACGGCCATCAACAACAAGGAGATTCCCACGCACGTGGCCGGGTCCGCCGATTGCACCTCCCACAGCTCCCATGAAATGAACCGCGTCAGCGCCATGGCTCCGCCTACACTCAGCACAAGGCCGGCGGCTGTCATCCAGGTCTCTGACGCGAGCGACTCCAATTTGTCCCGTGCCAGTCATTTAGCACCAGCGGTGTCTCTCTAAGTAATGTTTTGGTCTAAAAGCAGCGCGCCGAAGCTGAAGTTAAATCGGGAACCTGACGATTAGTGACTGACTGCCATGAGTAGATCTGCCACAACTGTTTCCGACGGTCTAAAAAGAGTGCCGCCATTTCCTCCCGTGGCGGCCAAGCTGCTCAATTTATTGGCGAAGCCTGAAGTCCAGACCAACGAGGTCGCCGAGCTCATCAGCAGCGATGCAACTTTCACGGCGCGAATACTGCAACGTGTAAACTCGGTTGAATTTGGACTGGTAACTCCAGTTACTAACGTACGCCAGGCCGTCGCGCTGCTGGGCTTGGATCTTACCCGCCAACTTATCTTGACGCACGCCACCGCGGCTTACGCCAAAGGCGCGTTGCGCACCGAAGAGTTGCGCCGCTGCTGGCAACATACGGTTGCGACCGCCGTGCTTGCGGATCACATCGCCAACGCCTGCGGCGAGTTCACGCACGTTGCATTTACGGCCGGCATCATGCACGACATCGGCCGGTTGGGATTGCTGGTAGCATATCCAGCGGAGTATGAAGGGATCATTCGGGACGCCGCGACACGCTGTCTCGACCTGCTGGACTTTGAGCGCGACGAGTTTGGGATGGACCACGCGGAGGCCGGCCGAGTCCTTGCGGAGCGTTGGGACTTACCAGCAGGCCTGGCGCAAATCGCCGGCCGTCATCACGATCCCTGTGAGGGTACGACGCTGAGCCTGCTCAGCATCGTCCACGTCGCTTGCCGCCTCGCGGACGCCCTGGGTTACGAGGTGGTTAAGCCGCTCGCGCCTTTGGATATCGAGAACGTTCTGGCGGAATTGCCAGGCCGTGGCCGCGTAAAGCTCGGCAAGTCTCCCGACCAGTTGCGTGCGCAAATCGAACAATCCCTCGCCGAATATGGTTCCGAGCAAAAAGCCCCGACGCCTGAGGAGGGTATCGCGTTGCTTGCTGCTATCGCACCCGAGGCCTCGCAACCTACCCCGATACCCGAACCAGAATCAATTCCCCAAGAGGTCCCTGCCGTCTCTGCTGGAAAGCCGCGAAAAAAAATGGTCCTAGCCGCCGTCGCAGTTCTGCTGGGGCTTGCCGCCGTGATCGCTCTTGTGCTTTTATTGCGTCATGCCCTCGTGAATGGCGTCTAGTAGCTTGTTTTTCGGGTCGCCGCTGTATTCCCAGAACATCATCCCGCCCAACCCTCGATCGATGACATAGCGGCCCTTCACCCGGATCGATTCCGCATCGTCATACGAAACGAAAAGCTGCTTGTCTGAGTTATAGAGGAACGGCGCCTTGGAAACATCGTCCCAGTAGCGCACAAAGCCGCCTTGATTTTCGAGTTTGCCGTCGATCATGTCGAACGGCTCGTATATTTGCTGCTTGGGCACCTTCCCTGGTTGATACAGCCCATGCTCGGCAGCTGGAACCTCACCCCAAGCGTGTCCATAGAACGGTACTCCCAACACCACCTTGGCCGCTGGCACGCCGGCCGCGATGAAGTGGCTCACCGCCGTGGCCGCCGACAAATGCTTCGGATTCGCCGGATGCGTGAAGAGCGGTGCGTGATGCCCAGCCATCGGGTCCCCGCCCGGCTCAAACTGATCGTAAGCCATCAGGTTGGCGAAATCCAGCGATGCCGCCACTTTGGCCATTTCCGTGTGTTGGAGCCACCCGTCGGCCGCCTCCACCGCCATGGTCAGCAGATATCGCTTGCCGGCTTTTTGTCCCGCCTTATCCAGAGCGGCGCGCAAATCCGCCATCAGGGCCGTGCAATTCTCCTTATCCTCCGGCCGGTGGACGTTGTGCAAACCTTCTTGCCCGGGGAATTCCCAATCCACATCCAGGCCGTCTAACTTGTAACGCTCCAAGAATGCCACCGCGCTCTCAACAAACTTTCGGCGCGACTCCTTCGTCAGTGCGATATCCGAGAATTGGCCCGACCACGTCCACCCGCCCACCGAAACCAACACCTTCAGCTTCGGATTCCTGGCCTTCAGACTGTTCAGCGCCTGGTAATTGGCGGCGTCGTGCACGAAACCCTCCACCATCACGCCGTCCTTGATATTCGCGAACGCGTAATTGATGTGCGTGAGCTTCTCAGCGGCCACAGACGCGGGATCGATGCTATGGTCCTGAACGAAAATGTACGCGATCACCGCCTCTTCCTTCGGACCGGCCGTCGTCCGGCCTGCCGCCGTCGCCAATATGTACCATGCCGCGTGCGGCAACCATTGCTCGGCCCAGCGCCAGTCCGAATCCTGGTGCGTGATTTCATAAGGCACGTTCAGATCGATCCCTTCGTCGTCCTTGTATCCAGAAGTGATGCCGTTACAAATCCCTCCCGGCGCGCTCTTGTACTCCCAGCTCGCGAAAAAACGATATTCCGGATTGTTCCGGCCCGTGCCCTGCAGCATGCTCGCATCGAATGGATTCAAACCCAAAATCCAGTTCAATTGGTCGAGCGCGTAACCCTGCAACTGCGCCTCAAATGCCGGATCGTCCCTATACAAAGGCGCAGCCAGGCGAGCGGCGGCCGCGAGCGACCCGAGACGCGCGTTCTCGCCCTGCCACCATGGGCTGGTATCCGAATCGTGCGGATAGAAGAATGACGTCCTGCGCTGGCCCTGCTTGTTCTGCACATACTGTCGCGCCAGTCCGAACGGATTCGACACCTCGCGAGTCACACCGAGCTCGAACTGGAACGAGCGTTTCACGACATCCAAAATGCGAGCCTGCTCCACTTTGTCCGCTAGCTCGTAATATTCCACCAGCGCGACAATCGGCGCCCCCGCGTCCGAAGCGTTGAAGAAAGGCCGATCCCGATCGTCAGCGCGCCAGTAGTCCTTGTAGCCGCCGCTCGATACCAGCCGGCCCAACAAGCCGTCGGCACGATGTTTGGCCGCCTGCGCGTAAATTGGCTTGCGCGTGGTGCGCAGCAGTTCCGTGGCCGCAACCAGCGCGCAGTAATCGTCCAGGATGTTCTCTTTGTGATCGTTGAGCAGTTCGGAATTGTGCGCTTCCAAAAAAGCGAAGGCTTCTTCGGCTGTTTTCAGGTACATCGCATTATTGAATTCGCCGCCTATTGGCAAACGCGCGGCGATGGCGAGCCCTGCAATCGCAAATCCGCCGCCACTGCGGTACCCAACTTCATACTGGCCTTCTTCGCCGGCAGCTTCGGGCATCACCGTCTTCCCTGTTGGCTTTTCCATATAGACGCTGAATCCCTTCATGACTTTCTGGATAACCCGGTCCTCGGGCCTCTTTTCAGGATTCTTGTCGCCGATGGATTCGTAGAATGAACTGCCGGGCGCTCTCATCCGGACCAAGTAGTCGGCCCCGTACGCGGTCTCATCCACCAAGCGCCGCAATATCTGGCGGAAGTTCGGATCGTCGCGCGCTTCCAACAGTTCGCGCGTTTTGCCTAGGCTGTAAACCACCAGCGGCGCCTGCTGCGTGTTGAAGTAACTGGCGAAATCCAGTTGCGACATGTGGATTCCGTAATCGCCGCTGGCGTCGTACCACCCGCCGTGCGCATCAATCGACTTTCGTTGCGACCCTTCAAAAGCGATTTTGCTATCGGCCTTGTCGATGGCACCCGAGCTACGCTCGGACTTGAAGTAGTAGAGCACATCGGAAAGCGTCGCGCGCTCCAGAATGTTTTTCTGAACGCGGAAGGGAAACGATCGTACCACACGATCGCGGTCCTGTGCCTCCACAACGTACGTGCCTTCTCTTTCGAGTTCCGTGAAATCGAACTCCCAGTAATGCCAATCCCGCCACTTCGGGACGGAAACATCCGGGGAAGCCTTTCCCTGGAACACCAGCACTCCGTCCGGGTAGGTCTTGACCACGAACGTCTCGAACTGATCGGATGCCGAGCCTTGAATCACGCCATGCTTCGGCCCGAACGGATCATAACCTAAATGATTCGTTAGAATTTCCGCAGGCTCACCTGCCATCAGCGGCACGCCGATAATTAACAAAAGGATGACAAAACATGATCGCCGTGAACACAAAAGCCCGAATGACGCCGGGCGCACCGGCGTTCCAACGATCCCCCAGCGCTACCAGCGCTGGAATGACGTACCAGACGTCAGGCAGCAAATAGGTCAATAGCGTGTTCGATCCGGCCGGCTTCACAAATGCGGCCCAACTGGTTCGGTGCTTCACGTCCGCAATCCAGTACAGAGCCAGGAAGATGAACGTGCAAGCCGACGCCGAAAACAGTCCCCAGGTTGGCGTGTCCCCTATTTTTGAAATCCCCAGCGGCAATAGCGCCAGCCCAGCGGCGAACAGCACGGCTCCGTATACCGAAGCGAGCACCGCCTTATCCCGGAAACTTCGCGCGTTGTTCTGGTCGAAGAAGATCTTCGTCGCTACCACGCCAGCCATCGTAATCGCGCATAACCCCGCCTCGAACGGCCAGTAGCGGAGCACCCGCCCAGCCCAACCGATCTTCCCCGCGGTTGAGACTGCATTCATAGCGGTGAGCGCGACGAACGCAACCACCACCGTCCAAGTCTTTCTCCCCAAGAGCAGATAGAGAATCGACACGCCAAGATAAGCGCAGCCGATCAACCCCAGGATCTCCCAATACGAAAAATCGAGCCACGCAACCTCTCCGCTCTCCGTCTTTCTCCGGAACACGGCCAACACAACCGCCAGCATCACTGCGCCCAGGATCTTCAGCGCCCGGTAAAATGCTTTGCGCCTTTCGTTTCTCGGATACACATTCCACAAGAGAAAAATTCCCGCGAAGCCCAGCAGCCCCCAAAGCGTCCTGTCGATGCCGCTCAATTGCGGGTCCATCTTGTAGAGGTTCGCGAGAAATATGCCGATCACGATCAGGCCTATCGACCGCAGCAAAATGTGGCTCAGCACCTTTAGACCGGATTCAGACACTTTGCGCCGCCCCATCGCCAGCGGAATCGACATCCCGACAATAAACAGAAACGCCGGAAACACCATGTCGACATAGGTCATATAGTTGGCGTCGGGGGGAGCGTGATGCGTCCACCACGGCAGGCCTTTGACCTCGCCGACGTCATTGACGAAAATCATCACGAGAATCGTCAGCCCGCGGAAAATATCGATGGAAGCTATCCGCGACGGGGCCGCGACGATTTCCTCAGTGGGAGTTGGCGCGACTTCGGCGCGAGGCTGCATGGCGTGCTGGATGCATGAGCGATCCACTTAGTACGATACACCAGGTACGATACACCGCGCGCCAGACTGGTGGGGCAGCGCGCCGCCGCGCGGTCTACGGTTTTCGAGCCAGCACCTTGCGGCACCACGCCCGCAGAAGTGTCCGGCGGCTGCGCGACATGTCACGCGTGCGCGGCATGTAGCCACTCGTCATCCAGATGGATTGCTCCGTGCGTGCCAGGATAGCGCTCGCGTGCTTCGTCACCGCCGCCTCCGAGTTCAACGGAATTACCTGGTTCATGGACGGGTAGAGCAGATAATAAGTCCGCAAGACGTATCGGTAAACAACATCGAAGGTCAACGAGTCATTACCCACGGGTTCCGCTGTATGCGGATCGACATAGTACTGGCTGAAATCGACGTCGTTTGGCAGGATCCGAAGGCTGATTGCCGGATTGTTGGTGATGTACGGCGGATTCATGAACGTGCTGTAGCTGGTGGGTGGCGCCTCCGCCGCGTCGATCGAGAATGTGAACAGGAAGTTTCCGGGTTGCGAACTATCCACCACGATCCGCTGGCCCGGTTTGAAGTTCGTGGCAATCGGCACGGCGTAGCCCGGCGATTCGAGAGGAATCGATCGATATTGCCACACGGTGATCGGCGGACAGTCTGCGCTGGATAGCTCGCGCCCGCGGCGGTAGACATGAACCGTGGCGTGTTCCTCGGTGCCTTGGTTGAGAAACAACTCGCCGCTGCCGCCCTGTTCCGTATAAATGCCCTGCTGGTTGGAAACGAAGTAATGCTCGGTTTCCTGCAAAACATTGCCGATCGCTGGATTCGAGCTCTGCAGAGTGAACCGCGCGTCGGGGTCCTTCAGGATCTGTTGCGCGGCTGCGTTGCCGGAAATATCGAAGTCGAAGATCCATCCGCTCTGATTGCCTGCGGCGACGTTGGTGTAATCCACCGGTCCGATTACTGCGCTGCCGCTGGCCGCTGACACCACGAGCGAAATCGGCCCAAAGTCGAACTTCGGATCCGGCAGGTTGGCGTTGCCCTGGTAATTCTCGGGAAACGTCCCGATGAAATCGGCGGAGATGATGTTGTTCTTCTGACGGACCACTCCGGGTGCCAGCGCGATGGGCCCGCCGCCCGCATTGTTCTTGCTCTTGGGCGGGCTCGGGATGGTAGCGGTGTTGGCGACCATGAGACGATCAACCGGTCCGGTGAAAATCGTCTCGTGATCGTAGAGCGGCGCGAACGTTCCAGCCATCTGAATCGTCACCGGATTGGTCTTGCCCTCTTTGTAAAGCGCCACGATTTGTGCTTTGTCGTTGATCGCGATCGGGCGATAAAGGTAATAGCGGAAGATGACGCCCACGACATTGGGGGCGTCGAAGCCGGGCAGATTAATGGTCGTCTTCGGACCCTTTGGGATCACGTGGTAGACGTAGCCTCCGGCGCCGGCATCCGCGGTGAGGTTGACGTTGCGATAGAAATTGAGCCATTGGCAGGCGCCCTTACTCGGGGCGCCGCTGAGGAACGTCGTCCCGCCAGCCGCCAGCGTGATGTTGTCGAAGAAAAACTGGGTGGAGGGCGGTGAACCTTCGGAGTTGACGTCCGTGATCACACCGTAGAATGTAAGTGCCGCGCCAGTCAGGTTCGCGGGTAACGTTACGTTGCCCGCCCGAACGCCTGCGACGGAAACGGCGAGAGGCGTTGCATCCATTCCGCCGTAATAATTCCATTCGGCGGGAATGGCCTTGGCCGTCTGGCCTGGGCTGCCCACCACATCCACCGTCTGAACCTGCTGCACCCATGCGATGAAATCCGCGTCGGACATTCCATACGTGCGCGGTTCCACTTTCTTGGAATCGATCAGCGCGAGCGGTTGGCCTTTGTAACTGAAGTTCGCGGCGTAATCGTCATTGTTTGCGGTCCCCGGGTTGAGTTGGATTGTACCAACGAAATTGATGCGCGGAGAGTCGAAGAGGCTCATACGTTTGTCACCCTTTCGATGGTGAGCATGGGAACACTAAGGCGCCCAGAACGTCGGTCTGGATCGAGAGTGCTTGCACAGCGGCAAAGACCCCGGTGAGATTATACACAAGCGCGCTCTCCTCCGCGTTCCCGTTACCGCACCGTCACGGTTAATCCGGTCGGTGGCGCTGGAGCCTGAGCCGTGCTCGCCGGGATCACGAACAGCGTGACGCTCTGCGACGGAACCGTGGCCGTGATAGCGTTGCTCGTCACGGTCAAGTCGGTCAGACGGGTGATCGAGGTTTGCGATGCGGAATTGATCTGCCAAGCCTGTGCTATACCCATGGCCGCGAAGTTCGCCAGGCTCACCTTTATAGGCGTGCTACCCTGCTGCTTGTTGATCACCATCAAGGTCAACGCGCCATCCGAACTTCGCACGGCGCCGAACGCCGAGAGAAGGTCGGGGTTGGCGGTTGCCGCTGAGACACTGGTATCACCGAAGGTAGAGTTCTTGCCATCGTAGTTGCGGTAAATCTGGCTGGCGAGGTAGGTGACGTAATAAGTGATCGGAGTCGTGCTCGTGTTATCCGCCACCGTCCAGCGGGTGGCGAGGTCCAAACCTTCGCGTCCATAAATACCCAGCACGTCAGCTTGCGTGGTGGCGCCGTTGAGATTCGGCTCGTCGCCCCAGTTGTATTCCGTACAGCCGATCTGTAAGCCAGGGTGATACTTCGCGACCATCGCCTGCAGCGTCGGAATCCAATTCAGGATGCGGCCGTTGATGCCGATGTCTCCATACCAAGACGGATCCTGAAAATTCGGATCCCATAGTATCCGCGTCTCGGCGTTGCGGGTTTGCTGCCCGGCGAGAGAATCGTCATCGCTGTCGGGAATGGCGTTGTAACAGTGAACGGTCAGAATATCGATGAGCTGCGTGCCTGTCGACTGCTTGTAGGCGTAGAGTTGCTGGAGCAGCCAGGGGTAGTAGTAGGTGCTTGCGTGCGTGTTGTAGTCCGAGTTCGCGGCGCCGCTTCCGTTGGCTTGATCGAATCCGCTGTAGTACATGGCCCACCAGCTCCACTCCTCAAAGCCGGCGATTTTTGCGGTCGGATCGGCTGAACGAATGGCGGTAGCGTAAGCTACGATCTTGTTATACATTTCTTGATACGTAGCGGGGTTCGGGTGCACGTCGCGATGGGTGGAATACCATAGCGACGGTTCGTTGTCCAGGATGTAGTATTTGATGCCGGTGGGGCTAGAAGCTTTCCCGAACGTCGTCACGAAGTGCTGTATCCAGGCCTGCTGGATTGCAGTACTGTTGGGTACCCCGGTATCCGTCGGGTTGTTGCCGGTAATGTCCGTACCCGTTGCCGAGCTCACGCCGTTGCCTGCGTCAGAATTGTAGGGATCCGTGGCAGTCTGCGGGCCATATTTTTTAACAGAGAAGCCTTCCAGCGTGCTCCGATTCGGGCCGAGATTGGCAAGAAAGTCGATCATCGGGATGGTGAACATCGGTTGGGCGCCGTTATTGGCGGAGCGGGTGGTCGAAACATAGCTATCGGCCGATGCGCTAGCTGTGCCGCTGCTGTCGGGATAGGTCTCGAAATACCAGTCCGAGCCGGCCGAGTGAGCGTCAATCTGCCAGTTGTAGCGGCTTGTGGAGTTTCCTCCCCAGCGGTTGAGGGGAACATTCAGCGTCGAAATGTCGTGCGCATCGCCGTAGGCAATGCCGTAGATGTTGGGATTGATTGCATGACGGTTCGCGTTCGCATCCACGCTCACTGTGGTGAGAGCATTCTGCGCCAAGGCTTGTGCCGCACCGAAAATTACGATCAGCAAGAGTCTGACTGCGTTGTTCTGCTCGGAAGACATGCTGCTCCTATCGGCTCGCTCACGCACACTCTAGGACTAGTCAGTAGTGGCTGTCAATGGAAAAGCTCAATCTTAGTAGAATCGGATATCAAAATGGGTCCTTCAACCGAGGCGGACAAGTCGAAGTCACCTTTACAGAGGAATATCCGCAACTTGCCCTGCGCCACTTGATACAATGCCGTCATGTTTGTTCCATTGACACCCATCCGGTGTCTCCACCGCGCTGTGGACCTGTTTGGAAAAAGGGTCGGCATCGTTTCAGGCCACCGGACCTTCACCTATGCCGAGTTCGGGAGCCGCTGCGAACGATTGGCTACCGCGCTCCACAAAGAAGGTATCCAACATGGCGATCGCGTCGCCTACCTGAGCTTTAACAATCATCAACTGCTGGAAGGCTACTACGGCGTGGTGCAGGCGCGCGCCATCGTGATGCCGCTGAATGTTCGTCTTTCCCAGTTGGAGCTCACCAACATCCTGAATCACTCCGGCGCCCGGATGCTGCTGTTTGAAAACGATTTTGCGCCGCTGGTTGAAATGCTGCGTCCGGCGTGCCGCGAGATTGAGCGCTTCGTCACGCTCGACGACAAGGTTCCCATCGCCGATATGACCTACGAAGAGCTGCTGGATAAGGGCCATCCCGAGCGCGCGGATATTTTCAGCTTCGATGAGAACGCTATTGCAGAGCTTTTTTATACGAGCGGGAGCACGGGAACACCCAAAGGCGTCATGCTGGGACACCGCACGCTCTATCTGCACGCGATGGCCGTCGCGACCCTCGCGAAGGACGTCGAGACCATGGTGGATCTGCACACCATCCCTTTGTTTCATGCCAATGGTTGGGGCAAGCCGCAAACGTCGACGATGCTGGGAGTGAAGCAGATTATGGTGCGGCGCTTCGAACCCACTGGCGTATTCAAACTCATTCAGGAACATCACGCCACCGATATGAGCCTGGTTCCCACCATGGCGAATGCCTTGCTGAATGCGCCGGACCTTGGAAATTACGACCTTTCCAGCATGCGCAATATTACGCTGGGGGGCGCCGCAGCCTCGCCCGAGCTGATCGATCGGATGGAGAAAGCTTTTCATTGCGACGTGTACAGCGGCTATGGCCTCACGGAGACATCGCCGATGCTGACCTCCGGCCGCACGAAACCGGGCGTGGAGTACAAATCCGACGCCGACCGGCATCGCCGCCGCGCCATGGCCGGCTGGACCGCGCCGGGCGTTCAAGTCCGCGTGGTGGATCCGAACATGCACGACGTCCCGCGCGACATGCAGACTATAGGCGAAGTTGTGGCGGCGGGCGATCACATTATGGAAGGATATTTCCGGGAACCGGACGTCACGGCCTCAGTCATGAGCGGTCCCTGGTTCCACTCCGGCGACATGGCCGTCTGGGACGACGATGGATTCATCCACATTGTGGACCGCAAGAAGGAAATCATCATCAGCGGCGGCGAGAATATTTCATCGCTCGAAGTGGAAAAGGCCATTTTCGCGCATCCGGATGTTTTTGAATGCGCGGTGGTAGCTGCTCCGGACCCGAAGTGGGGCGAGGTCCCCGCGGCCGTGGTGGTGCGCAAACCAGGCTCCCAGCTCACCTGCGATGAGTTAATGGAGTTTCTGGCGCTGCGCCTTGGCAAGTTCAAGCTACCACGTAAAATCGCCTTCACGGACGAACCGTTGCCCAAGACTGGTACGGGAAAGATCCGTAAGTTAGTGCTGCGCGAGCAGTTCTGGGAAGGCAAAGAGAAACGAGTTCAAGGCTGAGCCGTGACCGGTAGGGAGATGGTGCCTTTCTGGTAACCGAAATCGGGGCTACAATCGTCTAAGGGGAAGATTGAAAGCTGCTGTTATATTTCTCGCTTTGGGAGTGGCGCTGATTGCGCAAGTGGGGCAGCCCGCGCCTGGTCAGTATCCTCCTGGGACGTACCCGCCAGGTCAGTATCCGCCGGGTAACGGCCCGCCCGGCCAGAACATTCCTACCATCCCGCGCCGCAGCAAGAAGGGCGACAGTAATTCCGATACTGCGGCAGCCACCAAGACTTTCAAGGGTGTGATTCGGGTACTCGAAGCCAAGTCCTTCGACATGGAAACCGAGGACACGCGCATTCTAACCATCCAAATAACGGACAAGACTGTAAAACCAGAAGAATTGAAGTTGGGCGACGGCGTGGATGTCGAAGTTACGCAGGATAACGAGGGACAGTTTCAAGCGGTGAAAATTAAGGTCAATGCGAAAGCCGCTCAAGCAATAAATGCGAACGATCGAATGGAGCCCGAGGGAAGAACCGCGCCGCCGCCCACTATTTTGGTGCGCCCCGGTCCCACGCATGATCCGGACGATGCGGGCCCGCCCGTCCTGAAGCGGGGTAAGCCGGTGGCACGCGCCTCGAGTAAATCGGATGACGATGATGATGCCGCGCCCGCGCCTGCGCCAGAAAAAGCGGCGCCAGCCAGAGCGACTCTCGAAAGATCAGCGCCCGCGCCTTCGCCCGTGAATCCCCGGCAAGCTTTCATCGAAAAGGCCCGCGCTGCAGCCGTTGCCTATGTGGAAGGGCTGCCGAATTACGTATGCCAGGAAGTGACCACGCGCTACGTCAGTGAAACCCGGCAACCCAACTGGCAGGTGATCGATGTGGTGTCGGCCGAAGTGGTATATGAGAATCGCAAGGAGAGCTACCGGAACCTCACCATCAACGGCAAACCCACCAAGAAGGCGCCGGAAGATACGGGAGCATGGTCCTCCGGAGAGTTCGGCACTATCTTAAGAAATCTTTTCGAGCCAGGCACTGACGCCGACTTCAAGTACGCCGAAGACGATACCATCGCCCACCAGGCCGCATCGGTCTACAAATTCGCTGTCGAACGCCTGCGCTCATCCTGGAAGATCTGGGTCCCCGGACAATATATTCTTCCGGCTTACAAGGGCTCCGTCTGGGTGGATAAACAGACCGCGAACACACTGCGCATCGAGATGCAGGCGCAAGATATCCCGGAGGAGTTCCCTAGAATCGCAACGGAAACCGCCGTGGATTACGACTACATCACGCTAGGCACGCCGGAGAAATATCTACTGCCCGTTCGCGCTGAAGTCCTGAGCTGTGCCCGCGGCTCGAATGAGTGCGAACGCAACGTGATCGAGTTCCGCAATTATCACAAGTTCACGGGTGAATCCACCATCAAGTTCAATCAGTAACACCCGGCAAGCCGAAAGACGCGTGATATTTCTCCGGCAGCTTCACGGGCCGCATGTCCGCGCCCAGGAAGATGTGTTTGGTTTCACCCTCCGCCAGTGTTTTAGAACTTTCTGCCTCTAGCATGTGATATTCAAACTGAATCATTCTCCGATTCGCGCGCGCGATCCACGTCTTCACCGCAATCTCTTCGTCGTACCGCGCCGGATGCAGATAACGGCAATGTGCGTCCACCACGGCCAAACGGATTCCGTCGCCACTCTCCATGTCTTTATAGCGGATGCCCGCGGCCCGGCAATATTCCGCTCGTCCGATCTCCATCCAGATGAGGTAATTCGCGTAGTAGACCACGCCCATCTGATCGGTTTCGGCGTAACGCACGCGGAACCGCGTCTCGTGAATCGTCATCAATGTATTGTAATCGCTGCTATGGGGCAGGATGGCTGCCAGGCTGCGGACCGGGTGCGCGACATAAAAGTGGAGGCCGAAGCGATTCATCAGGAAAACGCGTGGAATCTGAGCGTAGATGTACCCCAAGCTGGGACGACGCTGTGGGGCAGCTTGATAAGCTGCGGCCGATTGTCAATCGGCCCGAACGCCCACGTTTGCTGGACTGGCGGCGGTATCCAACCGCCGCGCAGGCTGCCAGCCAATGGCTGCCAGGCTGCCCAACTTCACGCCAGCTATTCCACTTTTATGTCGCACGCCCTGCGCGCCGATTGCCAATCAGATTGCCAATCGGCGCTAATCCACGCGCAGCGCCGTCAACGGATCAATGCGTGACGCTCTTCGCGCCGGAAGATACCCGGCCAACGCCGCAGTCGCAATCAGCAGCACACTCACCGCGAGAAACGTGATGGGATCCGTCGCAGCCACGCCATACAGCAGAGTCGTCAACATTCGCGCCAGCAGGAGGGCCGCCCCGACGCCTGCCGCGAGTCCAGTCAACACCAGCCGCAGCCCCTGCCCCAACACCATGCCAAAAACGCTGCCACGAGTTGCGCCCAGAGCCACGCGCACTCCAATTTCATACGTCCTCTGCGCTGCCGAAAACGAAACCACGCCGTAAACGCCGATCGCGGCCAGTATCAGAGCCGAGCCTGCGAAGGCAACGAACAGCCACATGATCGACCGCGATTGCAAAGTGGATCCCGCCACCACCGCTTCCATCGTCCGCACCTCGCCCACCGGGACATTTGGATTCACACTGGCCACTAATTGCCGGACCTCTTGCGCCACGCGTCCTTCGTCCGCCGTGGTCCGAAACAGCAGACTCATAACGGCCGGAATCTCCTCGGTCAAATCCACCGCCTGAGGATACGGCATATAAATGGTTCCCTTGATCCAGTCCGGAGTGTTGTTCGCCAGATCGTATTGCCGGACGTCCGCCACCACGCCAACCACGGTTCGCCATTGCGTTTCCCATACCGTCTTGATGTGCTTGCCGATCGGATTCTCATCCGGCCAGTAGCGGCGCGCCGTCGACGCACTCACCAAAACCACGCCGGGAGCCTTCATTCCATCGGCCTGGCTGAAGGTGCGTCCCGCGAGCAACGGAATTTTCATCATCCGGAGGTAGTCAGGTGTGATCGCCCCCGCCCAAGGTGTCGGCGCCATAGTCTCAGCCGCGTTCCTCGGATGTCCCTCCAAATCCACCACCACGGCCGGTAGATCGGTGCTTAACGGAACGGCGTTCACCGCGGCAACTTCGGAAACACCGCTGATCCCGCGCATCCGCAGCAACAGTTCATCATAAAGCGCCACGCACGCGGCGCGATCCTTCGAAAAGGACTGGCTGGGAGAAATCCGAACAGTGAGGATGCGCTCCGGCTGAAAACCCGGATTCACCTGCATCAGCCGCCAGAGACTCTTAATCAGCAGCCCCGCGCCGACTACCAATACAACTGTCAGCGCCACCTCGCCGGCTACCAGATAGCTCCGCAGCCGGACCCCCGCCGCACCGCTCGATCGTTGCCCTCCGGTTTTGATCGTTCCCGCCAGGTTCACTCGGGACGCGCTCAACGCCGGCACCAGGCCCGAAATCAGTCCACTCAATATCGCGAGCAGCGCGACGAATCCAAGCGACATCCAATCCACGCCCGCTTCCGATAATCGGGGAGTCCTAGCCGGCAGCGCGGATTTCAATACCGTCAGAAATAGGAAAGTAAACGCCAGCCCCAATCCTCCACCGGCCAGCGCCAGCACCACGCTTTCCGTCAAAAGCTGCCGAAGAATTCGTCCTCGCGACGCTCCTAGTGAGACGCGCAGCGCAATCTCCTTCGCTCGCGCCACGGAACGCGAAAGCAATAAGCTAGCTACGTTCGCGCAAGCGATCAATAGTACAAATCCCACGGCGCACAGCAGCACAAGCAACATGCGGCGCACATCATGCACCATGTCCTCTTGCAATGTGAGGACAGTCGCATCTTTGTTCCAGGTGGGCGCCATCGTATATGAAAACCGCTTGATGGCCCGCAAGATGAGGGGGCGAAGTTCATTTTGTGCCTGCGCAATCGTGGCGCCAGGGCGGAGTCTCGCGATTGCGGGCATGAACCCCTTCCCCCAGAAGTCCTCCGCATCTCTCGAATCCATGCGCAGCGGAATCCAGAGTTGCGCTTCGAACGAAGGAAAGCCGAAGCTCGCCGGCATCACCCCCACCACTTCCCGGCCCACCCCATCGAGCGTGATCATTCGCCCGATAACAGCCAGATCCCCACCGAACTTCTTCTGCCACAGCCCGTGGCTCAGAATCACACGCCGGTCCGGCCCCGGAACATCTTCGCCAGGTTGAAAAGTACGCCCGATCGAAGCTTGGGCGCCGAGGATCGAAAAAAGATTCGCCGATACCGTGCTTCCCACCAACCGCATCGCCTCGCCCTGTCCGGTAAGGTTGAACTCGCTGCCGGGTACGTAGCCCGCAACGTCCATGGTATGGCTGTCCTGCTGCAGCACCTGCAGTGCGCCCTTGGGATAATAGCCGGTCACGCGCACCAGCCGGTCGGGTGCTGGGTAGGGCAGCGGCTGCAACAGAACGCCATTCACGATGCTGAACATCGCGGAGTTGCCGCCGATCCCGAGTGCCAGCGAAATCACAGCCACTGCGGTGAATCCCGGATTCCTGGCGAGCGTCCGGCAGCCGTAGCGCAGATCCTGCCACAGGTTCTCCAACAGATTGCCGACCCGGACCTCTCGAACCTGCTCCTTAACCTGCTCTACGCCACCCAACTCCAACAGGGCCTCCCGCCGCGCCTCCGTTCGGTCCATGCCTGTGGTGACCTTATCCGCCTCCAGCATGTCCACATACCCTCGGACCTCCAGATCCAAATCCCGTTCCACGCGATCCCGTCGAAACAAATTGCGCAGCAAACAGGAAGCCCGGGATGCAAGTGACATATAGAGTCTCTATAGGTAATCTATCACCGGGACCTATAGAATGTCAATAGGAATGGGCGGCAGGCAGCAGGCGGCAGGAAGAGGCAACCGTGGGAGGACGCCGCAAGCGACGCAGACCCTGCGCCCCTGCCGCCTGCCTCCTGCCTCCTGCGGCCTGCGCCTGGCCTTGTGAAACTCGGCGAGCGCCGCCTTGAAATCGCCTTCATAGAACGCGACGTAGCCCACCATCGCCTTCGAACGCATACGAAATTGCCAGCGACCAGCGTCCTTCCGAAAGCGCTCACGAGCCTCACCGTACTGACCATTCCAATCCAACTCGCGCACCTCCCGCAGAAGTCCGGCCGCATCCTGCGCCAACACTCCAGCGCTACCCATCAAAAACAGCGCAAATGCGAAGCAAAATCCACATGGTTGTCCGCTCATGGGC
>JBEKJJ010000188.1:0-14401 GCA_050011295.1 Bryobacteraceae bacterium
TGGACGGCGGTCTCAGCCCGATTGCGGAAGTCGCCGTCTCGGGTCAGGCATATTTGGTCGATGGCAAGCATGTACCTCCGGTGAACGTGTTTGGCCCGGATCCTGCCAAGAAGCTATACGGCACGATAGCTAAAATCGCGCGCGATCCGAACGGCGATTTCGTATATACATTCAAAACTCAAGAGGCGGGGATTCATCAGTTGGATTTCAAGGCCGAAGGTGTTTTCCAAAATGGGCGGCGCTTCGCTGCGGATACAATTGTCACAGTCTATGTGCATCGCCTGGCTGCCCGCCTGACCGGCATCCGGCAGCAGCGTATGGCGGGTGTTGCACACTTCCTGTTGGATCTGGATGTCACTGAGCCCGGTCCGTACACCGCAGACGTCGAGATCAGCAATGGACCCAACCAGGATCGATCATTTGTCTTCAGCGCCAAGATGCTCGAATCAGGCAAACAGACCATGATCGTGGATAGCGATGCGAAGTTTTTCGCCAAGCTATTGGAAAATCCCAAGGCCCAGCTGATGGCGAGAATGGAGCTGCGCTGGGAGCCTAAGGAGGGTGATGCTCCGCGCGAGATTGTGATCGACACCGCGATTCCGAAGGCCGGCGAGTTCGAGACCCGTGCCCCCGGGCGCAGCGGTACCAACGCCACCGGCGTTACGTGGAGCGTTTCAAGTTCCGGCCTTGCCTTGACCGTTCCCGTCTTCGCCACTGGAACGGGGTGCCAATGGGCGGGGACACTCGAGATCAATCCCGCGCAGACGCGCCCCAATGAATCGATCCGCACGGTGGGATATCGCGAGGCCGGTACCTTTGTGCCGAAAGACGGAAAGGCCACTATCGAGTCCCGGTGGAGCCTGGAGCCGTTTTTTACAGGCGGCCCCGTACCCGCCACACAGGCGTTCATCTTCCGTCTCAAGGAACTTCGCTGCGGCGAGAATCGCGGTTATGTAAATAGATTTGAGATCAACCCCGAACCCACCAGCGACATGTACACGATGCCCTTCAGCGCGGACCTCAAAGGGCTTCCGCTCTGGCCGCTGGCGGACCCTGGTCCGGCTGAAACCCTGCACGTCGTAGGTCCGGTCACCATCGAGCCTCTCGACCAGGACGGCGATGGAAAGTTCGATCATCTCAAGGCCAGCTTCGATCTTGCGTCTCCAGGAGGACATTGTGCGTGGACGGGTTATGTGACCATGGAGGGCCGGGGATTTGGAGCAAACGGCAGTGCGGACACCATGCCTGGAGTCGGCGCGGTCTCGATGGAAATTGACGCGACTTCTTCATTCTCGCTGCGGGACAGGTCCATTTTCAGCTTCCAGATCACTATGATCAAGTGCGGCGCCGCCGGGACTCAAATTACCGGTGACGAGATGAATGCCGCGTTCCTGAACCATACGGTGCTGGTTGAACAGCAGTTCGCCATCGATTCCCACCGTTTCGCCGCCCTCGGTGAATTCAAGCCGCGCTGACGCGAAATTTCTCTTGACTTAAACTCAACTTCAACCCGTAGCATCTGGGTATGAAGACACTTCTGTTTCTCGCAGTAACACTTTCTCCCTTTGCCTGCGATCGCTCGGCGCTCAATGCCGAGCAGCGCAAGCGCCATTTTGACGAATTGGGTCCTGAGTTGCGCTCGATGGTAAAAGGCGCGCGCGAACTTCCGGACGGATATGAATTTCAGTTCCCGGCCGATCCGCCGAATTTTAAACTGGTCGCCGAATGGGCTGCCGGAGAACATGCCTGCTGTCCTTTTTTCGACATCGATCTACGTCTGGAGCGCGAACACGGCGCGTTCTGGTTGCGCCTCACCGGCCGCGAAGGCGTCAAGGAATTCATCAAGGCCGATTTCAGCCGATGGCTCAAGCAGTGATAGCCTTTGGTCATGACCATCGGTGAGGTTGCGAAACGATCCGGCCTGCGCGCCTCGGCAATTCGATATTACGAGCGCGTTGGATTGCTCCCAAAGCCCGTGCGATCCGGCGGCCAGCGGCGCTACGATAGCCGAATTCTCGCGCGGCTCGCCGTTCTGGAGCGCGCTAAGAATTGCGGATTCACGCTGGATGAAGTGCGCCAGCTTTTCAACGATCAAGGCCGTCCTTCCGAGCGTTGGGACCGCGTGGCGCGGAAGAAAATTGTGGAACTGGATGCTCTCATGGAGCGCATTCGCGGCATGAGGGAACGGATCGGGCGGCGGTGCACTTGCGCCGATTTCGACGAATGTGGGCGCAGGATATTGGCTTCTGAAACTTGCGCTACTTAGGAACTCCGTGGTCGGTAACCAGGCGATGCACGGCGGTGTCGAGATCGATTTTGCCATCCAGATACGGTTTCCAATCCTTTTCGAGAACCGGGAGTGATCCCGGCCATCCGCGCTCTAAGACGCCGTTCTTGATGCCATACATCGTGTAGCCATTCAGGTGGCGCTGCGCAACTTCGCCTACCGTATAGAAAAGCACGGCGTGCCAGAATGCGCGCCGCTCGAAGAGTTTATTTTGCGAGTCGAGTTCCGCTGTGAGCGCATCGCTGATTTTCTGGATCATGCCGTGGGACGCTTCGTGGAACAGTGTCTCGATCGTCGCTGGGCCCGCATTGCCGGCGTTACCGCTCGATATCGTGATGTGCGTGGGACCTAGCACTGTGTACGCTCCGGCCCAGCTCGCGTACTCGGCCACATCGGTGCGGATGGGCTCGGAGGGCCACGGAGTCTGGTACGCGGCCGATAGCTCCTTCTTCATGACCGCTTCGTATTTGGCTACCAGCGGGGTCGCGGCCTCGATCCAGGCCAGATTCTGGCGATTATGTTGCGGCCACCAGCGGGTTTTGTAGACGGGCGCGGCGCGCTCCAGAGTTTGGGTTAGCTCCGCGTCGATTCCGGAACCTTTCAAAGATTCGGTATTCTCGATCTGCGAAAGCGCGATGTTGATTCCCGAGATGTCGCGGCTGAGCAGTTCGTGTTTTGTGATGTCGCTGCGATACACTTCCACCGCGTGGTTCCAAGCCTCGCTCTCGGATTGCTCAGGCGATTTAGCTACAGCTTGTTCGTACAGAAAGTGATGCAGGTTCACCCAGAAGTTGCTGTGGAAGTCGAAGGTTGTCTGTTGGGTCGTTTGCTGCGCCGCCAATACTCCGAGCGTCGACACGAGTGTCGACGCGGCACGCAAGAGTGCGTGCGCTACGTTATTCATACCGTAATGCGAGCATTGGATCTACTTTCGTCGCGCGGCGGGCGGGCAAATAGCTGGCTAGCATCGCTACCGATCCTAGGATCAGAGCCGCTAGACCGAGGATCAATGGATCGCCCGGGCGCACTTCAAACAGCACGCTGGTCATCAATCGCGTGACACTGACTGCTGCAATCAACCCCAGGGCGATGCCCGTGGCGCTCAGGATCAGTCCCTGCCGCAGCACGAGCTTCAATACGTCGGCGCGGCTGGCTCCGAGCGCCAATCGGATTCCGAACTCCTGCGTACGTTGCGCCACTGAACACGCCATCACACCGTAGGTTCCGATCACTGCCAGCGCCAGCGCAACGATCGCGAAGATTCCGACCAGTTGTGCCGCGATGCGCTCGATGCCGGTCGAGTCGTTCACGATTTCCCGCATAGTTCTGATCCGGCCCACCGGCAGGTCGGGATCGATGGCGTGGATGGACTTCGTCACCGCGGTAGCGCTGATAGTTCCGCGAACCGCTACTGCGATTTCACTCCATGGCGACTGAGCTAGCGGAAGATACACGCTGGTGCTGGCACTATCTTCGATGCGGCCCTGCTTCACGCTTCCTACTACGCCGATCACGGTAAGCCAGGGGCCGGGTTGGCCGCCGTCCTTGAAATAGTGAATCCGTTTTCCAATCGGGTCGTGATTCGGCCAATATTGTTTCGCTGTGGCATCATCCACGATCGCGACGCCTGGCGCCGTAGCATTGTCGCGCTCTGTAAATGGGCGGCCGCGGAGCACTGGAATCCCCATCAGGCCGAAATAGTTGGCGCTGACCATGCGTTGGTCGCCGACCGGCAGATCCTGGAGGCTTTTGGGAGGAAGTCCTTCAACCTGGAAGCTGTTGTGGTTGGAATGACCCTGCAAAGGCAGCGCGGAGACCAAGGCGGCATTGGACAGCCCCGGCAGACTGCTCAGCCGGGCGAGCAGTTGATCATAAAACACGGTCTTTTGCTGGTCTTTTGCGTAGTTGGCAGCGGGCAGCGAAAGCTCCATGGTCAACGTGTTGTCGGGCTCAAATCCGGGATTCGATTTCTCCAGCCGTAGGAAACTCTCTATCAGCAATCCGGCGCCTGCCAGCAGCACCAGCGATAATGCCACTTCGGCGACCGCCAGAACGCTCCGGAACCTCTGGCGCGCGGTTCCGGTTGTGCCCGCACGGCCGCCCTCCCGCAGCGATTCATTCAGATTGAATTTCGAACTCTCTAGCGCTGGCGCCAAACCAAAAAGAACGCCGATCAGTAACGAGAGCGCAAGTGTGAAGGCGAGCACCGGGATGCTCAGCGGCGACGCTTCGAAACTCTGTGCCAACGATCCTGGAATCGACTTCAGGAGGGCATCGGTGCCCCACACCGCCAACAATAATCCCGCGCCACCGGCGATGCTTGCGAGCAGCAGGCTTTCGGTGAGCAATTGGCGGATGATGCGGGCGCGGCTGCCACCGAGCGCGATGCGGACGGCCACTTCTCGCCGGCGTCCGGTGGAGCGCGCCAGCATCAGATTCGCCACGTTGGCGCATGCGATCAGCAACACAAACCCCACTGCCGCGAACAGGACCAGCAGGGCCGGCCGCACGCTTCCGACGAAGAGCTCCGTCAGAACCATGAGCTCCACGTGGAGGCCGGCGTTGGTGTTGGGATACGCCTGCTCCAGGCGCTTGGCGATAGTATCCATCTCTGTTTGGGCTGCTGCGAAGGAAACTTGTGGCTTGAGCCGCGCTACCACGAACTCGGCGTGCGATCCACGGTCGTTCACCAGATTTGGCGGGAACGCCAGCGGCTTCCAGATATCGCGGCCGAATGAGAAAAACTGCTTCGGCAGAATTCCGATGATGGTATAGTTCGCACCATCGAGGGTAATTGTTTTAGACAGAACATTCTTATCGCCGCCGAAACTCCGCTGCCAGAAAGCGTAATCCAATACCACCACACGGCGGCCTTCCTGCTGATCTTCCGGCACGAAGCCGCGTCCCAGCTCGGGTTGCATGCCGAAGACGGAGAAAATATTGGGCGTGCCTTCGAAAACCTGCAGGCGCTCCGGCTGTTGAACGCCAGTCATATTGGCGCTTCCGGCTTGAATGGCAGCCATTTGTTCGAACGCGTGGTTCTGTTTACGCCAATCCTCGAAATCCGGTACGGAAGCCACAAACTGCTTGAGGCCGTGGCTCGGGTTAGTGCTCCAAACCACTAGCAGCCGGTCCGGATCGGGATAGGCCACCGGATGCAACAGGACGCGGTGGACGACGCTAAAAATAGCGGTATTTGCGCCGATCCCGAGTGCGAGCGAAAGCAGCGCGACTAGCGTGAAGCCGGGGCTTTTCATGAGCATCCGCAAGCCGTACAAAAGGTCTTTTGGCATATCGGGCGACTGAGCATTGAGGCGGCCAATGAATTTATGGCACAGCCTCAACAGGTTAGACTTTACGCATCGGGAGCGGTTAGTTCGTTTCCGGGACTGCTTTGAACGAAACCGGACGTTTAGTTATGTCTGATTCATTGATGGAAGCTGTATCTGCCCATCGCGAGGCGATGATCGCGTTGACTAGTGAACTAGTGGCCATCCCAAGCGAGAACCCTCCGGGCAACAGCTACGCGGAGTCAATCCAACTTTTGTCGCGCTGGCTGCGAGAGCTTGGATTCAACGACACGCGGGTCGAAGGGGACTGCATTCTGAGCTCTGTGGGCGAAGGCGAGCGGACGCTGTATTTCAGTGGTCACTACGATGTGGTACCCGCGCAGAGCCGGTCCCAGTTTGAACCGGAGGTGAAGGGCGCGAATCTGTTTGGACGCGGATCCTCGGACATGAAGAGCGGTCTGGCTGCGATGCTCTATGCGGCGCTGGTCTTGCGGGATGGGGGCTTTCTCAGGGGCGGCCGGGTTGGGCTGGTATTCGTCCCAGACGAAGAGACTGCAGGCCCGCGTGGTTCGCGGTATCTTGTCGATCGTGGCGTGCTCGGTGCGAACGCGATTGGGATGCTGACTCCGGAGCCCACCGGCGGCGTGATTTGGAACGCCAATCGTGGCGCCATCACTCTAGAGATCACGGTGAAGGGCAAGTCCGCGCATGTGGGCAGGCAGCACGAGGGCGTGAACGCTTTTGAACGAATGCTGACGGTTGCTCAAGCGTTTCAGGAGCTGAAGTCCGAAGTGGAGTCTGCACAGCGCTCGATATTGATGTTGGGCGGACGCAGCGAGAGTGGCACAAATTTCAACGTGGTGCCGGATTACGCTTCCTTTACCGTCGATCGCCGGATCAATCCGGAGGAAGATTTCGACGAAGAAAAGCGGCGGCTGTTCGCGGTGCTGGATCGAGCACGCGGCGAGGGAATCGATCTAGAGGTTGAAGTTCTGCAAGAAGGGCGATCTTGCGCGGTCTCCGAGGATGGCCCGGTGGGTCGCGCGCTGGCTCAAGCCGTGGAACAGGTCACAGGCCGGGCGCCGCGGTTTGAGATGTGTCCAGGCTTGCTAGAGATCCGGTTTTACGCCGAGCGCGGCATTCCCGCATTTGCCTATGGGCCGGGCTTGTTGACCGTCTCGCATGGGCCAAATGAGTTCGTGCCGGTCGCAAGGATCGTGGATTGCGCGCAGATCTACGCGCTGACGGCCGCCAAGTTATTAGGCCGCGAATGAACGCGAATGCACGCGAATAGGAATTTGCGTTCATTCGCGTTCATTTGCGGCTAATCTATATGCATGGTCACTCGACGTAACTTACTACTGGGCTCCGCCGCCGCGATCGCGCTGCGCGGCGCCTCGTTGACATCCAAAGAACGTGTCGACCGCGCGCTTCAGGGCCAGGACGTGGATCGGACGCCGTTTAGTTTCTGGCATCACTTCCTGGATACGACGCAGCCCGGCGAGGAACATGCGCGCTCCACGCTCGCGTTTCACGAGAAGTTTCACACCGACCTGGTGAAGGTGATGAGCGACTATCCGTATCCTAAGCCGAAGGCCGAATGGTACTTGCTCAAAGAGGAAAAGAATCCGTTTCCCCAGCAGATCATCGCGCTCGAAAAGATTCGCGACGGTCTCGCCGGGAAGGCCTATTTCGTTGAGACGCTTTTCAATCCCTGGAAAGTGGCGGAGAACCTGTCGTCAGTGGAAGAGGTCCGGCGATTGCAGCAGGAGAAGCCGCAGGCTTTGCTCGACGCGCTGGAGGTGATCGCGAAATCGGAGGCCAATCACGCGCGGCGATCTGTCGCGGCCGGTGCGGCGGGTGTGTTCGTGGCCATCGCGAACGCGCAGGACGGGTACATGACTCAAGCAGACTATGCCAAATTCAGCGAACCGTTCGACAAGATGGTGTTCGACGCGGTCCGTACGGCGCCGCTCAATATCCTGCACCTGCACGGCGACAAAGTCTACTTGGACCGTTTCTATCAGGGTTTCGCGGCGCAGGCCATCAACTATTCGACACACGGCACAGGAGTGCCTATTTCGAAAGTGCGCGCGCAGTATTCGGGCGTGATCCTGGGCGGGTTGGACGAAGTGAACTATCGCAAGCTGACGCGCCTCGACCTGAAGCGCCAATGGGTGGACGCGCGCCAGTCAGCCGGAGCGAAGTTCATTCTAACCCCGGGCTGTTCAGTGCCCAACGACAGCACCGATGACGAGCTGTCGACACTGCCGAAAATGTTCGGGGCGTGAACAGAAGAATCCAGAAGCCAGAATTCAGAATCCTAGAATGAGGAACGCGCGCAGCGCCACTATCTTCTGAGTTCTGGCTTCTGGATCCTCCCAGCCGCCGCGTGCGCCGCGGCCGCCTTCCGGAGTCCCGATGTTCCGCACGGAATGTACTTTGGTGGAAACCAGCTGGTGCGTATGGGCTCGCTGCGGGCGGGGCGGGTTACGGGCGCGGTAGTTGACCGCGCCGGGGCCGTCGTACCAGGCGCGAGAGTACAAGTGCAGGTTCGCGGTTCCGATAAGATCCTTGAAAATATCCCAGTTAACGAGAAAGGACACTTCCACTTGCCCCGGCGACGACCCGGAAGTTACTGGCTAGTTTCCGGCCCTGGCTTCAACCTTCACTTCTGGGAACTACAAATTGACGCACGCGCGAGCAAGCAGAGTCTGCGCGTAGAGCTCAGCGTCGGCACATAATCCAGAAGAAGGAATGCGCGCAGCGCCACCACCTTCTGAATTCTGACTCCTGGATTCTGGATTCGTAGGCGCGGCGTATGCCGCGACTACCTCGTCGGCACCGGCTGCAAATCGCGGCTCACGATCACTCGATCGATCATGCCGTATTCGAGCGCCTGATCGGGATCGAGAATGTAGTCGCGGTCTACGTCGCGCGCGATGCGGTCCACCGGTTGGCCCGTGGCGTTGGCGAGAATCTGGTTCAGCGACTCCCGCATGCGCAAGATCTCGCGGGCGTAGATGTCAATGTCGGCCGCCTGTCCGCCCAGTCCACTCATGGATGGCTGGTGAATCAGGATACGGGAGTGCGGCAGGCTATAGCGCTTGCCCTTAGTCCCGCAAGCTAAAAGTACTGCCGCCATAGAAGCCGCTTGTCCCAGGCAGTACGTCACCAGATCCGGTTCTACGAGGTTCATCGTATCGAGGATCGCGAGACCGGCGGTGATGGAACCACCCGGCGAGTTGATGTAGAGCGAAATGTCTTTCTCCGGATCTTCGGCGGCCAGGAAGAGCATCTGGGCGATCACCAGGTTCGCCACATTATCGTCGATGGGCGTCCCCAGGAAAATGATATTTTCCTTGAGTAAGCGCGAGTAGATATCGAAAGCGCGCTCACCTCGCGAGGTCTGTTCCACCACCATCGGCACCAGCACGGAATTGTGCATTCGTAAAAACCCCCTTCAAAACATCCATGATAGCGCGGGCTGCAAGAAACAGGCGGCAGGCGGCAGGTGGCAGGCGGCAGTTGTCGAGCGTACTTGAGAAGTTATTGTGATTTCGGCACTGCGTTCTATAAGCGGATTAGCATGGAGGGCATGGAACCATTTCTAGAAGGTAAGAATGCAGTAGTTACTGGAGGCACGCGGGGCATAGGTTTCGCCATCGCGGAAGCGTTGTTGGCAGCCGGCGCCCAGGTCGCTCTCTGTGGCCGAGGCCACACAACTGTGGAAAATGCCGTAACACAACTGGCCAACGGGTCGAAAAGTAAAGTGGTAGGAAAAGCTGCCGATGTAAGGAGTAGCACAGAGGTAATGAATTTTTTTCAGTTTGTAGATGATGAGCTCGGAGGACTTGACATCCTTGTCAACAACGCGGGGATCGGAGTTTTCAAGAGCACGGCGGAGCTGAGTGTGGACGATTGGACGAAAACGCTAGAGACGAACTTGTCGGGTGCTTTCTACTGTTCCAAGGAAGCTCTGCCAAGGATGAGGAACCGGAAAGGCGGCTACGTCATCAATATAAGTAGCCTGGCTGGAAAAAATGCATTTGCGGGTGGGGCGGCATACAACGCGTCGAAATTTGGACTGAACGGTTTTAGTGAAGCGATGATGCTGGATCACCGATATGAGGGAGTGAGAGTCAGTTGTGTCATGCCGGGAAGTGTTGATACCGAATTTGGAAGGGGTTCGAAAGGGGCGGCGGACTGGAAAATTGCGTCCGAAGATGTTGCCGAGATCGTCCTCATGCTGTTGAAAACGCCGGTCAGAACGCTGATCAGCCGGGTTGAAGTGAGGCCGTCGCAACCTCAAAAATAGGGGCCGTTCAGATTTGGCATGCAAGTTGCTCTAGACAAGCTGGGAGTTGGAAGCAGTAGTGAAAGAAGGACCAAGAAAATGTTACGGGTAAACGTTCCATTAGATCCGACCAGGACGGGGCGAGAGGCGGAAGCCCTGGAAGTAAGCCTGGGCCGGCTGATTGTCGGCCAGGATGAAGCCATACAGCAGATCGTGAACATCTATCAGATGTACCTCACCGGGATGACTGCGCCCGGCCGGCCGATCGGAAACTTCCTCTTCCTCGGACCCACTGGATCCGGCAAGACCCGCATTGTGGAAGCTACTGCAGAGTCGATGCTGAAGAATGCGCGCGCCGTTATCAAGATTGACTGCGCGGAGTTCCAGCATAGCCACGAGATCGCCAAGCTCATCGGATCGCCTCCCGGATACCTGGGGCATCGCGAAACGCATCCGCTGCTGAGTCAGGAAGTGTTGAGCCAGTATCACACCGAGAGCTGCAAATTAAGCTTTGTTCTTTTTGATGAGATCGAGAAAGCCTCCGACGCGTTGTGGAATCTGCTGCTGGGCATCCTGGACAAAGGAACGCTGACGCTGGGCGACAATCGCAAAGTGGATTTCTCTCGCGCGCTGATCTTCATGACCAGCAATCTGGGCGCTTCCGAAATGAGCGCCCTCACCAATCCCCGGCTGGGCTTCAATGCGGCGGAAGCATCGCGTAAGGCGCAGAGCGGGGAAGTGGACGAGAAACTGAATGGCAAGATGGCTCGAACCGGCGTGGACGCCGCGCGGCGAAAGTTCACTCCCGAATTCATCAATCGGCTCGACAAGATCGTCACGTTTAGGCCGCTGGGCTCCTCAGAGCTCAAGAAGATTCTGGACATCGAGCTGAACATGGTGCAACAGCGAATCTTCAACACTTCGCCCGAGAAATCCTTCGTCTTCAAAGCAACGGAGGACGCCAAGGGCTTCCTGCTGCAAGAAGGAACTGATCTCAAGTACGGCGCCAGGCACCTGAAGCGTGCTATTGAACGGTTATTGGTCCAGCCCATGTCCAATCTGATCGCCACCGATCAGGTTCGCGGCGGCGATTGCGTTCAAGTGGACTTCAATCCCGTACTCAAGGCGCTTTCGTTTGTGAAGGAAGCCGAAGGCTTGGCCGTGCATGCCATGGCCGATCTGGTGGACCGGTCGATCTCGATTCCAGCCTTCGCCATGGCCAATGGCGCACTGATCGAAGCCGCCAAAACGCAGACCGCGCGATCTTCGCGGCGCTCGTAATAACTCTCAAAACGGGTCATTCTGCCTGGTTGTAGCGACGCATTGTTGTACCCATCTGACTAAAGGTGCGGCCGGTCGTGCTCTTTTGGGCTTGACCTGTCCCGTTCCGATAATTTGTAACTTGCTTTTGCGTGCGGATTCCACACCACAGGTAGAATCACGCCTGGCGTGTCTCCTTTAACAAAACAAAGACGAGAGAAGTTTCTATGGAGCCAATGATGGAAAGGAAACAGCAAGGAAATCGACGTTTGAAGAGCACGCCTGCGAACGAATCCCAAGCGCGAATCAAATCCCTCCCGCCTACGCTTGATTCTGGCAAAAGCCCCAGCGCCGCACCATTCCTTAGACTACAAATCGGTACCTGGCTGTTAATCGAAATCGGCCTGCCTGCGGCGATCTTATTGGCGCTGCTGGCGCTTCCTGCAATTGCTGACGGTGCCCACGTGCCGAGTCTCGTTAGCGGCGGCATGGCTACGGAGCTGTTCGCACAGGCTAAGCGCGCGTGGAAACGCCGCTAGTGGGACGCGCGCGACGAACTTGTTGGGGCTAGCTAGCGCATTCGCCGCGGCCCAGTTGCAGCGAATAGCCCACCTCGTCGCCCCAGTCTTGATACATCTCGGGGAAAAGCTCGGCTGGCTTGGCGAGATCGTTCGTCATTAGCCGGAACGTTTCTACTTTGTGGCGTAGTACGTAGGCGCGGAAAGTTTCGTGCTCGTGCCGATTCGCCACATAGTGATCCAGCACGCGCCGCACGGCTTCGGGCGCCAATCGAGCTGGAATGCTCTGCACAGCGGCGCCAAACCTCAGAATGCCCGTATCGTCGTAGCCGCCGCCCAGCAGCATTTGATAATACGGGACTTCCTTCCCGTTGATCTTCCGGGCGTTCCCGTAGAACCCCAGATCGGCGATCCAGTGCTGCCCGCAGGAATTGGGGCATCCGCTGATTTTGATCTTCAGCTTCCGCACCAGTGTATCCGGATGATCCTGCAGCTCGTCGGCTAGCGCAGCACCCAGGTTCATCGATTTGGTGAGCGCTAAGTTGCAGCTATAAGCTCCTGGACACGTGGTGATGTCGTCGATCTCCTCGGCGCCAGCGTCAGCCAGGTCCATGGTCTGAAGTGCAGCGTAGACTCTCGGCAATTGATGCAGCGGCAAATAGGCAAGCACCAGATTCTGGTCGATGGCCACGCGCAACAACCCGTCACCAGCGTCTCTCGCGATACTGGCCAGCCCATGCATTTGCTGGCCAGTCAGATTGCCTTGTGGAACTTTTACTGTGACCATGGCGTAGCCGGGCTGTTTTTGCCGCCGGATGTTGGTGCTGAGCCAGCGCTCATACTCCGGGTTCGCGTGTCCATTTGTGTGCACAATTGGCAGCAGGTCGCCATTCCCCAACGGTGGTGGTGCTGATTGAAAACCACCGAAGCCCTCGGGAACAACTTCCGGAGCCGGAATGCCGCCATTCGTGAGAATGTCCTGGTACTCTTTCTCGATCTGCTCCTTCACCCAGGCGAATCCGCGTTCACGAACAACAAACTTTAATCTCGCCATGTTCTTGTTCTTGCGGTTGCCGTACTTGCTGAAGACGCGGATCACGGCTTCGCACTTGTTCACCAGCCGTTCCACCGGAACAAAATCATCCAGAAGCTGAGCTTCGACGGGCAGGGGGCCCAAGCCTCCACCAACTACCATGCGGAATCCGCGCTGGCCGTCGCGTAACACAGCGCGCAGACCGACGTCGTGGATGGATCCCAGCATGCAATCGTCCTTGCAGCCGGAAAATGCAATCTTGAACTTCCGCGGCAAGCTGTCGGTCAGCTCTTTGTGCAGGAACGCAAATGCCACGCGCTGGGCATAGGGGTGGACGTCGAAAACTTCATCCTCCAGCAGCCCGCTCAAAGGGCACGCGGTGATGTTGCGCACGGTGTTGTAGCAAGCCTCGCGCGTGGTCAGGCGAACGTCCGCAAGTTTGTGCAGCAGCGGTGGAACCTGCAAGAGCGGAACGAAATGATATTGGATATTTTGCCTGGTGGTCAGGTGACCTTTGCCGCCCGCGAATTCGTCGGCGATGGATGCAAGCTGATCCATCTGCGCGGCGGTCATCGATCCGCCGGGAACCTTAGTCCGGATCATCTGCACGCCGGCTTGCCGCTGGCTATAGATGCCGCGGCGCAAGCGTTGCGCGCGAAATTGGTCGTCATTAATCTCTCCGGCCACGAACTTCTCGGCGTAAGAGCGGAATAGCTCGATGTCGGCGCGGACTGTAGCGTCGTACTCAACTTCGGTCTGTTGCTGGAGGGATTGGGTGGGTTCTTCGACGGTGATCACGATGACCCCTATCTAGATAGAGATTACTACACTCGGGGGTCAATTACAATCGGGCAGGTCGCGCCCGGCGTAGTAGTTCAGTCCATAGCGCCAAGAGCGATTACTATCGGAGCTGCAAGTAATTGATCCGGCATGGGTAACCCAGAAAACACGAGGCGACACGGTTTGGTCGAGGTCAGGATACGTCTGCCAAACCAGCCGTGCGACAGATACGACGATCACCATTGAGATTAGGGTGATAGCGAACTCCCGGCGGCCCGCTCGTTCGAGGAACACCGTAGCCACGACAATAGCTATGGCGGGAAGAATCCAGACGAGCGGGAAGTGGAATTGGGCGCGCGAGAAACCGTGGAGCAGTGCCTGCGGAAGCAGGTCCGAAATTGCAGGAACGAACCCAAGCAGCGCGGCGCTGGTCGCGACGATGGCTAGCATCTTTGCTGTTCGCGCTTGGGCTTTGTCGAGAGCGTTCCCGATCAGAGCCGCGAGAGCCGGCAGAAGCGGGAGCAAATAGCCGGGTAGCTTGTTGCGCGAGACCGAGAAGAAGATGAAGCCCCAGGCGAACCAGGCGGCGAGAAAACGGACGCGCCGATCGCTGTAGATCGGTCTAGAGAATAAGAGGAGCAGGAGGGGACTCCAGGGAAACAGGCCGGCCAGCAGCACCGGAGCATAGAACCAGAAAGGGCGCTCATGCAGCAGAGATCCTGTCATGTAACGCTCCAGGTGGTGTTTCCAGAAGAATTCCTGAAGGAAGGCTGGGCCGTTGATCCACGTTACGGCTGCGTACCACGGGAGCGCGACCACGGCTGCCGCGGCGAAAATCACGAGCAAGGCTCGCAGGCGATTCCGAAGAAACCAGACGGCGGGAAGGAAGAGCGCCAGTGGCACCAGGCCTTTCGCCAATACGGCGATGCCGAGTAG
>JBEKJJ010000189.1:0-20486 GCA_050011295.1 Bryobacteraceae bacterium
TAGACGCTGTTTTGAGCGAGGCCATCTCGCTGCGTATAGGTCTTGGCTGCGAACGAACCACGCTCATCCACCAGACGCGTTAATCCACCGCTCTGCCGGCCAACCCAAATTTCTCCTTTCCTTCCGGCGATCGAGTAGACTACGTCCCGGTCCAGGCCGTCTGCGGTAATGTGTCCGCGCTGTTCGCCCTTCGTCCACCACAGCCCTCCGCCGGCCGGTGGAAACCACATTCGATCTTCCGAATCGACGAACACTGGATTGCTACCGTCGGTAGGCAGTCCCTCCGGCCCCGAATACGTCACAAATGCGCTGTCGCGAAGACGTTCGATGCCGTCCGACCCTCCGATCCAGAGATTTCCTTCGCGGTCTTCAAAGACCGCGGTTACGGCCTCGTGCGTCACGCCGTCGGTTTCCTGAAGCGAAGCCAAGCCCTGAGAATTCATCCTCAGCAAGCCCTGCGAGTCAGTTCCAACCCAGATGTTACCGTCGCGATCCTTGGCCATTGCCAATGCCTGAAAATGATTGCGAGACGCTGGGATGCCGGGGGCCGTGAACTGGCTGCCAGTCCAACGCACGATCCCGTTGTCGGTGCCAACCCACAAGGCCCCATCGCCATCTTGCAGCAGGCAATCCACCTTGAGATCCGGCAAGCCTCGGACCGGAAGAATCTTGCCTTCGGTGAGGCGGAAGAGTCCCGCGTCGCGTGTTCCCATCCACAAATCGCCGTTGGGTGTTTGAGCCTGCGAAATGACCGGAGATCGGGGTAGCTCATCGGCAGTAGCCCGCCTTCGAAACCTCCCGTCGTGCAGGTCGAACGTGCCATCCTCCATTTTCGAGACTAGAACTTCCCCGCTGTTCGACTGGCTAATTGCTGAGATGTTTGCATAGGGTCCGGCCTCGAGATTCCCTCGTTCGAATATGCCATCCCGGTAACGCACCAGAATCTGGTTTTGTAACAGTATCCAAAGGCTGCCATCGGCGGCGGGCGTCAGACCGTAAATCCCCGTGATCGGAAGCGCTCCGGACGAATCCCGAATAATCTGAAAACTCCATCCATCGAAGCGAACCAGACCCGATTCGGTACCGATCCACAAGTAGCCGTCGCGCGTTTGCGTGATGGCGTACAAAGGTCCCCTTGGAAAACCCTGCTCAGTACCCCAATGGTCACGAACATACTGCGACATCGCCCTATTGGGATCGATGGCGTAAGCCGTGTTGATCAGACAAAAAACTGCAGCGCCGGTTAGGAGCCTTCGGATCGATCCATAGGGCGCGAGCGTGTCACGGGCGGAATTCGAACTTCTCAATGATCACCTCTGCCTCGCGCTCCAAGGGATTCCGCTTGCTCTTGTATACGTACAAGTTGATGTGCATCCTCTCGCTACCGGGAGAAGGAACTCCGGAAGTGAAAACATGCTGCGCCACTGAGTCCGCTCCCACCTTGGATTGCGCGCCCCGGACCGTCCGGAACGAAGCCCGGCCCGGCTCCCAGGTCATCCAGTGCGTCAGGGTCCCGGGCGGGGCCAGGAATCGCACCGTGTTCGCGGCCACGAAATACGGCTGAACCACATATTGCGCATTCCTACCTTGCGGCTCACCCCAGCGGCTGATTTCAATATCCATTTCGCGAATGGGCCCGGAGTCGTCCCACGTGAAGAAGGACAGCACCCCTGCGGGCTCCAGATGAGACACGTCGCGCACCACAAATCGGTACGATCCATATCCCAGGCTACGCGAGAGCTTTATTTCCGCGCTTCTCCAATCCTTCCCCTGCTTCGAAATGCGGAGATGCAGTAACCCGCTCGGATCTGTCCAAGCATTAGACTGATCAAAATAGTTCAAACTGCCGGCGCGATCGCTTGCGCCGCTGCGAATCTCCCACTGATAGCCGCTGAAGGTCAGGGTCTTCGGAGGAGTAACCGGCTTGGCGCCTTCCACTGTGGCGACGGCCAGAACCAAGCCGCCCTTGTTCGGCAGCACGGCCATGGTGGGAAGCGGCTGAAACCGCGAATCAACCAGCAGCGCCGCGTATGCGGTCCCAGGATGAGTCAAACTTTTCCATGTCGAATCCGGCTGAATGGCAGTGAAGGGTTTGTCGGCGAAGGGCTGCACCCACCACGTGCCACTACGCGCAAATAGCACGATCCGCTGGCCCTGGTGTACGCCTCCGACACGGCCTCCAATGGGCTCCAGCTTGTCGGGACTGCCTTCGCCGGCCGCAGGCACTCGATTGATTTCGATGGCGGGTTCAACGGCCTCCTGAGATCGCTGGCAACCGCTCAATGCCAGACAAACGAGCGTCGCGAAGGCAGGTCTCAGGTACACCATCTCCCACAGTAGTAATTACAGATTCCGTCCGCGTCCCTAGGACTTGGCATCACGCGATACCTCGATCGTGGTAGGACCCTGTACCCTGATGTACACTGAAAACGTCGAGGTATTATGCGCGTTTCCAGTGTTTTATCGGCAACCCTGCTGATCGGAACGTGTGTTGCTCAGCAAACCGTCCCCGATTCCAAAGTCGTAATCCGGAGTTCCACTCGCGAAGTTCTCTTGGAAGTTGTGGTGCGCGATGCGCATGGCAAGCTGGTCAAGAAGATTGATCCCGAGCAGGTGTCGGTATACGAGGACGGCATCCGCCAGGAGATCCGATCGTTCCGCCTGGTTCAGGGAAGCGAGGTGCGTGCGCAGGACGAAAAGCAGGTGGCTGCGCAAGCCGCTGTAGCTCCGCCGGCGCCCGGTAACGCCACGCCGCGCCCTCCGTTCAATCCACTACGAACCGTCAACGTAGTATGCCTGGTGCTGAACGATCTCACTTCGGACACCCGCGCCTTCGCCTTCGACGCCGCGAAGAAATTTGTAGACAAGGAACTCCGGCCGGACACCTTCATTGGCGTGTTCAGCTTGGATACCACCGGTCTTCGGCCCGTGTTTCCGTTTTCCAACAACCGCGAGCATCTGGTGAAAGCCGTCGAGCTGGCATCAATTAATCAACTCCCAGCCCTTGCCCAAAGCACAAGCGCCATGCTGAATGGATTACTCCTTACCGGGGCTGCGCTAAACGGATTGAATGGGCCAATTACTCCGGGGGGCGCTCCCTCGGCTGGAAATGCCGACGGTTCCTCGGCCACCAATCCCCTCGGCACGCGTGGAGACATGGGTGTGGCCGTCCAAGCTGGACTGCGCGAAATCGATGCCCTGACGAAGCTGGTCAAGCAGCTCAGCCCGCTTCCTTTTCAGAAGACAGTAATGATGATGAGCACCGGACTAACGCGTCCGCCGGATCAGTTGGAATACTGGAACTCCCTCATTAAATCAGCAAACAAGGCCGGCGTCACGTTTTACGCGATGGATGTCAACGGCCTCGCGCCTTGTCAGGGCAGTTCCAATACCGATCAAATTGTTTGCACTCCCTCAACAGAAGCCGTCTCCATGCTACAAACATCTGCCAGCCTGAGCGCAGGCCAGTCATCAGTCGGCGTAGGCGCCGGGAAGGCGACGCCTCGCGCGGGAGGCGGAGTAAACATCGGAGCATCGGGCGCCGCACAGCTCATGGAATCCATGCACCAGACGGATTACCTCAGATTCGGCGTCCTGAGCGCCAACGTACAAGAAGCGCTGCGCGAGCTAGCCGAAAGCACCGGCGGATTCCTGATCGCCAACACGAACAATACCGACCGGCTGGCGCGCGTGATGGAAGACGTGGACACGCACTATGAAATCTCCTACAAGCCAGTATCAGAAATCGAGGACGGGCATTTCCGGAAAATTGAGGTGAAGCTGGCCAAGCCGGAGCTGCGCGTCCAGACTCGCAGCGGATATTTCGCCGTTCCTGATAACGGAGGAGATCCGCTGACACCAGCCGAAATGGCCGGGCTGCGGGCGCTGGATACCAAGCCACTTCCACGCGCTTTCGATTTTCAGTCCAAGGCCTTTCGTTTCCGGTCCGGCAGTGCAGGTTCCCAATACGCCATCGCTTTCGAGGTTCCTATTTCGAACCTGACGGCAACACCTGAGCCGGATGAGAAGAAACAACGGTTCCACGCTTCGCTCCTTGCTCTGGTGAAAGATTCTCGCGGCGAGATTGTGGATAGAGTCAGCAAGGATGTATCGTCGGAGGTCCTGGATGAGCACGTGGCACAGCTTCGTGCGGAGAACATGAGCTACGAACATGCCTTCAACCTCGCTCCCGGCCACTACACCATCGAGACCGCTGTGGTCGACCAAGAAGGTAACCGCGCCAGCACGAATACCCAAAAGATTGAGAATCGCGAGCAGCCGGGCCTGGGACTCAGCGATATCGCGCTGGTGCATCGCGTGCAAGCTCTCGATCGTCCGCCGGATGCGTCCGACCCGTTCGAGATTCCAGGCAAACGAGCATTGCCGATCGTATCCACTACGCTGCCACCAGGCACCGAACCATCCGTATATTTTGTGGTTTATCCGGACCGAAACAATCGGGACTTCCCCGAATTGCGCGCCCAGTTCTTGATGAACGGCCATGTCCTGGCGACGCAAAAATCCGTACTCCCCGCGCCCGACGAATCAGGCGCGATTCCGATGGCCATCCGCGCTGTTTCGCAACCGGGCGATTACGAAGTGAGAATCACGATAGAACAGGGGCGCGCATCGGTCCAGCGAAATTTGAAGTACACCATTTCTGCGAAATGATTGCGGGCCGCGTCTCGTTACGCTCCCTTCCAGTCGCGGCTCGGTAACGCCACCATTCAGTAAGGGTCACGGCTCAGTAAGTGAGATATACTGACAGCGACGAGGTTACTCATGCGAATTTCCGCTGTTTTTTCGGCACTTTTGCTGATCGGGACCGGCATCGCGCAACAAACCGCTCCGGATTCCAACGTCGTCATCCGCAGTTCCACCCGCGAAGTGCTTCTGGAAGTTGTGGTGCGCGACGCGCACGGTAAGCTGATCACCAAAATCGAACCCGGACAAGTGGCCGTTTACGAGAACGGCGTCCGCCAGGAAATCCGATCGTTTCGCCTGGTGCAAGGCAGTGAAGTCCGCGCGCAGGACGAAAAACAGGTGACTGAAACCACATCCTACGAGACTGTGCCCGGGAGCGCTCCTCCCCGGCCGCCACTCAGCCCACTGCGAACCGTCAATGTGGTCTGCCTGGTCCTGAACGATCTCACTCCGGACACCCGCGCGTACGCCTTCGATGCCGCCAAGAAATTTGTGAACAAAGAACTGCGCCCGGACACTTTCATCGGAGTATTCACTTTAGATTCGAGCGGCCTCAAACCCGTATTTCCTTTCTCGAATAACCGCGAGCATCTCCAAAAGGCCGTTGAGCTGGCCGCTAGTAAGCAACTTGCTCCTCTCAACCAAAGTACCGCGGCCGTAGTGAACGCTTTGAATCTGAGCACCATGGCCCAGCCGATGGGATATGCTAACTTGGCCAACCAATCCACACTGAATGGAATGACCACTGGCATCCTCGGCGCACCCGTCATCATCGGTCTTTCGGACTACGGCACTTCCGATGGGTCCGGCACTCAAGATCCCCTGGGAGCGCGTGGTGACATGGGAGTCGCCACGCAGGCAGGACTTCGTGAGATTGATGCCCTCACCAAGCTGGTGAAACAACTCGCTCCACTTCCGTTTCAAAAGACCGTGCTGCTGATGGGTACCGGACTAACGCGCCCTCCGGATCAAATGGAATATTGGAAGTCGCTCATTAGCTCGGCGAATTCGGGCGGCGTCACGTTTTACGCCGTGGATGTTTATGGCTTGGCCGTTTGCCAGGATACCGCGCAAGCCACGCCTGGCTCCAATAACGACTGCGCTACCGCTACCACAGCCTCAGCCGCATCGGTTGCCCTGCTGCAAAAATCCGCCGCTCTGAGCCAACAGGAGTCTACGGTCGCCCGCAACGCGGGGCAAGCAATACCTCGGCCGGGAGGACTGGGAGTGGACTACGCACCATCGGGCACGCCCCAACTCATGGAATCCATGCATCAGACCGACTACGCCAGGTTCGCCGTATTGAGCGCGAATACGCAAGAGGCGCTGCGCGATTTGGCCGACAGCACCGGCGGATTCCTGATCGCCAATACCAACAATTCCGAAAACCTTCTCGCGCGTGTGATGGAGGATGTCGACACGCATTTTGAGATCTCCTACCGGCCGGCTACCGATCGCGAGGACGGGCATTACCGGAAAATAGAAGTAAAGCTGGCCTGGTCGGACGGCCGCGTGCAAACTCGCCACGGGTATTTTGCCGTGCCGGAATCCGCGGACAATCCACTGACACCGGCGGATCTGGCAGGGCTGCAGGCGCTTGACACCAAGCCTCTGCCGCACGCCTTCGATTTCCGGTCTAAGGCATTTCGCTTCCGATCCGAAGACGGAACTTCGCAATATTCAATTGCCTTCGAAGTTCCGATATCGAATTTGACAGCCACGCCCGACGCGGCCCAGAAGAAACAAAGGTTTCATGCTTCCCTGCTGGCGCTGGTGAAAAACGACAAAGGCGAGGTTGTGGAGAGAATCAGCCGGGACGTTCCTTCGGAGGTCCCGGACTCGAACGTTGCCGCCTTACGCTCGGACTTCATGACTTATGAGCATACGGTCAGCCTTGCTCCCGGCCACTACACCATCGAGACCGCGGTGGTGGATCAAGAAGGAAACCGCGCCAGCACCAGTGTCATTCCGCTCGACAATCGAGACCAGCCAGGTCTACAACTCAGCGATATCGCGCTGGTGCATATCGTGCAAAATCTGAAGCGGCAGCCAGATCCCGCGGATCCGTTTGAGATTCCCGGAAAGCGCGCTTCCCCGTTTGTGTCCACGGCGCTGCCAGCGGGAGCCGATCCATTTGTCTATTTCGTCGTTTATCCGGAGCAGAACAGCGGAGCGGCGCCCAGCCTCGGCGCCCAATTTCTGAAGGATGGGCGCCTGCTGGCGACTCAAAAATCCGCGCTTCCGTTACCGGATGAGGCAGGCGCAATCCCGATGACCATTCGAGCTGTTCGGGAACCCGGCGATTACGAGGTGAAAATCACCGTCGAGCAGGGGCGCTCCTCGGTGGAACGAAGTTTGAAATATACCATCGCGGCCAAGTAGGTTCTTCAGAGGGTAACTCCTTCATCCCGCTCAATGCCCACGATATACTCAGATTGCTGCCTTTTGACGTGCCGAACGACGCCCAAGAACTCCCCCCGGCGCCATCTGACCCGAACATTTGACCCGACGCGAATTTGTTCCTTCACCCGCATACAAGCTCCGCTGGGAGACGTATCCTCGAGCATTGCTGGAGCGATGCGCAGCGTTCCCGCCGAATCTACCCACAGTGCTTCAGCCCGAGCCATGATATTGGTTCTGTAGTGCATCCGCTGGTCGCCCATAACTGCCATATCGGGCAAAAACAGGCCCAGCTCTAGATTTTCAGTGCGCCGCCAGGCCTTGATTTAGAAAATCAATCACCTTCTGGATAGCGTCCAAAGATGATTCCGCGTTGCCTTGTGGCGTACCGCCCACTTCCACATCGCGCCCGGACGTCGGGTTGCGCACCGCGCCACGCCAGGCCGGAACAATCTCGGGCCGGCCGGCGCCATGTCCAGCGTGAGCGTAGTTCAAGTGTTCGACGTTGAAAGCGAAGTCATGCCGCTTGAGCCGCGCGATAATGGAATTCGCCATCGAGTTCGAATCCCAAACGCGGTCCGCATCCCCTGAGGTCAGCAGGATCGGCCCTTGGGTCCGTTCCACCTCAATTTCGGACTTCATCACCATCTCTACTTGCGTAGCTCCGGGCCGCAGCGGACGAAATGCCAGCCCGTTCCCATTCCGGGACCAAGCGTAGGGCACCGCCGTGAACCCACAACAGGCCGGATAGCGCACATTCGCTGGAGAATACGCGACCACGGCTTTAATTCTCGGAAACATCGATCCCAATTGCAGCGCGAGCTCAGCGCCACGCGATACACCCATCACGGCGATCCGATCGCCCGAAATTCCGGGCCGGTTCGCCATCCACGTCAAAGCGCGGCCGAAGTATTCCAGCGGAATCCCGGCCAGCTCTTTGGGCAAATCTTCATATCGAAAATACGCCAGTGCCAGAGCCGCGAATCCATGCGAGGCCAGCCACGCCGCACGGCGCGAAGGCAGGCCGCCTTCCGATCCGCCGAGAACCAGAACACCCGGATGTTGCTGGTCATTCCCCGGCAGCGAAAACAGCGTGCCGCGAAGATCGCCGTAGCGGATGATCACCCGTTCCACGCCATCCGCGATGGCCGTCTGCTCCAACCGCGCTGCGCCCAGCTCCTGGTTTTTCAGTGATAAGCGAAACTCGATGATTTGAGTCCCGAAATCGTGCGGCGGTTGATAATGCGAAACCTTCTTCGACACCGGCAGCATGGACCAAATCAATCCGCTAGCAGAGATTCCTTTATACGAACCAGCTATCGCCGGCTGTTTCGATGTATCCACGCCACCTTGGTTATCCGCTACGAATTCGGCTTCGGACTACCACCGTTCGCCGTCGCCATCCACCAACTCAGCCCGGATGGTCACACGCTGATTGGGCTGGAGTCCGCTGGCGTGGACTGAGGCAGGTTCATCCAGCATGACGCGCTCCGGAACAATCTCAATGGTCTGGGCGTGAAGCCACAGGCCAAAAAAGCCTATGACCGCAGATGAACGCAGATAAACGCGAATAAAACATTTGCGTTCATTCGCGTTCATTCGCGGCCAAATCAATGCGCGGCGGTTGATCCTGACGGCGTCTTGGTCCATTCGCCGATCCATTCGAGAAACGTGTTGTACCATAGCACGCTATTTTGCGGCTTCAGAATCCAGTGCCCTTCATCCGGATACTCCAATAGTTTCGACGGCACCTTTTGAAGCTGCAGCGCCGTGAAAAGCTGCAACCCCTGCGTATAGGGGACGCGAAAATCCAGCTCGCCGTGGATCACAAGTGTCGGCGTGTGGAAATCCTTCACAAAGTTGCTGGGCGACCATTTCGCATAACTCTCGGGATTGTCCCAAGGCGTGCCGTTGAACTCCCAGATCGGAAACCACAATTCTTCCGTGGCGCCGAACATGCTGCGCAGGTCGTACACGCCGGCGTGCGAAACCAGGGCTTTGAACCGCTGGGTATGGCCCAGCATCCAGTCAATCATATAGCCGCCGTAAGATCCGCCGGCAGCCGCCATGCGATCCGCGTCAGCGTAGGGCAGCGCAGCCACATGGTCCACCGAAGCCATGATGTCCTCAAAAGGTTTGCCGCCCCAATCGTCCCGGATTTCTTCGGTAAATTTCTGGCCGTATCCGGTAGATCCTCTGGGATTCGGCATTACAACTAGATAACCGGCAGCGGCCATCACCTGCGGGTTCCAGCGATAGCTCCAGCTCTCGCCCCACTCGCCTTCCGGACCGCCGTGAATCAGAAATAAGACCGGATATTTCCGGCTGGCGTCAAAATTCGGAGGCTTCACCACAAAGCTCTGCACGCGTGCCTTCTCGGCTCCATCCGCCCAGAACTCTTCAAGCGGTGTCAGATCGTACTGGGACAGTAGAGAATCGTTGAGATGCGTTAGAGCCACCGGTGCACCACCGGCCGAGGCGGCCCGGTAGATCTCGGTAGGGGCTGACCCGCTTTGCGACGTATAAATCATGGTCTTGCCGTCGCTGGTTAATTGCACGTCGTCGGCGGTGATGGGGCCGGGCACAATCACGCGAGTAGCGCCGCCCGAGGCCGGGATTATCTGGATGTTCTGGCGTCCCCGGTCGAGCACGCTAAAGAACAGCTGTTTGGAATCGTGCGCCCACGCGAAACTTTGAACCGGACGGTCGAGCGAATCCGTCACTGCATTGACGTTGCCGGTGGCGCGATCCAGCACCATCAGCCGCCATCGGTCGCTCTCATAGCCGCCTCGCTGCTGGCTACGGTAGGCCAGCGATTTCCCGTCGGGTGAATACTGCGGGCTCAAATCCGCGCCGGGATTCATAGTGATCTTTTTCGCATCGCCACCGTCCATCGGAACCACGAACAGGTCCGCATTTGTGCTGATGGCCGGCTGCGGATCGGCATTCATGGCGTAGCAAACTTCCTTGGAATCGGGAGAAACTGCGTAGTCGTCGGGACCTCCCATTGAAAAGGGAGGCACATCGCGGTCGCCGGGGGTCAAATCCTTCACCGGCCCGCCGGCGGAATCCACCACCATCAAATGCGAGCGTCTCTTCGATTGCCACTCCGTCCAATGACGGAAAAGCAGCGTGGTGTAGCTGCGTGCTTTCACTTTGCTGTTTTTTTCTATGTCCAGCCGGCTCTTATTGCAGTTGTCGTCCGGGCAATCCGGGTAGACCTGGCTGGTGAACAATAACTTCTTCCCGTCCGGTGAAAACAGAACTCCCCCCGCTTCTGTAGACAGGCCTGTAATCTGCCGCGCATCCGATCCGTCGGGCTTCATGATCCACACCTGGGCCGAGCCGCCGCGGTTGGAGATGAACGCGATCGATCTGGAATCGGGCGACCATTCCGGGCGTTCGTTGTCGGTACCCTGCGAGGTAATCTGGCGCGGAGTTCCGCCGTCAGTGGGAACCACGAAAATCTGCTTGGGCTTGGTGTTCTGATCGAGATCGACTGTCTGCGCCGTGAACGCCACTGTTTTTCCATCGGGTGAGAGCTGCGGCTCGCCGATGCGCGCAATCTTGAGCATGGCCTGCACGTCGAAAGGCGCTTTTTGCGCGACAAGACTCGCGGCTGCCAGGAGCAGAACGGTCGAGGTTCTCAACAGCATATGACTATTGTAGGGCAATCCTCCGGCTTGCCTTTCGAACTCGGGGTCAGGGGCTGGAGAAGCAAACCTATACGGCTGCGGGGGCGGGTGCTGGTGCGGGATTGTTCTTCAACAATCTGGTAACAGTGTCAGAGGGTTGCGCACCGTTCTTTATCCAATGCTCAATACGGTCGTGCTTCAGATTGACAACGTGCGGCTGGCTGACGGGATTGTAGAAACCCACCACTTCTACCGAGCGGCTGTTGCGAGCCCGTTCTTTGTCGATCACTACCAAGCGGTAGGACGGCTTTTTCTTGGCGCCGAATCGCGCCAGTCGAATCATTAACATACTCTATCTACTGTAACACCATTTATTGCAACATCGGAAGCTTGAGTTTCGCCAGCTTCTTGCCCAGGAACCCGCCGCCCGAGATGCTTTTCATCATTTTCCGGGCCTGCGCGTATTGTTTCAACAGCGAATTCACTTCCTGCACGGTGGTGCCGCTGCCCTTGGCGATGCGGCGGCGGCGCGCGCCATTTATAATCATATGGTTAGCGCGCTCGCGCGGGGTCATCGAATCCACAATCGCCACCACTCGGGTGATCTCGTTCTCGTCCACCTTCATGTCTTTCAGGTTCTTGATGGGCCCCAAATTGGGCATCATCCCGAGGATGGATTCGAGCGGCCCAAGTTTGCGGATCTGCTTTAACTGATCGCGGAAGTCTTCGAGGGTAAACTCATTGTCGATGAGCTTGCGCTGCATCTCCTCGGCTTCCTTCTGATCGATCGTCCCTTGCACCTTCTCGATGAGCGACAGCACATCGCCCATGCCGAGGATGCGTTCAGCCACGCGGTCCGGATGAAACTGCTCCAGGGCATCGAATTTTTCGCCCACCCCGACGAACTTGAGAGGCTGGTTGGTGATGGCGCGTATGGAAAGGGCCGCGCCTCCACGCGCGTCGCCATCCATCTTGGTGAGGATCACTCCGGTGATTCCCAGCCGCTTGTGAAATTCGTCCGCGGATTTTACAGCGTCCTGCCCAGTCATGGCGTCGGCCACAAACAGGACTTCCGACGGCGCCAGTTGCTCTTTCAGCTCCTGCAGTTCCTGCATCAACTGATCGTCGATGTGCAAACGGCCGGCTGTGTCCACCAGCAGTACGTCGCGTCCGGTTTGCCCGGATTCCCGCCTTGCCGATCGCGCCAATTCAGCCGGCTTGGTCTCTTCGGGGGTGCCCTCATAGATCGGAAGCTTGATATCCCGCGCGATGACGCTCAACTGCTTCCGGGCTGCCGGACGATAGACGTCGACCGAGACCATCAGCGGGCTGTGTCCGTTTTTCGAGAGCCAGCGCGCCAGCTTTCCCGTGGTAGTGGTTTTTCCGGAACCCTGCAACCCGACGATCATGATGGCCGTGGGAGGCTCATTGGCCATTCGTAGCTTGGATTGATGCGTGCCGAGAGTCTTGATCAACTCATCGCGAACGATCTTGACCACTTGCTGCGTGGGCGACAGCGCCGCCAGCACCTCTTCGCCCATGGCCTTTTGCTTAATGTTCTCGATGAACTGCTTGACCACGCGGAAATGGACGTCGGCTTCGAGCAGGGCCACGCGAATTTCGCGCAGTGCGGCCTCCATGTTTTCAGCCGTCAATTTTCCTTCGCCGCGCAGGTTCTTGAAAACCCGCTGCAGTTTGTCGGACAGATTATCAAACATGATTTACGCCGGGAACGCCCTTGTTTGAGGGCAGACGAACTCATTATAGCCGTTTCTCGTTTCTCGTTTCTCGTTTCTCGATGGGTGCCCAGCCTAAATGTTGAACCGGTGTAACTGCGACTGAGAGCGATCCCACAAGGGCCAGCCTTCGGCTCAGCGCTGCGGCAGGCTGCGGCTCGGTTCTTGAATGCACCCAACGAGAAACGAGAAACGTTTTTGCAGACGCTCTCATCCTAACCCCGCCCGCCGATAAGGAATGAGGGGTCCACTGAGCCAAATACCGGGCGCTTGCCGCCTGAGGAGGGGCAAGTGTTGTTAATTATCGCCGGTTTAGTAATGGTGTTCGGATCCATTGCGGCCGGCTATCTGCTCGAACAGGGTAATCTGCTGGTGCTGATGCAGCCGGCCGAGCTGATCATCATCGCCGGGGGCGCGGCCGGCATCGTCCTGGTCTCTAGCCCTACGCGGAACCTTCGTATTCTCATTCGTGCGGTTCTTTCCGTCTGCTTCCACCGCGCCTACACTCGGGACAATTACCTGGACGCTCTCAAACTTCTTTACGTGTTGTTCAGTATCGGACGGGGCTCCAGGAAACTGGAACTAGAATCGCATGTCGAGTCGCCCTACGAGAGTGACATATTCCAAGCGCATTCCAGCGTCCTCGCCGATCAGGAAGCCACCAATTTCATCTGTGACTCGTTACGCATGGCCATCTCGGCCGGACTTGGCGAGCAGGAGGTGGACCGCTTAATGGTTCTGGATCTGGAGGTGCAGCGCTCGGGCCGCCAGCAGCCCCTGCGAGTACTCACGAGCGTAGCGGATTCCCTGCCCGGCCTCGGGATCATCGCGGCGGTTCTGGGCGTCGTAGTTACCATGCAAGCGCTGGGAGGTCCGGCACAGCAGATTGGGCACAAAGTTGCCGCCGCACTGGTGGGGACATTCTTCGGGATCCTGCTGTGCTATGGCGTCGTCAGTCCGCTCTCTAGCCGTCTGGAGTCGCTGGGCAAAGCGCGTACAGAGTATTTCCAGGTAATGCGCGCAGCCATTGTCTCCTTCTTTCGGGGCGCCTCTCCGTTAGTGGCGGCTGAATCCGGCCGGCGCTCCATACCGCTGGATCTAAGGCCGGCTCTCGAAGAAATGGAAACGGAGCTGAGGCGTGAGCGCATTCCGCTCTCGCACGATCAATTGCAAGCCATGGCCGTGCAGTCCGGCGGCGCGGCGGAAGGCTCGGCGGCGGACTAGGGAAATGGATTTCAACTCCCGGGAAGATGACTCCGGACATCGCGGCGGGGCGTGGAAAGTGGCTTACGCCGATTTCGTCACCGCACTCATGGCGCTGTTCATCGTGCTTTGGCTGATGAGCTCCGGGCGCGAAGTGCGTGAAGCCGTGGCTGGCTATTTCAAGGATCCCAAAGGCTATCAGAAATTGAGCGGATCGGCGCAGGCTGGTTCCGGCGAAGCGCTGGAGGTGAGCAGGAATAACATTGACCGGCTCAAGCAAAGCTTGGAAGAGGCTATGCGAAAGCTGCCGGGTTTTAAGAGTTTCGCTCAAAATGTCCAATTCACCGTGACCGGAGAAGGTCTCCGCATCGAGCTGCTGGAGAAGGACAAGGGCCTGTTCTTTGAAACCGGGAACTCTAAGCCCACTCAGAACGGGCAACGGCTTTTCAACCTACTGGCGGAACAAATGTCCGGACTGCCGAACACGATCGCGATTGAAGGGCACACGGATTCGCAAGGGTTCCGCTCTCAGACCCTGGAGGCGTATGGCAACTGGGAACTCTCTTGCGACCGGGCCAACGCCGCGCGCCGTATCATGCTTGCAGCCGGGCTACGCGGCGAACAGGTAACAGAGATTCGTGGCTATGCCGATCATCACACGCTCATCCCCGGGCAATAGCTAATGACCGGCCGTTCCCGGTGGAACTCCACGGTTCAGCGCCGGTTCTCTACGTGATCCGTGCTGGTCATCCAGGCGGCCCGCACTTCATCGAGCGCTTGGATCTCGTCCCTCACCTTTTTCTGAAGCGGGGACGCTCTAGAGATCATGTCCTGCGGCTCAAAATGCAACCGGTCATTCTGATAAGTTACATCCAGCGATCGATTCCACGAATAGAATTTCCCGGCTGAGTAATATCCATCCGAGCCGTGTAACAGATTGGCCAGAAAAAACGTGGTCCGTTGCTGGATCGCCGCATTCCATACGGCCGCCCCCTGCTCAGCATCCTTGTTTCGCTTGACGCCCAGCAGATCTAAGATCGAGGGCTCAACATCGATATGTGAGGTCACCCAGGGTATCGTCTGGGTGGAATTTAGTACACCCGGGGCGTACAGCATGAAAGGGACTGCGAAGCTATATTCGTCGGTGGTCCGCACCGGTAAAGCCGGGTCTTCCACGGAGGTGCGAATTCCATGATCTCCGGTAACTACGATCAACGTTCGGTCAAGCCGCCCGGTTTTCTTTAGTAGCTCAACCACGTCTCCCAGCCATTGGTCTTGAACCTCCATCAGACCGCGGCATCGCTTCAGCAGATTCGGTTCTTGTCCATGCGTAAGAATGTCCCCCCACGGCGCATGACTGATCTGGGGTAGATATACTGCCACATACCGCTGATTTTTCTTGATCCACCCGGTCATATCGCGTTTCATTTCCTCTAGCGCCAGCAGGTCCAGCGTGCGCTGGTACATGACATATTCCCGATCAAAAAATGTCACGCTTTTCGAACCGGGATTGCTACCCGGGGCTTCCTCGGTCGCCTGGACTTTTTTGAAGCCCAGGTTCTCAAAAATATCTTTTCCGGCGGGGCTGATGGATGCGCTGGAGCCGTATACGGCGGACTCGTACCCAGCGCCCGAGAGATTCCGCACGAGGCCGCTGTTTACGTGTTCTCGCAGCCGCACCCAGTTTCTGGTGCTCTCGGGAGGGTACAAAGATGTAAGGAGCGAGAACACGGCGCGCGAAGTTACCGGGTAGGTGCTGTAGTGATGAGCGCCAATCCAGGCGTGCTCCCGAAGCTCACCGAGGTGTGGCAAATCGTCCAGGGATGTATCAAACGCTACGCACCGGGATGGCATGGTCTCGATGACGAAAAACAAGACGTCATAATCCGGTGCCGCGCCCCAGTATTCCGGCTTGGCTTTGTCCTCCGGAGCGCCAGAAATGCGCCGGTATTGCGCTTTGAGTTCCGAGAGCGGAAGAGATGCCAGACTGGTGCCCGGCGCCGCATCCATCAACGCGCTAACGCTCGCCAGTTGAAAGCTGGAATGCGAGATGGTGGAGGGCATCCGCGGCAGCCAGCTAACGGCGGTAACGGCGAGCAACAGAATCCAGACACTGATGCATCCCACGACGATGACCCGGTGCCATGCGGCTGGGAGTTTCGATCGAAACGACAAGAGGATGGCTGCCGCTAACACTGCGATGATCAAGCTGACCAATCGAAAAACCGCGATTCCAACCATGTACGATCGGGCCTGCTGAACATCCCGCAAGCCCCATTCGAGCGCGTCTTTTATCAATTCCCACGACTGAAAACGTCCGATCAGCCAATAGGCCTCCAGTTGAATGTTCACGGCCGCAATCCCCGCGATACTTAGAGCAGCGACCAACCAGCCCGTGAGCCGAGGTTGTTTCCACATGGAAAACAGCAGCAGGCATAGCGGCACCGCAACTATACTCACCAATAGGTCCATCCGGAAGAAGCTGATCTTCTCGGCGAGGGTAAACTGCGACGCCCCTAGCCCGGCCATCCAGGCAGCCGGCCGGCCGAGGGAAATGGCGGTCTTCAGATACCCATCCGCGCGCAGCATCGCCCACTTCGCATAGATGCCTGCCCCGCCGGCCGGCAGCCAAATCAAAAGCAGCAGCGAAAATGCTTCCCAATCGAACCGTTTAAGCGGTCTATTTCCGATCTCTTTCAAATTCAATGAACTTGTCCGCGCCTCTCCCGCAAGTATGGCGAGGCGTCCCGGCCCCGGTCAATAAGGCGCAAGACACGAAAACAGGCCCAGTGGTACCGGGTACTTATTTCCTATAGCGAGGATCTAAGCGGCTCTTAATTCGTCCCCGCCGCTTGCTGGTAGAAGTCCGTCATCGACTTGCTGAGCCCGTCCAGGCAGCTCTTCTTGGTGTAGAGCATGTGGCCGGCTTCGCAATAAGTCAGACTGATGTGACCGCTCAGAGACGGATCGAGGCCCAGATGGTTCACCGTATATTCGGTGGCGAAGAATGGCGTGGCCAGGTCATAGTAGCCGTTGGCGATCATCACTTTCAGGTTCGGTTCCTGACTCATCGCCTCGCGCATCATCTCGGCCGTGTTCACGTATTGGTTCTCGAATCGCTTGTAACTCCAGGGCCGCACTTTTCCCGTGAGGATCTCATACGGCAGATCGCTCTCATATTTCAGGTCCTGGCTCAGATATTCGTTAAATGCAGCCGTATATGCGCCTTGCACCGAAGCGTAACTGGGATCGTAATCGGGATTCTCACCGGCTGCGTCGAAATCCACGCCCTCCAGCCGGCTGTCGTAGCGGCCCACCGTACGGCGCTCTTTGCGCAGTAGTTCTTTGGTGAAACGTGAAATGGAAATGCGCAGGTTGGCCTCCTCCACAAACTCCTCGGAAAGCCCGGTGAGCCGCGCGAGCTGGCGCGCCACATTGGTCCGTTCAGCGGACGTAAGCTTGTCGCCCTTCATCAACGCCACAATGTATTCATTGGCGGCGAAGCTGCGCGATTCACCCAGCGCCTTCTCCAGCTCGCCCAGATCTTTGGGCAGTTTCTTGTGATACCAGGCCGTAGCCGTGTAGCTGGGCAGATAGAGGATATACGGCAGGTCATTACCCGGAGCAAACAGAATGGTTTCGAAATTCAGCACCGACGAAATCAGAGTGATGCCGTTCAAATAAATTCCATGATGTTGCAGCAGGTATTGGGACAGCGCAGAAGCGCGCGTGGTGCCGTAACTTTCGCCGGCCAGGAATTTAGGCGAATCCCAACGTTGCGATCGAGTGGTCCACAGCCGGATGAACTCGCCCACCGACTCCAGATCGCCGTCGAAGCTGTGGAATTGCGCCGGATTCTCGCCGGGCGCCTCGCGGCTGAAGCCGGTAGTTACGGGGTCAATGAAAACCAGATCGGTGAATGCCAGCGCAGTGTCCTCGTTATCTACCAGACGATACGGCGGCGCCGGCTGCTCGCCGTCCGGCCCCATGGCGACGCGTTTAGGTCCCAAGGCACCCATGTGCAGCCAAACCGACGATGAGCCCGGTCCACCGTTGAAGGTGAAAGTCAACGGGCGCTTGGCGGCATCCGTGACATCGTCGCGCGTGTATGCCACGTAGAAAATGTTCGCCCAAGGTTTGCCGTCGTCCTTCTTCAGCACCAATGTTCCCGCAGTCGCCGTGTAGGGGATCTTCTTGCCGTTGACGGTGATCTCGTGCTTGGTTTTCGAAGTTGTTTCCACAGCCGGAGGCGCCGTGAACTGTTCTGATCCGGCGGCAGGCTTAGCAGCCGAGTCTGACTGCGAGGCCGGGGCGGCGGGAGCTTGACCGCCTGGACGCCGGCCCTGGCCTTGAGCGCATAGCACTGGTATCAGCGTGATGGAAGTGGCAACGATGTTGAGGAAGCGAGTGCGCAATTGATTTCTCCTAAGGCGACCTATGCGAAACACCATATTATCGTGGAAGCGAAGGGAATCGAGGCGGCACTAGATCAGGGAAAGAAATAACGGTTCATTGCCGCCAAGGAATCGGGCGCGCTCCGGGCTAATAGCTGCGGGCCTGCTAGTTGCGAAAGGGACATCCCCAGCAGTTGCCGTCGAGCGGGTTGGAAGAGCGCGCCGCGTTACGGTCCCGGAAACACCCGAACAACGGGCCTGGATCGATACGTTTGCCGCCACTCTCAGCCCGGCTGGCCACCGGCCCCGGAAATAAGACTACGAATTACTCGGCCGCTACGTCCACACCCATGCTGCGCGCCGTGCCTTTGACGCTGCGCACGGCCGCTTCCAGATCGAAGCAGTTGAGATCCGGCATCTTGATCTTGGCGATCTCTTCCACCTGCTTGGCGGTGATCTTGCCTACCTTATTCTTATTCGGCTCGGCCGATCCCTTCGCCAGATTCACGGCGCGCTTGATCAAAATCGGGACGGGCGGAGTCTTGGTGATAAAGGTGAAGGAGCGATCGCTGAAAATGGTGATCACCACTGGAATGATCAGCCCTTCCTGGTCCTTCGCCGAGGTCTTGGCGTTGAATGCCTTGCAGAACTCCATGATGTTCACGCCCTGGGGACCGAGTGCGGTACCTACCGGGGGCGCCGGCGTGGCCTTGCCAGCCGGAATTTGCAGCTTTACCTGCGCAGTAACTTTTTTTGCCATTTTGAGTGAGACCTTACATCTTTTCTACTTGCAGAAAATCTAATTCCACCGGAGTGGCCCGGCCGAAAATCGTGACCAGTACCCGCAGCGTGTTGCGATCGCCGTTGATTTCATCGATCTTGCCGGAGAAGTTGGCGAACGGCCCATCGATGATCTTCACCGACTCGTTCTTTTCGAACGTCATCTTCGGACGCGGCGTCTTGGCCGATGTTTCCTGGCGATACAGAATGGAATTCACTTCATCGGAGCTCAACGGCACCGGGCTGTTGCCGCCACCCACGAATCCAGTAACGCGCGGCGTGTTCTTCACCTCGTGCCAAAGCTGATCGTTCATTTCCATTTGGACCAGCACGTATCCGGGATAGAGCAGGCGCTTGCTGGTAACCTTTTTACCGCCCCGCAGTTCCACGACCTCTTCGGTGGGGATCAAAATCTGCCCGATTTTGTCGGAGAAACCGAAAGCTTGCGCGCGCCCCTTCAGAGAATCCGCGACCTTCTGTTCGAATCCGGAGTAGGTGTGGATGATGTACCAATTCTTGGTGTCGTCGACAACCGGAGGCGCTTCCGCGTCCTGCGGCGGCACGGCTTCGGACACGGACTCCGGCTCATCCGGGCGTGCTTCGAGGGGAGCTTCGCCGTGCCCATCCGACGCTTCTTCTATTGGAGTGATATCTTCCTCAGCCATTTTCTCTTTCACTTAACGGGTAAACGCATTCATGAGCTTTTGGATGATGCTGTTCACTACTTGATCCACCACCGCGAAGTAGGCGGCAAATGCAAACACGGCGACGATAACAACAGCCGTGGTGGCGCGCACCTGCTTCCAGGACGGCCACGTGACCCGGCGCATTTCCATCTGCAGCTCTTCAAAATAGTTCTTCACCTGGATCGGCCAACCGGCCGCCCGCTGGATGAAATTCCCGGGTTCGCTTTCTTGTATTTGTGTCGCCATCTTCTTACTTCCTCGCTTGCCTCTTGGCAGGGGCAGAGGGATTCGAACCCCCAAAGGCGGTTTTGGAGACCGCTGGTTTACCGTTAGCCTATGCCCCTAAACAATCCGCCAACTTTAGTTTACTTGATTTCCTTGTGGGGCTGATGCTTGCGGCAAAACGCGCAGAATTTGTTGAGCTCCAGCCGCTCCGTCATAGTTTTCTTGTTCTTGGTCTTGCTATAGTTCTTTCGCTTGCACTCAGTGCATTGCAATGTAATAATTTCACGCATTCGTTTTCGCTCCCTTTCAGTCGCTGAGAATCCAGAATCCAGTAGTCAGAATTCAGAAGGATGGTGCGGCGCTTGGCGCCGGTTCCTTCTTCCGGATTCTGGCTACTGGCTCCTGGATTCTCCCCTTATTCCACAATCTCTGTAACAGTCCCAGCTCCCACGGTCCTTCCGCCTTCGCGGATCGCAAACCGCAGCCCTTTATCCATAGCCACCGGCGTGATCAACTCCACAATCAGACTCACGTTGTCGCCCGGCATCACCATCTCAGTTCCAGCCGGCAATTCGGTGACTCCAGTCACATCCGTCGTCCGGAAGTAGAACTGCGGCCGGTATCCCTTGAAGAATGGCGTGTGCCGCCCGCCCTCATCCTTGCTCAATACGTAAATCTCGCCCCGGAACTTCTTGTGCGGCGTGATCGATCCAGGCTTCGCAA
>JBEKJJ010000190.1:0-19679 GCA_050011295.1 Bryobacteraceae bacterium
CCGTCTCAGAATGCAGGCAGAGATGGAAGAACGGCCCGATAGTCTGTGACGGAGTGGGAATCAAGTCCATAATTATTTCTCAAACGGCGTCGCTTCGCGGCCGCGTAGCACGATATTGAACTGGTAACCGAGCGCCCAATCCGGTTCAGTAGTCGCGAGATCGAATTTGGCCACCAGACGCTGTCTGCCCTTTTCGTCCGGGATCGACTGCAGAACCGGATCGAAGGGCAGCAGCGGGTCGCCCGGGAAATACATCTGCGTAATCAGGCGCGTGCAGAATGCCGGACCAAACAGCGAGAAATGGATATGCGCCGGACGCCACGCGTTGTGATGATTCCGCCAAGGATACGCGCCTGGCTTGATGCTGACGAATCGATAGTTGCCGTTTTCATCCGTCAATGTGCGGCCTGCGCCGGTAAAGTTCGGATCGAGCGGCGCTGAATGATTGTCCTTTGCGTGCCGGTACCGGCCCGCGGCATTGGTCTGCCAAATCTCGACCAGCGCGTTGGGAACAGCGCGTCCGTTGTCATCCAAGACGCGGCCAGTAACGATGATGCGCTCGCCCTGAGGTTCTCCAGCGTGCTGCCGCGTGAGATCATGATCGGTCTCGCCAATCGCATCCGGACGGAAAATGGGTCCGCTGGTTTCAGAAATCGTGTGCGGCAGAAAAACCAAAGGTCTGGACGGCGCGCGGCGAATCGTTGAGCCGTACGGCCTGTGTAGATACGGTGGCTGATCGCCTGGGGCATGCCGTCGATAGGAATCTTGAGACATGGGTCAGTCCGTTATCATCACTCCGTGCGCGGCGGCAGTTCGAGCATTCAGTTCACGCAACGCCTCCAGCTCCATTCGATTCGGCGGTGGAGTTTCTTCTACATTCTCGGCGAATCGAATCTCCCAACCAGTATGCTCGCGAACCTGCTCCCGTGTGACGCCAGGATGCAGCGAGCGAACCACAAACTCCTTTGTATCCGGATCGGACGACATACTGCATAGATCGGAAATCAGCAGCGTCGGACCTTTGGTTTTCACTCCGGCGCTGCGGCGTTCCGTACCGGTGCGACCGTGTCCCAGCGAAGTGAGGAAATCGATCCCGGCGACGAAACTCCGTTTGCTCTGCCGCATGATGATGAAGATCTCACCGCAAGATGTCGCGATTTCGGTTGCGCCGCCACTTCCCGGCAGCCGAACCGTCGGCCGCTGATAATCGCCGATTACCGTACTGTTCAGGTTGCCGAAGCGATCCACCTGCGCGCCGCTCAGGAATCCGATCGTGATTCGCCCACCTTGCAGCCAATAGCGAAACATCTCAGGTACGGAAACAGTGGCGAGAGCAGTCTCGCACAGCTCGCCATCGCCGATGGAAAGCGGCAACACCCGCGGGCGTGTTCGAATGGTCCCGGATTCGTAGATCAGCGTGATTTTGGGCGCATGCGTGAGGCGCGCCAGGTTGCAGGCCGCCGACGGCAAGCCGATTCCGACAAAGCAGATGTCGTCATTCGAAAGAGCGCGCGCCGCGGCTACCGTCATCATCTCGGCAGTAGTGTAATTCATGAACGCGCCTCGATGACATTAGCTTGCATCCACTCTAGAAACGTATCCCGATCGCGCGAGATTTTGTCCCATGCGAAATAGAACGCGTTGTCGCGCGCGTAATAACCCTGCGCATACGATGGACGCGCACCGCCAGGCGCGGCGACTACAGCGGAAACAGTCCAACTCGGCAGCACCACCGCATTCGGGCTCTTCAGCGCAAGATCATCGACGATCTCTTCGACAGTAACAATTGACCGGCGCGCCGCCAACACCGCCTCTTTTTGCACGCCCACAATACCTTCGATCAGCACGTTGCCCTCGCGGTCGGCTTTCTGCGCGTGGATAATCGCAACGTCGGGCCGAATGGAGGGGATCGCGGCCAGCTCTTCACCCGTGAATGGACAGGCGACAAATTTGATATTCGGATTCACGCGCGGCAAATCCGTGCCGCGATAGCCGCGAAAGAATGCGCAGGGCAATCCCGCCGCGCCGGCTTCGTAGGCATTGGCCATGGCGGCGTGGCTGTGCTCGTCGAGCTCCAACGGAGCCGGCCAATCGCGCTCCACCGCGTCGCGCATGCGATGCAGCGATCCTACGCCCGGATTGCCACCCCATGAAAAAACCAGCTTACGCGCGGCTCCCATCCCGATCAACTGGTCGTAGAGAATATCGGGCGTCATCCGGACCAGCGTCAGATTGCGGCGTTTCTGCCGGATCACCTCATGCCCCGCCGCGAATGGGATCAGGTGCGTGAAGCCTTCCATCGCCACCACGTCGCCATCCTCGACGAACCGAGCGACGGCTTGTGAGAGACTGAATAACTCGGCCATTGACTGTTTTAAGTATCGTGTTAAGTATCGTAGCAACCTATGCAACGAGTGTGCTTTTTATTGCAAGTGCGGCCGGATCGGCTGGAGGAATACAAACAGCGGCATCGCTCCGTGTGGCCGGACATGCTGCAAGCTTTGCGCGAAACCGGCTGGACCAACTACTCCTTGTTCCTTCGCGCGGACGGATTGCTGGCTGGTTATTTTGAAACGCCGGACTTGACTGCCGCGCTCGAAGGAATGTCGCAGCGCGACGTGAATGCTCGCTGGCAGCGGGAGATGGCGCCATTCTTTGAGAATCTAGGCGATCGGAATCCGGATGAAGGATTCCTGCAGTTGGAAGAGATCTTCCATCTGCCCGAGGCTGAATGACTCCGAATCCCGCGCTGGGCGTCGTATTTCACTGGCTGGGTGGTTTCGCGGCCGGTACCTTCTACGTCCCCTATCGCTATGTGCGTCGCTGGTCGTGGGAAACATATTGGTTAACCGGCGGAGTGTTCAGTTGGATCATTGTTCCCTGGATACTGGCTTTCAGCATGACCAACAAACTGCTGGCGACTTTGCACGAGACGCCGGCTATCGCTCTCTTCTGGCCGTTCTTCTATGGCGTGCTGTGGGGTTTTGGCGGACTGACGTTTGGATTAACGATGCGCTACCTGGGCCTATCACTCGGGATGGCCGTAGCTCTGGGCTATTGCGCGGCGTTCGGAACGTTGATGCCGCCGATCTTCCGTGGCGAGTTCGCGACCCAGGTGCTGGGCACTCAATCCGGCGTGGTGATTCTGATTGGAGTGCTGGTCTGCCTGATCGGAATCGCGTTCGCGGGCGCGGCGGGAATCTCGAAAGAGCGCGAGATGCCGGACGCGATGAAGCAGGTGGTCATCAAGGAATTTCGCTTGAAGAAGGGACTGCTGGTCGCGACGTTTTGCGGCGTCATGAGCGCTTGTTTCTCCTACGGTCTCGCGGCCGGCGATCCAATTCGAGCCGCTACGCTGCGGCATGGAACTGCGCCGTTGTGGCAGGGATTGCCGATCCTCGTAGTCGTGCTCGCGGGTGGTTTCCTGACTAACTTTGTGTGGTGCTTGACGCTGCACATCCGCAACAAGAGCGGCGGCGAATATTTTGACCCGAAGATGCCGAGATTGCCCAACTATCTAGTCTGCGCGCTGGCCGGCAGTATCTGGTATTTTCAATTTTTCTTTTACACCATGGGCGAAACACAAATGGGCGTTTACAAATTCTCAAGCTGGACCTTGCACATGGCCAGCATCATTATCTTTAGCAGCCTGTGGGGAATCGCGTTGCACGAATGGCGCGGAGCGGGGCGGCGTACCAAGGGGCTGCTGGCGCTGAGTCTGGCTTTGCTGGTGGCGTCGACGATGATTGTTGGATACGGAAATTATCTGAGCACCGCGCATCACGCGTAACTGGACGCTGATGAGGCGTTTTTCGCGGCTCGCTCGGCCGTGATGCGTTCCAGATAGCCGCTTTGGCGGAACGCGTCCATTGGATTTTCCGGCAGCCCTTTCGATTTCGACCATTCGGCAATGGCTGGCCGCACGTCGGTAGAATAAGCGTCCTTCAAACACATCTCTGCATCCACCAGCGCGCACTCGGCCTGACACATCGAGAGCCGTTCGTGATCCACGAGAGCGGCTTTGGCATATAGCTCCATCGCCGTGGTCACGGTTTGAATCATCGCCTCGATTTTGCCTTTCAGATTGTGGCTTTGATCCACCATGTATGCGATATCGGCCGGCTGTCCCGCTTCCCATTCAAAGAAGCGGATCTCATGGAAGATGCGAAACACCTGATAGGGATCGATGGAACCCAGCGTGAGATCGTCGTCGGCATAGCGGCGGTCGTTGAAGTGGAATCCGCCCAGCATGCCGGAATCCAGTAGCCAGGCTACAATTTGCTCGATGTTTTGCGATTGGTAATGATGGCCCGTATCCACCAGCACCTTGGCCTTGGGACCAGCCACTTCGGCCAGCAGAAATGCCATGCCCCAATCGGCAATGTCGGTATGATAGAAAGCCGGCTCGAACGGTTTGTATTCCACCAACATTCGCTGGCCGTGCGACAGGCGCGCGTGCGCGGCCTCCAAACCTTCTTCGATCCACTTTCTGTGACGCCGGATGTTCTGCGTGCCTGGATAATTCGATCCGTCGGCCAGCCACAGTGAAAGATCGCGGCTTCCCAACGCGTTCATGATCTGGATGCTCTCCAGCAGATGATCCAATGCTTTTTGGCGCACCACGAGGTCCGGATTTCCGAGCGATCCAAATTTGTATATCTGGTCTTCAAATAGGTTGGGATTGATGGAGCCTGGGCGCAGTCCATATTTCACCGCGAGCCGCTCGACATCGCCCGCGCTCGCCACGCCTTGAGGCAAATCCCACAGCACGTGGATTGCAATGGTCGGGCAGACACCGGTCCAGCGATGTACTTCGGCTGCGTCGCTGAATTTCTCTTCGATGTTGGTGGCCGCCGCGGGCTGAAGAAATTTGCCGAAGCGCGTTCCGGTGTTTGCAAATCCCCAGGAGGGTAGTTCGATGCGGAACGAATCCAGAGCTTTGCGGATCTTGTCGGCCTGCTGGCTGGTCATTTACTTTTCCACGTAGAACAGATACGTAGCCGCGTAGCTCACGCGCTCTTGATCGCCCGCGTGCCGCGCATCGCACGGCTTATCGGAAGGCGGCAGTCCACCGGAAGTATCGATTCTATGAATGATTTTCACTTTCTCAAACTGTTTGGTCCCGTCTATGGCCGGAAGTTCCAACCAATGAACCGCGTCTTTGTTCGGCAGGAAATGCTTTGCTAATTTGCCATCGCTGCGCACGATGCTGCCATCGGTCGCTTCCCACGTGGGTCCTTTGTAATGATGTACCGTTAACGTCTTCTCGCTGTTCATCATAATCGCATCAGGATCTGGGCCTGTCCACGCAAAGCCTGGCGAGGTTCCCCGGCAGGTGTAGATCTGAACGCTATTAGGCAGGGTTTGGAATTTAAACTGAACTCTTAACCCATCCGGATCTTTCAATTCCGAATTTGGCAGCGGATTCTGCGCGGTCTGCGAAGCCAGCGGCAGTGACAAGAAGACCAGTGGCAAGAGATTGCTCCAGTTCATAGTTACTAAAGATTTTAGCAGCCGTCAACATCCCTGTTGTTTTCCAAAAGGGAATCCGTCATACTACCTGTGGGTAACCAAAAGAGGCGGCAGCGATGAGAGTGCTAAGGCGGTTCTTCACCCGGCTGGTTAATACCAGCCCTCGGCGGCGAGATGAGGAACGCTTGCGCGCAGAGGTGGAAGAACACCTGGCTGAGCAGACCGCGGAGAACGTTCGAGCCGGTTTACCGCCGGTGGAGGCGCGCCGCCAAGCCGTTCTGAAGTTCGGAGCGGTGGAATCGATCAAGGAAGACTATCGCGATCAGCGCAGTCTGCGCTTCGTGGAAGCGCTCTTCCAGGACATGCGCTACGGATTGCGCCAATTGCGCAAGAATCCTGGATTGACGTTCACGGTGCTGCTGACTTTGGCATTAGGAATCGGCGCCAATACGGCGATCTTCACGGTGGACTACGCGACGTTGCTCGCGCCGCTGCCGTATCCCGATGCCGGCCAATTGGTGATGGTCTGGTCGAAGATGCAAGGCCGCAACGCAGTTTCGGCGGCCGATTTCACCGACTGGAAGCGCCAGAGCACAGCATTTCAGGATCTGAATGCGCAGACCGAACGTTCCTTTAATGTCGCCACACGTGACCAACCGGAACGCATGCAAGGCAGGATCACCACGCCGGGCTTATACGGGATGCTGGGAGTTCCTTTTACGCTGGGCCGCGATTTTCTGCCGGAAGAAGGACAGCCGGGCAAAGACCACGTCATCATACTTACGCATAAACTGTGGGAACGGCTGGGGAGCAATGCGAATGTGCTGGGCAAGACTGTACGCATCGACGGCGAGCCGTTTACGGTGGTGGGTGTCTTCGCGCCGGGACTGACAGACCGCGGCCAGGGAGAATTCGCGGTGCCTCTGGCATTTACGCCGGAGCAGTTCAACCGCGAGATGCACTGGGTGGATGTCATGGGCCGGCTCAAGCCCGGCGTGACGATCAAGCAGGCGCAAGCTGATATGGATGCTGTTGCGGCCCGCCTGGCCGTGACTTACCCGGCCAGCAATAAAGGCTGGGGTGTACTTGTTGAGCCTCTGAAAAACGATTTCATCCCTCGCGAGAGGATCATGACGCTCTGGCTATTGCTGGGCGCAGTTGCTTTCGTGCTGCTGATCGCCTGCGCCAACGTTGCCAATCTGCTGCTGGCCAGAAGCATGACTCGTCAGAAAGAAATGGCGGTTCGCAGCGCGTTGGGGGCAAAATCGGGATCCATCTTTGCGCAGTTACTTACCGAGAGCCTGCTGCTTGCGGTTGCCGGCGGCGCGCTCGGCATCGCCTGTGGATATGCGATGCTCGGTGGACTGATTGCCGTGATGCCGCCGAATACTTTGCCGAGCGAGGCGGACCTGAGTCTGAATTTTCCCGTCCTGCTCTTCAGCCTGGCCGCCACCAGCCTGGCTGGTTTGCTTTTCGGCTGCGCTCCTGCGTGGTATGCCTCACACGCGGACCCCGCAGAGGCGCTCAAGGAGGGCGGCCGTTCGGGAATGGGTGCCGGACGTCATCGTCTGCGCCGGTCGCTGGTGATCCTGGAGTTCGCGCTGACCCTGACTTTGCTCACCGGGGCGGGTTTAGCGATACACAGCTTCTGGAATCTCATGCGCGTCGACCTGGGCGTGCGCACCGATCACACACTTACGTTTTATCTTCCGGTTCCCGATTCGCGCTCTCGGGATTCAGCATGTTCTTCTCGGTCGCCGGCCAGCCCACATCCGCTGACCCGTCCGAGCGCACTGGCGGGGGCTTCGAGATGGTTACGCCGGATTACTTCCGAACCTTTGGAATCCGGATCGTGAAGGGGCGCGCGTTTACTGACCAGGACAATGCATCCAGCGTGAGAGTAGCCATGGTCAACCAGGACTTCGTCGATCGTTTCCTGAAAGGCAGCGATCCATTGCAAAAACGTGTGATAGTAGCAGAGTTGTTGTCGCATCCGACGCGAGTGGGCGCACCAGTGGGATGGCAAATTGTGGGGGTCTTCCATAACGTCAGAAGCCGTGGGCTTCGGGAGGACAATCCGGAGGTGTATGTTCCTTTTTGGCAATCTCCCTGGCCCAGCGCTGGAATCGGCGTGAGGACAGAGAAAGATCCCGCAGCCATGGTGAAAAGTGTCGCGGCGGCGGTGCACGCTATGGACCCGGAGATCGCGTTTGCCAATCCGCGCACCATGGATCAAGTCCGGAACGACGTACTGGCAAGCGATCGGTTTACTATGATCCTTTTTGCCAGCTTTGCGGCCATCGCGCTCTTGTTGTCCGCTCTTGGAATCTACGGCGTCATGGCTTTTTCGATCGCGCAACGCTCGCATGAGATCGCGCTTCGGATGGCGCTGGGCGCGACGCGAGGCCGGGTTCTCGCGCTGGTTCTACGGGAGGGTGCGGTACTGGCCAGTGTTGGTTTGGGCCTGGGCCTGATCGGCGCTTATTTTGTGGGCCGCACCATGCAGAGCGCGCTGTTCGGTGTCGGCGCGATGGATTTTTCCGCGATCGCTATGGTGGGATTGGTTCTTCTTGTTACGGCCCTCGCGGCTTGCTATCTGCCGGGGCGGCGTGCGGCGGCGCTCGAGCCGATGCAGGCGTTGCGCAGAGAGTAGGACCCAGAAAAAGCACCGGCTCCCTTACGTCGACAAAGCATTCTGTCATTCGCCCTTAACGAAACAGTCCTATTGTTAAGAAATGCAACGGCGAGCGAAAGTAGCAGTGATCGGCGGAGGGATTTTGGGACTGGCGCACGCGTACGTAGCGGCGCGGCGCGGACATTCCGTGGTGTTATGCGAGCGCGGCCGCGCGGCAACCGGCGCGTCCATTCGAAATTTCGGGATGATCTGGCCTATCGGCCAGCCCTCGGGTGCGATGCACCAAATGGCGCTGCGTAGCCGCGAAATCTGGCTGGAAGTTTTACAGGCGGCGCGGCTGCCGTATCTTCCAACCGGGTCGCTGCATGTGGCTTATCATGACGACGAAGCTGACGTGCTGCGCGAATTCGCTGAAATAGCCCCGCGCGCGGGCTACGCATGCGAGTGGTTGGATGCACCAGCGGTGCTGGAGCGCAGCCACGCCGTGCAACCGAAGCGTTTGAAGGGCGGCGTTGCGAGCTCGACGGAATTCACGGTGGATCCGCGTCTGGTGGTCGCACGTCTTCCCGAATACCTCCGCGAGTTGGGCGTTGCGGTACATTTCGGAGATGCGGTTACACACATCGAACCGCCGTGGATCGAAACCGGCGGCGGGTCGCATGAAGCCGATATCGCCATCGTCTGTTCGGGTGACGATTTCGAAACGCTTTTTCCGGATGTGTTTCGCGCGAGTGGTATAACTCGGTGCAAGCTGCAGATGATGCGCACGGCGCCGCAACCCGCGGATTGGCACTTGGGTCCAGCGCTCGCGGCTGGATTGACGCTGCGGTTTTATAAAGCATTTCAGATGTGCACCACGCTCGGGAAATTGAAGGAACGAGTGGCGCGTGAAAAGCCGGAATACGAAAAATATCTGATTCACGTTCTGGTTTCCGAAACCGCCGACGGCGCCATCACCCTGGGCGATTCTCACGAATACAGCGCCTGCGTCGACATTTTCGATAAGCGGGAAATTGATGAGCTAATATTGCGCGAAGCGGAAACTTTTCTGCGCGTCCCCGATTTTCAAATAGCCGAGCGTTGGCACGGCGTCTACAGTACCCATGCGGAGAAGCCGTTTTTTGAGGCAGAGCCAGACGCGGGAATCCACATCGTCACAGCGCCGGGTGGCTCCGGCATGACGCTCTCTTTCGGATTGGCGGAGCGTACCATCGCGGGGTTGGGTCTATGAAGTTACGCGCGGTTATTCTCGATTGGGCCGGTACGTTGGTGGATTACGGAAGCCGTGCGCCGGTTGCCGCATTGCAATCCGTCTTCACGCCGGCGGGCGTGCCGGTTACGGTAGCGGAGGCGCGGGACTCGATGGGCATTGCGAAGAAGGCGCACATTCGAGCGATCCTCGAAATTGAACGCGTGCGGGCGGCCTGGATTTCGGAGCACGGCGCGCCGCCTTCGGAGCGGGACGTCGAGAAACTTTACGCCGCATTTATCCCGAATCAGATTCAGGTGCTGGCGGATTACTCGGGATTGATTCCCGGAGTTGCGGACGCGGTGTCCAGAATGCGGTCGCGCGGGCTCAAGATTGGAACCACCACCGGCTACAATCGCGCGATGCTGGATTATTTGTTGGAGCGCGCCGCAGCTCAGAATTTCACGCCGGACTGTGCGCTGTGTCCTGACGATTCGGGCGCGGGGCGTCCACTGCCCTGGATGTGTTACTTGGCGGCGATCCGGTTGGAAGTTTATCCCATGGCGGCTTTGGTGAAGATTGGAGACACTCCCGCGGACATCGCAGAGGGCCGCAACGCCGGCATGTGGACTATTGGAGTGACGCGCACGGGCAATGAGATCGGGATCACGGAAGAGGAATGGGCGCAGCTTGCGGACAAGCAAAAGGAGGGCCTGTTGCAGAGCGCGGAGCGGCGGCTGCTAGATGCCGGCGCGCACTACGTGGCTCGGAGCGTGGCGGAGTGCGACGCGATCCTGGACCAGATTGAGACACGCCTGGCGTTCGGCGAAAAGCCGTAGGCAGCGCATGGCGCCGCCCCACAGATTCATGAAGTTGATACAAGAGTGATCTACACTGTCTGAATGCGATTCTGGCAAGCGGTCACACTCTCGCTGCTGGTGACTGGCTATGCCGGCTACTACTTGTGCCGCTCCGATCTTTCCGTTGCGCTGCCGCTGCTGATTGAGGAGATGGCCGCGCACGGTATTCCGCGCGATGAAGCCACCACGCGCCTGGGAACCATCGCGTCTTTCGGCGTGCTGGCTTATGCCATCGGAAAATTTCCCAGCGGTGGGCTCGCCGACTTTTTGGGCGGACGGCGAAATTATCTTTTCGGTATGGCTGGATCGGTGCTGTTCACGTTTCTTTTTGCGGTCTCCGGCGGAATCCCGATGTTCACGCTGGCGTGGATCGGAAACCGCGGTGTCCAATCCTTGGGTTGGGCGGGGATAGTGAAAATCACATCCAAGTGGTTTTCGTTTTCATCCTACGGTACTGTGATGGGCATCATCAGCCTGAGTTTTCTCTTCGGCGATGCACTCTCGCGGCAGTTTATGAGCGCACTGATCGCCCACGGCCTGGGCTGGCGCGGTGTGTTCTATTCCGCAGGCGGAGTTCTGGCGGCGCTGCTGCTGATCAACCTGGTGCTGGTGAAGGAATCGCCGCGAGAGCTCGGCCTTCCGGAACCAGCGGTCAATCCGGACAACCTGTTTCGGGATGCCGGCGAGAAACACACGCCCGAGAGCGTTCAATCGTTGCTCCGGACGTTCGGCCGCAGCCGGGTGTTCTGGCTGGTGTGCATATTGTCTTTAGGTATGACGCTGGTGCGTGAAACATTCAATCTTTGGACTCCCACATATTTCACGCAGGCGGTGGGTCTCACCAATGCCGACGCCGCGCAAAAGAGCGCCCTGTTTCCGTTGTTCGGCGGCATATCGGTTCTGCTCTCGGGATTCCTGAGCGACCGGTTGGGCCGCGCTGGACGCGCCGGAATTATCCTATGCGGAATGCTTCTGGCAGGCGCCACGCTTCTGATTCTGGGCCTGGCAAATTTCAAGGACACTCCGGGCTGGCCCGTGGCATTGGTGGCTCTGGTTGCGTTTCTGGTTATCGGGCCTTACGCGTATCTTGCGGGAGCCATCGCGCTGGATTTCGGCGGCAAGCAAGGCAGCGGAACCGCTTCCGGTTTGATTGACGGCATTGGATATCTTGGTGGTGTGTTGGCCGGCAATAGCATGGCGAACATCGCGGTAACCTGGGGCTGGAAGGGCGCATTCGCGGTGTTGGCTGCCGTCACGTGGCTCGGAAGCATCGCTGCCGCGCTTTACTTTGTGCACCAACGGCAACCGGAACAAAAACTATCATGAATGTAACGACCCAGATATTTGAGTTATTCCAGACGCGCGGACACGATGCCTATTTCGGCGAAGGTGTCTCGCAACGCGAGCACGCGCTGCAGGCGGCTTGGCTCGCCGAAAATTCCAACGCGCGGCCGGCGCTGGTGGTGGCCGCGCTGCTGCATGATATCGGCCATTTGATCCATGGATTGCCGGAAAATATCGCCGACCAGGGCGTGGACGGCTATCACGAAGCTGCGGGAGCAAATTGGCTGAGCGCGCATTTCGGTCCCGAAGTGACCGAGCCCATCCGCTTGCATGTGGATGCCAAGCGCTACTTGTGTTTGACGGACGCCACTTATCGGGCCATGCTCTCGCCATCGTCAGTACAGAGTTTGGCTTTGCAAGGCGGCCCCATGAACCCGGAGGAAGCCCGTGCCGTGGAAGCGAATCCATACTTTGCGGGCGCGGTGTTGCTACGGCGTTGGGATGACGCAGCCAAGGTTCCGGGCCTTACCGTACCCGATTTTGAACATTACCACCATTTAATTGATTCTTTGGTTTTGTGACAGAAACGTTAGTAAATCGGTCAAAAGGTGTGTGAGCTAAGCAACTTTTACCTCATCGTCATTTGTGGACTTGCAGTAAGTACATTGTGTAACATAGGGTTATCCTTTGGAAGGATGGTTGCACTAAGTAGCCGAGAGGAGATAAGTCCTATGACACTTCGCAATACACCTGCGCTCTTGGGTGCCGTAATTGTCCTGTCATTGACGGTTGTGGGCTGCGCGACGAAAAAGAACGTTCGCGAAGCGATTGCACCGGTACAGGATCAAGCTAACAAGACAGATACTCATGTTGGCGCTTTGCAGAAACAAACCGATGATAATAAACAATCTATCGGAGACCTTGACCGGCAGGTAGCCACCGCGGACGAAAAGGCCACCGATGCCGGTAAGAAGGCTGCCGAAGCGGCCGATGCCGCTGCCAAGGCGAATGCTGCTGCTGCCGAAGCTGCTCAGCGTGCGGAGGCCGCCAATACCGCGGTCCAGCAGACCCAATCCAAGTTGGACACATCGCTGCAGAATCTCGATAACTACAAGCTGGTCACCACCCAGCCGGTTTACTTCGGTCTGAACCGGGTTATCTTGACGAAGGACGAGCAACAGAAGCTAGATGATGCGGTCCAGAAGCTAACCAGCATGAAGATGTACATCGTGGAAGTGGAAGGCTACGCCGATCATACCGGTCCTAGCGCTTATAACCGCGAGCTCAGCCGCAAACGGGCGGATGCCGTGGTGCATTACCTGGCGGTGGAACACAGTATTCCGTTGCGGTCGATTCGCGAATTAGGCGCGGGAGCGGACTTCCCGAACGCCGACAACAAAACGCGAGCGGCTCGCAAGGAGAACCGTCGAGTGGATGTGAAGATTTACAGTTTGGATGTCACCGGGCAGTCCCCGGCGGAATCCTCAATGAACACTGCCAAGCCTGTAGCACAGTAGTAATTTTGTTTGAGTGGGGCAGTTACCGTCTACGCAAGGGAGCTGCCCCTCTGTTCGTTAATGTCCGCGTAGAGTGGCCACCAAATCATGCGAGAGAACTTCGGCGCGTTCCGCCAAGCTCTTGGCCGCCCCCAGTTCGTTCTTGCGCTTTTCCTGCGCCTGCTGCATAAAATTTAGAATTTCCGCAACAGTAGCCTGCTGTTCCGTGCTGAGTTGGCGAGTTGCAATAAAGTCGATGCTGGCCTGCGCGTGGGCCAGGCTCACATCAATGGCGGCGTTGTATTGGTGCTGCTGTTCTGGCGTTAGGATGTCTCCCAGGCGTGGGGGATCCGCGGGTGTGGCGTTCGCAGGCGTCGGGGCAGCCGCTGGCACCGGATTGGCTGGACGTGCGGCGCGCTTGGGCGGCGGAGGCTGATCCGGTGGCTTGTTCTTCTGGTACTTGGATTCTTCTTTCGGGGGTGAGGCCGGCGCTGGCGCCGCTGTGGTTGGAGCAGGAACAGGATTTGTAGTAGTAGCGGAGGCGGGCTGCGTGGGTGTTGTCGGTGGCTGATCGTGGGGTACGACCACCGCCGGCGGAGGTTCGGACGGCACTGGAACCGCCACCAGCTTTTTGTGGCAGGAAGAGGTTGTCAACACTAGGAGAACCGTTAGACCTACCGCCGATAGTGGACGGTCAATTGAAAACGCCATGGAACTGGGAGCGAAATCAGGATGTGCCCGTGGCCGAAGTGCGCGCTTCACCGTGATAATCCACCATCCCCGGAAAACGCAGCCGGAAAGTCGTGCCTCTTCCAGGCTCACTGACAAAGTCGATTGTACCACTGTGAAGTTGAACCACCCGGAAAGTTGTCGCCAATCCGATTCCCGACCCTTGTTGTTTGGTCGTGAAATATAGATTGAAGATCCGGTCTTGAATCTCGGCAGGAATGCCGGGGCCATCATCGGTGACGCGAAGCTGGCACTCGTCGGCGTTCCACTCGGTTCGGATCACCAGTTTCCCGCCTTCCGCCATGGCTTCCATCGCATTGTTAACCACGTTGAGAATGGCTTGCTTCAACAGATCCGGGTCTCCGTTCAGCCACAACTTACTGGTGAGAACCGTTTCAACCCGGATGTTCTTGGCCTCGGCGTCCACCGATACCAGCGCCAGCACCTGCTGCATCACCTGGTCCAAATCCAGCGGCCTGGCCTGCAGCTCGATGGGGCGGTTGAAGGTCAGGAATGTTTTGACGACAGTGTCCAACCGCTTGATTTCCCGGGCAATCACATCCACCTCCGGCTGCTCGGTGTCGAGTCGCGAGCGCAGCACCTCCAAATGCAGAGCCATGGCATTCAGGGGATTTTTGATTTCGTGCGCGACACCGCCTGCCCATTTGATCCGGCCCAGGCCCTTTTCGCAAAACCTCCACACTCACCAAGAGCCGGACACTGGTAGGGCCGTCGTGACTGGCGCCATCGCGGCCCGAGCCATCGCGCGAAATGGTCACCGGTTGATCGAGGACGGACTGTCGTGTTTGAAGCGCATTTGCAATCACCCCGCCCAACACGGTGGAGGGCGGGAACAACTCGTCCAGTCCGTGGCCGATCATTTGATCGTGGCTCTTGCCTAGCATGCGTTCGGCGGCATCGCCGGCCATCATCAAGCGGCCGGTACTGTCGAAAAACAACACCGCCTCCTCCAGCTTTTCGAGCAATTGCTCCACATTGCTGCGCAATTCCAGGGCGTCCTGCCGCGCCCCGCGGTATTGTTCACCCAACAGGCTGAGCTTGGAGTGAACCGCGGCGAATTCGCTGGATTCGCGCTCGAGCGGGAGAATCGCCGTATCGAACTGGCCGGCGCGAATCATGTCGATGCTGCGGCTCACGCGCTCCAGGGGGTTGAGCATCAAACTGGGCAACACCGAGCCCAGGAAGATTGCGATGAACAGGGATGAGAAGAAGGTCAGCCCCAGAATCTTGAAAGTGGGATATACGTCATACTTTCTCAGGAATACCGATTGAATCAAAACAGTGATGTGGAATAGAACAACTTGCTGGCTATCGCGGGAAATTCCGATGGGCAGCGTGGTGGAGTAATCCTCGCGGCGCGTCATCAGGTCTCGCAGATTTTCAATCCAGCTGCGGCCGTTCAGATCTCGAAAGTCATGGACAGGTGCGGGTTGGGCGCCGGGTGTAGCCGGAGGGGAAGCAGCCAGAATCTGACCCCGATCGTCTGTCACCAGGATGGCCGCCACCAGCTTTGAGTCGCCCAACGTGCGGTTGAGCATGGCGGTGACATTAGGATCGCTGCGGATGATATCGGTCCAGGCCTGCTTCCATTCATCCAGTGAAACGGGCTTCAGACCGCGCGCAGCGGTCTCGCGCTGCAGGTGATCCGCCAGATTCCCCCTCACGTCTTTGGCGATAAAATCCGCGCGCTCCGCCGCCCCCGTGAACGTCATGCCGGTGAAGTCGTAGAGGTACAGCATCGACATGCCAATCACCACTAGAGCGACCAGCGCAACTATCGCGATGCGGAGACGGGCCTTGATCGACATCTACCTAAGGAGTCGCGGAACCAGCTTCCGCTTCGGCCGCTCCGTACTCCTTCAGCTTGTTGAAAAGCGTCTTCAAGCTGATTCCTAGGATTTCAGCGGCACGGGTCTTGTTGTTACGGGTGTGTTGCAGCGTAATCTGGATGAGCAGCTTCTCCGCTTCGCTCACCGTGGTTCCCACGGGAAGCCGGACAGCATCCGGTTCCGAAATGGGGTGCGCCGGCCGGGCGCCCGCGGGCACTCCGAAATCGCGCGGCAAATGATGTGACGTGATGGTTCCTTCTCCCGCCAGGATGACGGCCCGCTCCAGCACGTTGCGCAATTCGCGAACATTGCCCGGCCAGGAGTAGCGCGTGAACTGATCCATGACATCCGGTTGAACATCCACCACGCGCGTATCGTGCTTGCGGTTCAAGCTCTCGATGAGTGATTCGGTGAGCAGTGGAAGATCGCCTTCCCGCTGGCGCAAAGCCGGGAGGGTGATTTGAAACACGTTCAGCCTGTAATACAGATCCTCACGCAGCTCGCCCTTGCGCAGCGCGTCTTCGATCACTTTATTGGTGGATGCAACTACGCGCACATCCACGGAGATTTCCGTTTTTCCGCCCAGGCGGCGCACGCAGGAATCCTCCAGCACGCGCAGCAGTTTGGCCTGCGTACCCACCGGCATCTCTCCCAGTTCGTCCAGCAACAGCGTACCGTGTTGGGCCAGCTCGAAGCAGCCAGCACGCCGCTCCACGGCGCCGGTGAACGCGCCTTTTTCATGCCCGAACAGCTCGCTTTCCATCAGAGTTTCCGGCAATGCGGCACAATTGATGGCCACAAATGGGCCGCTCGCGCGCGGGCTCAGGTGATGAATCGCGCGCGCCACCAATTCCTTGCCGGTCCCGCTTTCGCCGCCGATCAATACCGCCGCCTTGGAGGGCGCCACCTGGCGAATCAAAGAGAATACCTGCTGCATGGCGGGGCAACTACCCACCAGATCCACCAGGACGCCTTTGTAGGACAGTTGCCGCTGCAGGCGCTCGGTTTCTTCTTCCAGGCGGCTTTGATTGGCGGCGCGCTCCAACAACACTTTCAGCGCGCTGGCCTGGATCGGTTTTTCAAAAAACCAAAATGCGCCCAGATCGTGTACGGTCTGCACGGCCGTCTCGATATTTCCGAAAGCCGTCAGGACGATGGATGGCGGAGCATCCCCCTGGGCTTGTAATCGCTTCAGCAGCTCGAAGCCGTCCACGCGCGGCATCATGAGGTCGGTTACCAAAACGTGAACCTGCGACTGGCCCAGTTTATCGAGCGCTTCCTGGCCGTCCGCCGCAGTTTCGACAGCATAACCCCACGATTGGATCATCTTGGCTAGGCCGGCGCGCTGATTCTCCTCGTCATCAGCAATCAATACGCGGGTCTGGGGTGCGGAGGTAGCATTGGCCATCACTTCAATCTTAGCTTGCCAGGCAAATCTTGGCGATTCCGGCCCGAGCTGCGGCGAGCAGCCCCTGGCGATTAGCCGTTTTCCCGTTGATCGAGCAACTGGTCCATTATTTCCTGGCGATACCGGAAGTTCGTAAGCTTGAGTCGAGCAAAGGAATCCGCAAGGTCAACCAAATGTTCAATCGCTTCAACCTGTGCTACCTCTGCCTACGCCGGAAGACCGGCAACCCAGTCACAAACCAAAGCAGGAGCCGCGGGATGGCAAAGTTCCTTGTGCACTGCATCGGGCAGAAATGGGGCTGGTGTCAGCCACTACCAGGCGCATCAAAAGCCCAGGCGTTCAAGGCTCCTGCGTTCACGTTCCGCGTCTTCCCCTGTGTACTCAATCCATACATCATGGGCCTTGAGAAAATCGTCTAGCTGGAAGCTGGTTTCAATTTCTAAGAGACGCTGAGACGGTCGTGCCTATACTCCTCGACTGCCAGCGCCTCTAACGCCCGGCGCGACAGGTCGCCGCCTGCCGCAGTTAGTTGCTTGACTAGATCGTCGGGAATCTGGACAGTCACGTTCATTGCTTTCCTTCTAGGTTACCCCGCTCAGCGTGTCCCGCGGCCATTGTCACTTTGCTAAGTCGATTGAATCGCGGACGGCAATGCCGAGGCCTTCTGTTCGCGTGCCGCCGCGGGCGCCGGCTGCGCCAGCCATCTCTTGATCTGAGGCATGGCGGCCATCGCGGATTGCTCCCCCAGCTCGATCAGCCGGTTCGCGCTCGCAAACGAATCCCAAGACATATCGGCCACTGGAGGACTAATCACGATGTTGGAATAGCGCCGCCAGCTATTTTCCGTGCGCGCGCTCATTAATTGAAAACAACGGCTGACCACCGAAAACATGTTGCCATAATCCCCGTCGCCTTCCTGATTGGGAATCACCACCGAAATCACGCGATCGGCACCCATCTGCAACAGAGGCGCGGCCGGCACTTCCATGCTCACGAAGCCATCCACCAGCATTCGTCCCTGATAGCGCAGCGGAAGGAACAGGCCCGGATACGCGCAACTAGCGCGGATGGGAGCCACGACATCACCCTTACCGTGGAACGTAACCGGCTGGCCCTTCGCCAAATCCGTGGCGACGATCGCGAGCGGGATCTGCATCTCTTCGAAGCGGTTGGTTTTGAGCAAGCGGCCCATGAAAGTGATCATCCGGTCATTACCGGCCAGTCCCAGCAAATTCACCGTCCAACGCGCGACGTCGCGAAACTTCATGGATAGCGCAATCCGCTGGATTTCGTCGGCGCTGGATCCGCTGGCCATAGCGGCTGCAACTATCGCTCCCGAACTAACGCCCGACACGGCGTGAATCGGAATATTGTTTTTCTCGAGCGCACGCAGAACCCCAATGTGCGCCATGCCTCTGGCGAAACCTCCGCCTAGCGCCAGACCAATGCGCGGCCCTCCCGATCTCGTAGCCAGCCCGCTGCGCAACCACTGCGCGGTGGCTTCCAACCAGCCTAACGCCGGTTTAGTCCTGACGGCGTCCATGTCACTGCCTCCCTGGGTCGCGTAAAATGTCTGGTATACGTGCCCCGACTCTATAGATGCATTTCGGCTTCCAGAGTAGTTTGGATAATAGCGACTCTGTGTGTATTTTACATTACACTACCTGCGCAGCGTGAACTATCGGGTGCTGCCGAGGCCAAGCTCGCTCTGGACCGCTTGACCGTAGTTGGGAGCGCCCTCATGATTGCCGCGCACCCGGATGACGAGAACACCGCGCTGCTCGCCTACCTGGCGCGCGGGCGAAAAGTGCGCACCGGATATCTCTCGCTCACTCGCGGCGAGGGCGGCCAGAATCTGATTGGTCCTGAGCAAGGCGACGCACTGGGAGTAATTCGCACTCAGGAATTGCTCGCCGCGCGCAGAATCGACGGCGCCGAGCAGTTCTTCACGCGCGCCATCGATTTTGGATTCACCAAGACCGCGCAGGAGACATTCGATAAATGGGGACACGATAAGATTCTGAGCGATGTGGTGTGGGTGATCCGCCGATTCCGGCCGGACGTGATTATCCTGCGTTTCACCGGCACTCCGCGCGATGGGCATGGACAGCATCAAGTCTCCGCACTGCTCGGCAAAGAGGCGTTTTCGGCCGCCGCCGATCCGCATCGATTTCCGGAACAGTTGCAGTGGGTGGAACCATGGCAGGCGAAGCGAATCATGTGGAACACGTTCGCTTTTACCCGCGAGCAGGAGGCAGAAGCGGCCAAGTTGCCCAACCAGATTGCGGTGGATCTAGGTACTTATGACCCGGTGCTGGGGCATTCTTACGCAGAGATCGCCGGCATGTCGCGCAGCATGCATCGCAGCCAGGGGATGGGCGCGCCAGAGCGCAAAGGGTCGTCGAAGAATTTCCTGGTACTAGTAGCTGGAGAACCGGCATTGAAGGATATGTTCGACGGGATCGACACCAGCTGGAATCGTTTTCCCGGTGGTGCTCCGATTGGCCAGATTCTATCGGCAGCGGCGAGCAGTTTTGACATCGAGCATCCCGAAAAAACGGTGCCCGCGCTGCTCGAAGCCAAGAAACTGATGGCTGCTTTACACCAGCCGGCGGTGGATCTCAAGCAACGCGAGCTGGAGGAAGCCACTGTTCTGTGTTCCGGATTGTGGCTGGATGCAACGGCCGACAAGTACGCGGTGGTGCCCGGGGGCTCTCTCAAAATCAGTGCGACGGCTCTCAATCGCGAGAAGCTGG
>JBEKJJ010000191.1:0-14312 GCA_050011295.1 Bryobacteraceae bacterium
TCTGCGGTACGGTGATCTGAGAGCTAAATGCCCCGCTGATGGTCTCAAACACTGCACCCGAACTAGCGCCCGCGCTCGACATCGCCACAATCGATCCAAGATTCAGCCCGGCCGCAGACGCGAGCTTCTGAGCCTGCGCGGTTGCATCGGAAATCAACCCAGGGATGCTACAAACCTGCGATTGCTGCAAGGCGGAGGAAACTTGCGTCCCCTGCACCGAAAAGGACAGCGTGAAGCCGCTGTTTGCCTGCATGATACTTTGCTCGATAGCCGTGAGGGTAGTCACCGTCGCCTTCATCTGCGCAAATGGCACGCCCAACAGAAAGGACCATTGAAGCGTGGGCGTGAGTTGCGGATTACCAGGGAGAATGCCTACTGGAAAACTGGACCCGTTACTTACGTTCGAAAGGTTCGCGATGGTGATCCCAACTCCTTTCACAGCAGCCAGCACATCATCCAAACTCTCATTGATAGAGGCAGTCACATAGACCCCAAACAATACCTGATCGGGCTGCAAGTTCACGGTCTGACTCGCCGTAACAGTCACCGTATTCGGTTCCGCCTGTCCGAACGCAAGCACAGCGGAAATCAAGAAACTCAGAATCAAAGTGCGTTTCAACATGCTCGAAGTATACACTCGGGAGTATGCCCCGGAACCCGGAGGAATCACCGGATCTCAGCACCAGCCACGAGCAACCAGCCACCAACGGCGCGCAACCAGCCGCCACCAGCGACGCACCCCCAGCCCCCAGCCCCGAGTCCCCAGCAGCCAGCCACGAGTCCCCAGTCCCCAGCCCCCGGCCCCCTCTACTAGATTTCCGCAACATCTCCGTAACCCGCGGCGCCACTACCGTCCTCCACAACATCACCCTCCGCATCCACGCGGGCGAGCACGCCGCCATCCTGGGACCCAACGGTTGCGGCAAATCCACACTGATCAAAACCATTACCCGGGAATGCTATCCGCTGGCGCGCCCCGAATCCTCCCTCACTATCCTCGGCCACGACACCTGGAATGTTTTCGAACTTCGGACGATGTTAGGCATCGTCTCGAACGACCTCATGAGCACCTGCACGCGCGATATCACTGGGCTCGAAGTGGTGCTCTCGGGTTTCTTCTCGAGCATCGGGATTCAGCCATATCACCACATCACGCCTGCCCAGCTTGAAAAATCCCATCAGGTTCTCGATCTTCTCGAAGTGCCTCACCTGGCGGATCGTTTCATGACCGAAATGTCGTCGGGTGAGGGCCGCCGCATCCTCATCGCGCGCGCCATGGTTCACCATCCACTGGCACTATTGTTGGACGAACCCTCCAACAGCCTGGATGTCAGCGCTACTCTGGAACTTCGCGCGCTGCTCCGGAAACTGGCGCAATCCGGCATTGGAATATTGATCGTCACGCATCATCTCCCGGATATTATTCCCGAGATCGATCGCGTCATCCTGCTCAAAGCCGGCCGCATTTTCGCGGACGGAACAAAGTCCGATCTGCTCACTACTGAGCGCCTCGGCGAACTCTTCGGCGTGCCCGTCGAAATGGGCAGACGCGACGGGTATTATCATTTGTGGTGATCTCAAAATGACCGGCGCACTCCTCGATGATCTCCGCTATGCTGCACGGACGCTCACCAAAACTCCCGGCTTCACCCTCACTGCCGTTCTGACTCTGGCGCTCGGAATTGGAGCGAACACCGCCATTTTCAGCGTGGCCAACGCTTTGCTCCTCCGCCCGCTGCCTTACCAGGATGGGGATGAACTGGCGATCGTGACCAACGCTCGCGGCCCCAACCGGCGGCCGTTTTCCTACCTTCGGTCGGAGTTCCTGCGCGAACACAGCCGCTCCATCTCGGGCCTCGCGCCCTTCATGAGCGACAACTTCAATATGACCGGACATGGCGAGCCCGAACAGCTTTCCGCTGTGCGCGTGGGCTCAAATTTTTTCGAAGTTCTGGGCGTCCGGCCTGCGCTGGGCCGCACGTTCGTCGAGGAAGACGATCGGGCCGGCGGGCAGCGCGTAGTCTTGATCAGTGAATCGCTCTGGAAGCGCCGCTTCGGCGCGGACCCCCGCGCCATCGGTGAATCCATCACGCTGGATTCCGTCGATCACACCGTCATCGGCGTCTTGCCCGCTGATTTCGAGTTCGCTCCCGCCGGCCGAAGCGTGGACGTCTGGTCCAGCCGTGTTTTCGAGCAGAGCGGCATCCCTCCCAATGAGGCCTACGTGATCGCCGTTGCGCGCATCCGGCGAGGTCTCCCCCTCGATCAGGCGCAAGCCGAAATGAAAGTCCTGGATGCCCAATACAACCGCGAAAATGCCGCGATGTGGGACGCCGACCCGCGCCTGGCCATCCGTCTCAACCAATTCCAACAGTTGATGGTGGCCAACGTCCGGACCGCGGTGCTGGTTCTTTTCGGAGCCGTTGCGCTGGTATTGCTCATCGCCTGCGCCAACATCGCCAGTCTGCTGTGGTCGCGCGCCATGGGGCGCCGCAAAGAGATCGCCATCCGAACCGCGCTCGGCGCCCGCCGTTCGGAAATCGTTCGCCAGTTGCTCACCGAGAGCGTTCTGCTTGCGCTCGCCGGCGGATGCCTGGGCGTCATCCTCAGTTTCTGGGCCATCCGGCTTCTCGCCACGCTTCCGCCCAATATCCTGCCCCGAATTAATCCAATCCACATCGATGCTCGAGTTTTGGCCTTCTCTTTGGGATTGTCGCTCGCCACCGGAATATTGTTCGGGTTGTTGCCCACTCTCCAATTTTCGAAACCCGACGTTCAAACGGTTTTACGCGAAGAAGGCCGCGCCACCGCAGGCAACCGCCGGCGCAGCCTGGCGCGAGGCTTGCTGGTAGTCTCTCAGGTTGCACTCTCCATGATTTTGCTGGTCGGCGCCGGACTGTTGATGCGTAGCTTTGCCAATCTGCAAAACGTTACTCTCGGATTCAATCCAAACAATCTTCTGTTGATGGATATCACGCTGCCAGAGTCGCGATACCCCACTCTTCAAAAGCGCGCGGAGTTCTTCGAAAACGTGTTGGAACATCTAACCCCGCTCGCGGGCGCGCGCGCCGTGGCCGTTGCATCCGGACTTCCGTTGAGCCCCTCCTACTATTCGGCGATGCTGGCGGAAGGTCAGCCCCAGGTCCCGCTGGCGCAGCGTCCCAACCATGCTATCCAGGTCGTCAGCCCCACCTATTTTGGAACCATGGGCATCGCTCTATTGCGCGGTCGCACCTTTGAACAGCGGGATAAAGAAGGCGCGCCCTCCGTCGCAATTGTGAACGATTGCTTCGTGCGCCGCTTCTGGCCGAATGACAGCGGCCTTGGCAAACGGATCGTCATTGGACCCTCGGCCGTCACGCAAGTAGTAGGCGTGATCGCGAACGTCAAGAATATCCGGCTGGCTGTCGAGAGCGTGCCCGAGGTGTATTATCCGCTGGCGCAGCACACTGGCGCATCCGCGCACGTGATTGTGCGCAGCGTGGCGGATCCTCTCCGTCTGGCGATCGCCGTGCGCTCCCGCATTTCGGCCATCGATAAGGAGCAGCCCGTAACGAGTGTCCGGACCATGGAACAACATCTGGCCGGCTCCATCGCGCAAACCCGGCTCACCACGCTGCTGCTGGCCGTTTTTTCGATCGTTGCATTGTTGGTAGCGACGGTCGGCCTCTATGGTCTCATCGCTTATTCCGTGGCGCAGCGCACTCAGGAGTTGGGCATCCGCCTGGCGCTGGGCGCCGACCCTCGGAATATCGTATTTTTGGTCATGCGCCAAGGTCTCGTTGCGGCAGCAGCTGGCGTGCTGGTTGGCGCGGCTGGTTCGTTTCTGCTAACGCGCGTGATGCAAAGCATATTGTTTGATGTTAGCGCCACCGACGTACCCACCTTCACCCTGAGCGCCGTCGTTTTCATCGCGGTCGCGGTAGTGGCCAGCTATATTCCATCACGCCGCGCCGCTCGTTTGGATCCATCCGACACATTGCGATATGAGTAGCCCCGCGCTGGCAGACGTCTTCTCGAATCAGTCCGCGGCTTTCTTGAAGGCGCCTTATCCCTCCGCGAACGAGCGTCGCGCCAATCTCACGCGTCTGCTCGAAGCGCTTCTCTCTCATCAGGATGAACTCGCAACGGCCATCGATCATGACTTCAGCGGCCGCTCCCGCGACGAGGTGCTGTTCTCGGAAATCTACGTCGCCGTGAACGCCATCCGTCACGCCCGCAGCAATGTAAAGGGATGGATGGCGCCGCGCCGCCGGCCCGTCGGCTGGCCTCTGCAACCCGCCGAGGCTTGGGTGCTGCCGCAACCCTTGGGCGTAGTGGGAATCATCGTGCCCTGGAATTATCCCGTCTTCCTCTCGATGGCGCCGCTTGCCGGAGCCCTGGCCGCCGGCAATCGGGTATTGCTAAAACCGTCGGAATACACGCCGGAAACTTCCGCGCTGTTGGCCCGCATCATCTCCGCAACATTTCCGCCCGATCTCGTTTCTGTGGCCTTGGGCGATTCGACGGTGGGCCGCGCTTTCGCTGCACTGCCCTTCAACCATCTCTTATTCACCGGCGCGACGGCAGTGGGCCGTGATGTGATGCGCGCCGCGGCCGAACACTTGACTCCCGTCACGCTCGAACTGGGCGGTAAATCGCCCGCGATTGTCGCCCCGGACGCCAACCTTCGCCGCGCGGCCGACGATATCGTCTATGGCAAGCTGCTGAATTCGGGACAAACCTGCATCGCACCGGATTACGTGCTGGTTTCGGACTCCGCGCTACGGCCCTTTGTGGAAGCGCTTCGCCAAGCCGTCGCGCGATATTATCCCGACGCTCAATATACGTCCATCATCAACGGCAAGCAATATCAGCGCTTGTACAGCTACCTGGAAGAGGCCGCAGCGCGAGGCGTGGAATCCATACCGCTCGGTGCAGCGCCCGCCGGACATGGGAGCCTGGCTCCAACTATCCTGATCAATCCGCCCGACGATCTGAAAGTGATGCGCGAAGAGATCTTCGGTCCCATCCTGCCCCTAAAAACGTACGCCGCCATCGGCGAAGCCATCCGATACGTCAACCAACATGAACGCCCGCTAGCGTTATACCTGTTCACGCGCAGCCGCGAAACCATCGATAGCGTACTCACTCACACCATCTCCGGCGGAGTGTGCATTAACGACACGCTGCTACACATCGCCGCCGAGGATCTGCCGTTCGGCGGAGTAGGCGCCAGCGGCATGGGCCATTACCACGGCCAGGAAGGCTTCGACACCTTCAGCAAACTAAAGCCCGTGTTCCATCGCCGCTGGCTAGGCCTGGGACGCCTGCTGCGCCCGCCCCACACCCGCCTGCATGACTGGATGCGCCGCATTTTAATCCGGTAAGCTCGATTTCCCAAACAGCATCTTCACCTCCGCCCCCGTCAACTCCCGATACTTCCCAATCGGCAGCTCGCCGATGCGCAGCCCTCCAATTCCGGTGCGTACCAGCTTCAGCACCCGGCTGCCAATCGCTTCTACCATCCGCCGCACCTGCCGATTGCGCCCTTCAAAAATCGTGATTTCGAAAAACGAATATTTCGCCGAATCCCGCACGCGCTTAACCACCGCCGGCTGCGTAGCGCCATCCTCCAGCACAACACCCTTCCGAAGCTGCTCCAACTGCTGGTCGCTTACCAGAGTGGAGGCCTTCACCAGATACGTTTTCGGAACCTTGTGCTCCGGATTCGCCACACTCTCAACCAGCCGCGTGTCATTGGTCAACAAAAGCAGCCCGCTAGTATCCTGATCCAGCCTTCCCACCGGAACCATCCACTCGCCCGCATCGCGAATCAGGTCATATACGGTGGGCCGTCTTTCGGGATCCTTATAAGTGGTGAGATAGCCCGTGGGTTTGTAAAGCAGCAGGTAGATTTTCTCGCGTGCGCGAATCGGTTTCGAATCCAGCGTGACGGTATCTCGCTCCAGATCCACCCAATGATCCGGCGTCTGAATTAGTTTACCGTTCACCCGCACGCGCCCCGCTCCAATCCACTTGCGGGCATCAGTGCGCGAGCCGAGTCCAGCCTTAGACAAGACCCGTTCCAGTGTCTTAAGCGGCCGATTGCCCGGCGGAGGCGGCTTCACGTCCTAATTATCCGCGTTTATCCGTGTCCATCCGTGGCGAAAAAAGCCTTACTGCGCCGTCAGCCGCCGGACCTCGTTCAGCATGACATGCGGCTCGAACGGCTTGCGCAGTATCGTATCCGCGCCCAGCTTTTTGGCGAGATCAAGATACGCGCCTCCCAAGGCTCCCGATATCGCAATCACCGGTAGATGCGGCCAATTCCGGCAAATGGCATGGATCGTTTCCAGGCCCTCTTGTTCCGGCATCACCAGGTCCGTAATCACCAGATCCGGCAAGGTCTCATGGCACAGCGCCTGTGCCTCTCTACCGTTCGAAGCTCGAAGAACGCTATAGCCTTCCAACTCAAAAAGGGACGCAAGAAAAGCTAGCATCTGCGCGTCGTCTTCCACGATAAGAAGCTTGGAAGGCGCCGTTTTCCTTCCCAGCACGCCACTTACTTTCAAGAGCAGCTCTTGCGGCTGAAAGGGCTTCGCGAGAAAATCTACGCCCGGATCGAGCATTCCTTCTTGGACGATTCCGGTTCGCGTATAGCCCGACATGTACAGCACTTTCAATTCCGGGCGAACGGCAAGCAGCCGGTTCGCCATTTCGTAACCCTTCATGCCGGTCATCTCCACATCGGTGAGCAAAAGGTTGACAACCCCGGCCAGCTCGGCCACCCGAAATGCTTCTTGCGCGTCGGACGCTTCCAACACTCGGTAACCTTTCCCTTCCAGCACCGTGCGGGCCAAGCCGCGGATGGCGTCATTATCCTCCACCACCAAGATGGTCTCGCCAACGCGAGTCGCGAAGGGAAGCGGTTGCTTCTCACTCTCGCTGGCCGCATCCTCCGCCAAGGGAAGATAAACCTCGAAAGTTGCACCACAATCGATTTCGCTCGAAACGCACATCTCCCCGCCGCTCTGGTTGACAATTCCCAGCACACTGGACAAACCCAGTCCTGTCCCCGCTCCCAGCTCCTTCGTCGTAAAAAACGGTTCGAAGATTCTGCCTCTGGTCTGTTCGTCCATGCCGCACCCAGTGTCGGTGAAGATAAGCTGCGCATACGGCCCCGGACGAAGCGAACACCCTAGCGTGGCCCCCGCGTCGACATTGAACCTCCGGGTCTCAATCCGCAGCACACCTCCTTTGGGCATCGCGTCCCGGGCGTTGATCGCAAGATTCAGAATCACCTGTTCCATCTGCCCTGTGTCAGCCTGGATATTTCCCAACGCCGCATCCAACCGCGTCACCAGTTCCACTCCGCTGCCGATCAGGCTCGCGAGCGTCGCTTCCATGTCCCGAATCAGTTGATTCAGAGAGATCACCCGCGGCTGCAATACCTGCTTGCTGCTGAATGCCAGTAACTTCCGCGTCAAAGCGGCCGCCCGCTCGCCTGCTTTCTTGATCTCGGCGACATTCTTCAAACGCGGATCTTCGGCGGCCAGCTTTTGCTCCAACACCGCGCTGTAGCCCAAAATCACAGTCAACAGGTTATTAAAATCGTGCGCGATGCCGCCCGCCAACTGGCCCACCGCTTCCATCTTCTGAACGTGGAGCAACTGCGCCTGCAAATGCTTGCGCTCCCTAACGTCGGTGAACATGCAGAGCGCTCCCGCGAACGCGCCCTGGCCATCCGGAATCGGGCTGGCCGAAATGTTCACCGGTAGCGGCGATCCATCGGCACACCGCAGCCGGCTCTCAAACGACGCGCTGATGCCCTTTTTCGTTTGCTCAAAGCGGCGCACACTCTCATCGCGATCCTCTGGAAAGTGGATGTCGCTGCATTCGAAATCCGCATCACCCTCCGCATAGCCCAGCATCTTCTTCAGGCGCGGGTTCATATACGTCACGCCTCGCTCCCTGTCGCACAGGCAGATGCCTTCATGCATGTTCTCGACGATGCACCGGTAGCGCTCCTCGGTGTTGCGCAGGTCCAACTTGGCTTGCACCTGCTCTGTAATGTCTTCCGCGATGGTGACGAACCGGGCCGGATTTCCCGCGGCGTCGAACCATGCGGCCACACTACAGCGTGCGAATGCAATGCTCCCATCCCTCCGCAAGTAACGTTTTTGAGTTACAAAACCGGGAATCTCCTTGCGTAGCAGTTGCCCAATCAAGTCGTCGGATGTATGCAGGTCCTCCGGGTGAGAGAGCGCTTCGGCACTCATAGCCAGCAGCTCTGCCTCGCTGTATCCGGTGAACCGGCACAGTGCCTGATTCACCTCCAGCAGCCGGCCTTCCAGATCGCTGATGCACATTCCCGCGGCCGCGTGCGCGAAAGCGCCGCGAAAGTGCTCCTCGCTTCGCCGCAGGTTCTCCTCCGCCTTCTTGCGCTCGCTGACGTCCTTGAACGAGACCACGCTGCCTTCTACGTGACCATTCACTACAATCGGACACGCGGTGTATTCCACCACCAGGCTGCTGCCGTCCTTACGCCACAGCACCTCACCATCCACGTGCACCGACACGCTTTTCCGCAGCGCGTCCACCACCCGGCATTCCTCCTCCGGATACGGGGAACCATCCGCGCGCTTCGAGTGGACCAGGCCGTGCATCCTCTGTCCATGACATTCGGTCGGCTCATACCCTAGCATTTTGGCGCCAGCCGTATTGATAAACGTGCACAGGCCCTGGGCATCTTGACCGTAAATCCCGTCGCCCACCGAATCCAACATCGCGAAGCGTTCGATGATCAGCCGGTCCAGGTCTTTTTCGGCCTGCTTCCGCTCGGTGAGGTCTACAACGAAACAAAGCGCCTCCGGTTTGGACTGCGCCAATTCCACCACGCCAATCAGCACTGGCACTCGAGTGCCGTCCTTCCGCACATATTCCTTTTCAAACGGCGCAGCTTTCCCACTTTCGTTGATTTGCTTTAGCGCTAGACGCGCTGAGAAGCCCCACTCGGGCGGCGTCATTTTCAACCAGTCCAGCCTGCCGGCCTCCAGATCTTCGCGCGTGTATCCAACCATCCGCAGGAATTCGTCGTTGGCGTCGACAATCGGTCCGCTATGCTGCGCAAAGATGATACCGATAATGTTCGAGTCGGCGATTTGCTGGATCGGCGCCCGCACTTGCGACAGCCCTCGCCCCGCATCCAAAATTGCAGCCATCTCGATGCCTTACCTCTCTTACTGCCCGGTGGGGCACGCGCTTTCGCCTACCTACCCCGAATCTAGTTATCGACCGTCCCGCACGCTCTATTAATCCACGCGTGTTGTAGCCTAAGAAAGGGCGGGGCCTACGCCTATCCGGCGTAAACACCCATCCGATGTCTAAGGCCACTCTGATCCGCGGCGCCCGCCAACTCCTCACGTTGCGCGGGGCCAGCGGTCCCCGCCGTGGGGCCGATCTCAAAAACCTCGGTCTCATTCAAGACGGCGCGGTCCTGATCGTCGACGGGCGCATCCACGACGTCGGCCCCAGCCGCCGATTGGAAAATCTCGCGCTCGCCCGCCAAGCCCACCTCATCGATGCCAGCGGACGCGTGGTCATGCCCGGCTTTGTGGACACTCACACCCACCTCGTCAGCGGGCCGGCGCGCGTAGCAGAGTATGAAGCGCGGGGCGCCGCCGCAACTCCCGCGCTCGCCCGAACCATTCACGAGCTTTCTCCCCGCACCTTGCAAGCGCAGGCCCTCCACATTGCCTCCGAGGCCGTCCGGCACGGCACCACCACCCTAGAAACCAAGTCTGGCTTCGGCCTCACCGAAGCGAACGAGGTCAAAATCCTCCGCGTACACGCCGCGCTCCGCAAACAATCCGTTCCGCTGGTATCAACCTTTCTGTGCGCCCAGCTTCCGCCGAATTATCCGGACCCTCCCGATCAGTATGTGGACTGGCTATGCTCCCACATGCTGCCGCTCATCCATCGCCGCAAACTCGCCGAATTCGCTGAAATCAGTTTCGAGGAGAGCGCGTTCACCGTGCAACATGCCCGCCGCTTCTGGCTGGCCGCCCGCGAACTCGGATTCGGCCTCAAGCTCTACACGGGAGCCCAATCACCCGCTGAGGTCATCGCTATGGCCGTCGAGCTCGGGGTTTCAAGCGTCGGCCACGTCCTGAATATCACCTTGCAGGATGCCGTGCTCCTGGCCCAGTCACCGGCCATCGCCACCCTCCTGCCCGGACTCGCGTTTTATTCAGGAACCGAAAATTACGCGCCCGCCCGCATGTTGATTGACTCCGGTGTGGCCGTAGCGCTGGGATCCCACTATCATCCCGAGCGTAGCCCCTCCCAGAACATGCAGATGATGATCTCCCTCGCCTGCATCCATATGCATATGACACCCGCCGAAGCCGTCGCGGCTGCCACCATCAACGCGGCCCACGCCGTGCGCCAGGCTGCTGCAACCGGTTCGCTCGAGCCCGGCAAAAGCGCGGACCTGCTGATTCTCAGCGTGCCGGATTACCGGGAGATACCTTATCATTTTGGGATGAACATGGTGGAGCTGGTCATGCGCAACGGAACCGTGCTGCTCGAAACATCCGAGGTCGAGTGGCCCAGCCTCTGATTGAGTGCGTGCCGAATTTTTCGGAAGGCCACGACGCGAAAATCGTCGACGCCATCGAGCAGGCCATCCGTTCCGTTTCCGGCGTTTTGCTGCTGCGCTCAGAAATGGATCCCGACCATAACCGCAGCGTAATCACTTTCGCCGGCGCCCCGGAAGCCGTGGCGGAAGGCGCGCTATGCGGCATCGCAGCCGCGGTGGAAAGAATCGATCTGCGCCAGCATCAAGGAGTGCATCCCCGCATCGGCGCCGCCGATGTTGTGCCCTTCGTCCCCCTCCAAGGCGCGACGCTAGCAGAATGCGCCGCCATCGCCCACCGCGTGGGCGAAACAGTCTGGAAGCAGCTAGGCGTCCCAGTCTATTTCTACGAAGCGGCCGCCACCAGCCGGGAGCGCGCGCCACTCGAGAACATCCGCCGCGGTGGATTAGAGCCCGATCTGGGCGGCCCAGCCTTGCATCCCACCGCCGGAGCCAGCGCCATCGGCGCACGAAAGATCTTAATCGCGTTCAACGTAAATCTGGCAACCAACAACATCGCCATCGCCCAAGCGATCGCCCGCAAAATCCGCGCCTCCTCTGGCGGCTTGCCATTCGTAAAAGCCTTGGGAGTCCCACTCCCGAGCCGCAATCTGGTGCAAGTCTCCATGAACCTAACCGATTTCGAGCAAACCCCTCTGCTTCAAGCATTCGAAGCAGTATGCCAACAAGCCGCCGCCCGCGGCATCTCAATCGCCGGTACCCAAATCGTAGGCCTAGTCCCACAGAAAGCAGCCGAAGGCTGCGATTTCGTCCCCGCCAACCAAATCCTGGAGAACGCCCTCCCGTAGCGCACGCCCCCGGCGTGCCGCGTTCACACTCGTGTGAACGCTGTGGTATTTTAGATTCCATCGATGACCTAAGCCACGAGAATACCCTTTATGTTCGATGTTTACACCAAATTATTCGATTATCTGGACGCGCGTAACGTCGTAATTCGCCAGCAACTCGGAACCGGCGCCGACCAGTTTGCCGTGCTCCTACGCAAGCAACCCAAAGCGCGCGGCCCGGCTCTCGGGCGCCAATTCGAGACCTACTTGAAGGAGTTGATCCGCTACGGACTGAAAAACTCCGCAACAGAAACATACTTCCTCGAATTCCTGAAAGGCGCCGGCATCCTACGAACTTCACCGCGCGGTGGAACCAGAATCGTTCTTCGACCGCGGCCGTCCACCGTCAAGCTTTCACCCAAAGACATCACCGATATTAAGAAGGCTCTGGCCACGGCCGAAAATATGGCGAGTAAGCTACAGGCCCCGCCTCAAAAGCCATTACCTCGATCACCGGGCTTGCTGGATCAAATAATCGGCAGGGACCCACGTTCTGCCTCCGTAACCCATGGATCGGGAGGCGGCGGAGGCGGCGGTGGCATCCCCGGCGGCGGCGGTGACGTCCCCGGCGGTGGCGATGGCGGCGGCGATAGCGGTGGTGGCGGCCCCATCCCTGGCCCTCGGAAGCGTCCCAGAATACTTGCCGAAGTGGCGCCGCTCCGCCCAGCTCCCAAGCGTGGCGCCCCGGCCCGTTTCGTAGCCCCCGACGTGCCCCCTCCGCCCGGTGCGCCCCCCACTGCAACAGCTTCCGGCAAGCCTTCGCGCGATATCAAAGTAACCGGCCACAAGCCGGACGGCTCCGCGGTTTCCGAATTCAGTGCGGGAAAAGAATATCGCCTTCGATTCAGTGTAGGAACTCCCGTTGCGCAAAACCTTGCCGAAGGAAACACAGCCGTCCAGGATGTCCCCGCGGGCGGGCTCCAAACTCATTGGGTGGTAACGTCCACGGACGTCGAGTTCTTAAATGCACCTTCGGCGACGACCGTACAAAAGACCGGCGAAACGTGGCTCGCCGAATTTGATTTATTGATACCCGAAGAAGGCGAAAGCGACACCCGGACGCTTGCCATCCAGGCCGGCGCCGGCGCGGGAAAATTGCTCGTAACCATCTACGCCGTCTCCGGGAACACCAGCGAAGTTTATCGCGAAGTTTCGGTCCGCCTGGACGGCGCGCCCTCCCTATCTAAGGATGAAACGTTCAAAGCTCCCCTGCATGTGCATCTCAAAACCACGCACGAGTGGACCACCCCCGCGGAGCACATCCAGGTCTCCATCGTAAGCGGTCTGGCGATTGTTACCACACAGAAGTACCGCCTGGAAAAGCACGATCTCATCGAAGCCTTCACCGCCACCGACAACTTCCTCGGCACCGCCATCAAGAACGTTCGTGATTCCCTCGAACAACTAAGGGAAACGTACAGCGACTATCTTGACTCTCTCGATGCCACAAATCTCGCGACGCGCCTCGCCACGGGACGTTGGAAACCCGATTCCGGCTTTACAGGCGGTAGTTGGTCGCCTTTGCCCGACGAAGCCGATCCGCCGCACAAGGCAGCCTTCGAGCAAGTGCAATCGAGCAAGGAATGGCGAACACTGGCCAGCGATGGCTACGAGCTATACAATCGCTGCTTCCCGAAGAGCAAGAACCTAAGAACGCTGCTGGAACAACTGGCACCCGGAAGCCGCGTCGATTTCCACTGGACCGAGCAAAGCGGTCCTGGCTTTGTTTCGCACGTCCCCTGGGCCTTGATGTATATGGAGGAGGTCGGCGTATCCGGCCCGCCTCCGGATCCCGAAAAGTTCCTGGGCTTGCACTTCCGAATTGGAACCAGGTCGTGGGATGTCGGCAATGGCTCGGTCGCCGTCGGCGGTTTGGACACCACCTCCGCCATGGACCTGCTTTACTGGGGAAACCAAGCCGGCGACGATGTCGCGGAGGAAGCGTTGTGGCAAGCCAACGAGTACAAGATGTGGAAGTGGTCGAAGCTCTTGCCCGATCCGGCCCTGCCCGATCCGAAAGAGCAGCTCAAACGGGCGATCGAGCAACCTTCCCCCGCGCCCGTCGGAGTTCTCTATTTCTACTGCCACTGCAGTGTTGGCGATGGCGCGCAGCCCGTGCTGCGATTTGGCAACACCTCACAACCCCCGGACACGCTCAGCCGTACGGACATCTCGCAGCGCAGCCTGCCGGACGGGCCACTCGTCTTCGCAAACGCCTGCACCACTTCCCAGGCCGATCCGCACATGACCAGTGAACTGGAACAGCGCTTCTTCGAGCGTGGCGTCCGCGCATTCATCGGCACGGAAACCCAGGTGCCCACGCGGTTGGCCAGCAAATTCGCGTGGTTGTATTTTCAATTCCTTTATCGCAAAGCCGATCCCGATTTCAAGCCCATGGCAGCGGGTGAGGCGCTCACTCAGGCGCGCATATTTCTGTGGACGCAGTACAAAAACGTCGGTGGATTGTTTTACAGCCTGACGAACCAGTACGATCTTTACCTTGCTTCCAATGAGGAAGTGCTCGCGCTCGGCCATACCTGAGCGAAGCCAGGAGGAATTATGAAACGCGAATTAACCAAGCTAGAGAAGTTTCTAACGGCTGACTACGATGCTCAGTTCCGATTGTTGGCCGACGCCGAAACAAAATCGCAAGTCCAAGCCTGGATGGGCCCCGCTGCGTTCCAGCAATTCTTGAGTTACGCGCCCTCCCCCGCAAGTCATCTCGGAGCGGGGCCGAAGAATATCATTTTTGCGCCCGGCGTTATGGGATGCACTCTTGAGAGCGACGGACTGGGCGGAGTGTGGTGGTTAGACGTTGTACGGGGTCGCGACCTACTGAACCAACT
>JBEKJJ010000192.1:0-14278 GCA_050011295.1 Bryobacteraceae bacterium
CGACCCCCAACCATCCAGCGACCCCCAACGATCCAGCGACCCCCAACCACCCAGCGACCGGGAGGGAGTCGGCCTAGTCGATGCCCGCGATCTCACCTTCCGTTACAACCACCGCACCGAACCCGTCCTGCGCGGCTGCAGTTTCAAAATCTCATCCGGCGATCGCCTGGTTCTCGAAGGCGCCTCCGGAGGCGGAAAATCCACGCTGGTGTCTCTACTCTCCGGCCTGCGCGAGCCAAACTCCGGACGTCTTCTGATGAACGGATTCGATCGCCAGTCCCTCGGCGCCGAAGAGTGGCGCAAATATATCGCGGCCGCTCCGCAGTTCCACGAAAATCATGTTCTGGCCGAAACCTTCGCGTTCAATCTGTTTATGGGCCGCCGCGGAATCATCGGTCCGCAAGATCTTGCCGAAGCCGAAGCCATCTGTTCCGAACTCGGCCTGGCGGAATTGTTGGAACGCATGCCCGCCGGACTCCTGCAGATGGTCGGCGAAACGGGATGGCAGCTCTCGCACGGCGAGCGCAGCCGCCTCTACATCGCCCGCGCCTTATTGCAAAACTCCGAGCTGATCGTCCTGGACGAAAGTTTCGCTGCCTTGGACCCTGAAAATCTCCAACGCGCCGTCGAGTGCGTCGTGAAGCGCGCTAAATCACTTCTGGTGATCGCCCACCGCTAATGAACCCATCATCCGACATCGTAGCGCACGCACTCTTGCGTGCCGCGTCGGCACTCATGCCGACGCCCGGCTCGTTATCTCAGCCCGTCCGCAAGATACAGCGTGACGATGTCGCGTTGGAACGAGTACGCGTACGACTCCCCATCCGGAGTCAGCACCACTTGTCCGATCTGCACGCCCACCGGATCTGGAGTAGTCAGGTCCTTCCAGACTTCCTTCTGGCCGGTGCCGACATCGATCCGGCTCACCCTCAGCGCCGATGGTTCCACCAATTTCCTAAGGAACAGATAACGTCCATCGCCACTCCAGCGAATCACCGATTCGCCGAACTCGAGCTTTGCAATCGGTTTCGGATCCCCGCCTGCAATCGGAAGCAAATTCAACATGCCGGCAGTTACCGTCGTTACGTTCTTTTGGTCGGGCGAAACCCGGGTTGCCGTCACCCCTTCCGGCGTAATCGGCGTGGGTTTTGCCTCCGACAATCCCTGCGCAAAAGTTCTGGTGGGCCTATTCGGTTCGTTTCCCGTGAACAGCAGACGCTGCCCATCCGGGAACCATTCCACGCGCTCATAGTGCATACCGCCCGAGGGAAGCTTGCGCTCTTCCCCAGCCCCGGTCGGCAGCAACGTCAACGAAGTCTTGGGTCCATCACTGACAATGCACGCTACCAGCTTGCCGTCCGGCGACAGCATCGGCTTGTTACCATCGCCCAGTCCGACCGCGGGCGACCCATCCGTCTTCCTCAAATAGATAGCCGTATTCCTGGGTTGTCCGTAGGAAAGTTCAACGAACAGAATGGTCTTTCCGTCTGGCGAAATATCGTAGATCCACGACGCATCGAACCACGAGAGGTCCTGTTCCTTCTTGCTTCCCGGTGGCCTTCCCGCTATGCCGAATCGCGAATCAGCTACCGCCAGCAGCAGCTTTCCGTCACGGGTGATATCATCCAACACCATGAACGCCGGTACTTGCGCCACCATTCGCTCCTTGCCGCTTTGGCCAACGGCTCGCAGCGCAGGCTCGCCTCCAGGTTCGGTACCGCTGAACCAGATTTCATCTCCCTTCGCCGTCCACGCCAATCCCCCTTCGGCTCGCCATCCCCTCGAGAGAACACGCTTCTTTCCGTTCAAATCCAACACTGTCACGGCATAATCGGCGGTTGCGTTATCGAATTCAAAAAACGCCAGCGAATCGCCCTTCGGCGAAACGCGCAGGCTGATGGGGGGTCTTCCCACGTTTTGGTAGAGCACCGTACCCATCGGATATTCGATCTGATTCTTGCCCCCCAACGTGCGCGATACTGCCAGCTTTGTCCCGTCGGCCGACCAGTCTGCATCATTGACGTTCTCCAAAACCTCCCTCGGCGCGCCGCCCGAAAGCGGGACGCGAGCCAAGGTTCCGTATGTGCCTCTGCCCAGCAGGATCGCCATCTCGCCGGCCGAGCTGATCGAGAGGATTCTGGCTTCTGGAATATCCAAAGGCCGAGACTCCCGGCTTCCCGGCCGCATGGAAAAAATGGCGCTCGGTTCCGTAGCCCACTGCGCGCTGAACAGCACGGTCTGCCCGTCCGGAGAAAAGCGCGCGCCCGAAACGTCCCCCCGGCGGTAGGTCAAGCGTTGGAAAGTAGGCTGAGGGCCCTTCAGGAGCTGCGATCCCAGATACGCTCCGGCCGCCATCGCCGCCACGAGCAACGCCATCCAGAACATCAGCGGCAGGCCTCGCGTCCCCGCCGCGGTCCGCACCGTCGACCGGCGCGCCGCCGATTTGCTGGAGTCCCATTCCTCCAGAACATCGTCGAGCGCAACCTTGAGGTCCGCCATACTTTGCCAGCGCCGCTGCGGATCCTTGCGCAGACACCGGTTGATGATACGTTCCACCTCCACCGGTACCTCGTCTTCGGACTGGCTCAGCGGCGCGGGCTCTTTGTGCAGCACCGACGCCAATGTCGAAAGCTTGGAGTCTCCCAGGAAGGCGCGCCGGCCGGTGATCATTTCATACAACAACGCGCCAAAGGAAAAAATGTCGCTCCGCTCATCTACCTTGTGCCCGTCGGCCTGCTCCGGCGACATGTAGGCCACCGTTCCGATGATCGTGCCGGCTTCCGTTTGGAGAAACGTATCCAGGTGGACGCTCTGGGTGACCGCGTGCGCGTCCGGTTCTTCCGGCTCGCTCAACTTGGCCAGGCCAAAATCCAATATCTTCACTTCACCTTGTTCGTTGACGATAACGTTGGCCGGTTTCAGATCGCGATGTATAATTCCCGCGCCATGCGCCGCCGCCAGCCCGTCGGCGATCTGCACCGCGTAGCGAAGCGCTTCGGTAAGACGCAGACCTTTGCGGCCGATCAGTTTGTCCAGCGTCTTACCTGCCACGTACTCCATGGCGATGAAATCCACTGGCTGTCCGTCCACCTGGCCGGTGTCGACGTCGTAAATTGTAATGATGTTACGATGACTCAGCGCGGAAGCCGACTTCGCTTCCTGCGCGAACCGCGCTCTTCTCTCCGCGTTTCCCAACGCCGCCGCCGGCAGAACTTTGATCGCTACCAGACGGTCCAGGTGGCAATCCAGGGCGCGATAAACCACGCCCATCCCTCCCGCGCCCAGCTTGGCCTCGATTCGGTAATGCCGAAGTGTTTCGCCGATCATGGTCGGAATGCGCTACCGCACGGCTATCTTATCATCTCTGATCGATCGAACGTTTCTTGTACAATTTGTTTTATCTACAACTGTGGTCATAGTACCGACGTAATAGTAGGCATAGGGACGAAGTGTCTATTCGCCAGACAAGTTGTCGGAGACAGGATGTCTCATCGCGGCGGATCTCCAACATCCTAAAGATGAATTGTTTGGAACAATAACTGCCTCTTGCGGGGATCATGACAAGCACAATTAAGACGGGGGCAGTGCGAGTTGTTCTGGCGGCAATGACAAGTCTGGCGGCGTTCGGAGGCGCGCGGGTTTCAAGCGACATGCCGCGCTCCACTCCGTCGGGAACCGTGGATATCATCGTCCAATTCAAAACTCAACCTGATTCATCGGCTCTGAATCACATACGCGCAGCCGGCCAGATCCGGCGGCAATATCGCGCGATTCCAGCCGTCCACCTAACTGTGCCGGTCTCGATGATCGGTAACATTGCATCCGATCCGATGGTGGTTTATGTTTCTCCTGACCGGACCACCACCAGTTCGCTCGATATTACGACGCAAACCGTCAACGCCAACCAATTCTGGCCGTCCGGTTTCGACGGCACAGGCATCGGAGTAGCGGTGATCGACAGCGGCGTCGCGAGCAAACTGGATCTTTGGACCGCCGATCGTTCGCGCTCGCGCGTCGTTTTCAGCGAGAGCTTTGTGCCTGGTTTGGAAGCCTCCGACGATTACGGTCACGGCACTCACGTGGCTGGTATCTTGGCCGCCAATGGGGCTGCCTCCACGGGCCCCGGTTTCACGCGCACGCTGAAAGGCCTGGCCCCCAACGCGAATATCGTCAACCTGCGCGTGCTGGATGCACAGGGCAATGGCCGGGACTCGGAAGTTATCGCGGCCATCGATGAAGCCATTGCTTTGAAGCGGACCTATAATATTCGCGTGATCAATCTTTCGCTCGGCCATCCGATCTACGAGAGTTTCAATCTGGACCCGCTGTGCCAGGCGGTGGAAGCAGCGTGGAAAGCGGGCATCACGGTAGTAGTGGCGGCGGGGAACATGGGCCGCGATAATTCGCTTGGCACCGATGGTTATGCAACTATCAATTCGCCGGCGAACGATCCGTTCGTGATCACGGTAGGAGCGATGAACGCGAATTACACGCCCTGGCGCGGTGACGACAAGATTGCAAGCTACAGTTCCAAAGGCCCCACGGCTGTGGATCACGTGGTTAAGCCGGATTTGGTGGCGCCCGGCAACGGCATTGTCTCCCTGCTGGCGTCGCCTGAATGCACGCTCGCAACTCAATATCCGGATACTCTGGTTTCCAATTCCTACTACCAGGAAGGCTCTTCGCTCGGTCCGGTGATGGGCACTTCCGCCGACTACTTCAAGTTGAGTGGAACCAGCATGGCCACTCCGGTGGTGAGCGGTGCGGTTGCTCTGATGTTGCAGCAGAATCCGGCGTTGACGCCCGATCAACTAAAAGCGCGGCTCATGAAAACTGCGAGCAAAGGGCTGCCGCGCTTTACGACGGCGACCGATGTTCTCAGCTCCACAACATACAGCAGCCAGGAAGACATTTTCACCGTGGGCGCCGGCTACCTGGATGTTCAGGCAGCCATGTGGAATACCGACCTGGCAAACTTTCAGGCTTTATCGCCAGTTGCTGTCTATAATCCCGCTACGCAAACCGTCTCTTTGGCTGGCTCCTCAGTGCTGTGGGGAGACGCGGTTGTATGGGGCGAGGCTGTGGTTTGGGGCGAGGCTGTGGTGTGGGGTGAAGCGGTGGTTTGGGGCGAAGCCGTGGTGTGGGGTGAAGCTTCCACTTCGGGTTTCGCGGTTGTTTGGGGCGAGTCGGTTCCCAATGTTGCTGGATTGCAAGCTGCCGCCTTGAATAACGGCGACAAGTAAGGAAGGCCGACCCGGTTGTCACCGGCTTTCGATGGTGCTACGCTTCAGCCGTGGGGAACCTGCCGGAAAGCGCCGAGTCCGAATGTCCGGTTTGCCTGGCGCCTATGGAGCCTGAGGATCGGAATGGGGTGGCGTGGCTGGTCTGCGCCAACGGTTGTCCAACGGAGTTCGAAGCTCCCGCGCCGAACCTTCCCGAAGAGTCTCTTCGGAAATCGGCTGCGGCGTAAACGGGGTTTAGGACTTACCGGTACTGTTGGAGCATTTCTAGTCACAGCCTTCGCCCTTGATTATTAGTGTGGATGGTTGCCGCGCAGTTCCACCACGCCCCCAAGCCGGTCTCCCAATCGCGCCCAGCAGTTTACGGGGAGCGGATCTCCTGGATCCGGCTGTTAATCACCACTGCGGTATTCAGCATCGTGACTGGGGCAATCCTGGTGGGTTTGGACTCTGGCCATTCCGGCGCTCCCGCGGCGGCCCCGGTCGAGAACGCGTCTGAGTATCAATCGCCATTGGGATTGAGAGTCACCACGCGCAACCAACAAGTGGAGATTCGTTGGGATCACAATCTGGTGGCAGCTTTGAGATCCAGCAAGGGGTTGATCAAAATCGCGGAAGGCGAGACGGCCAAGTCAATTCCCCTGGATTGGCGCGATCTTCAGGATGGGTACGTGGCCTACGCTCCGCTTACGAGTGACGTGCGGGTACATCTTGAAGTGACTGCGGCGGACGGGGCCACATTCACTGAATCTGCGCGCGTGATTGCAATTCCGTAAGGCCTGACTCAAGGCCGGTGTGGTATAACTTCGCTTGAGAAGATGCAATCGAAGGTTGTTACCGCTCCCGCGGCCGTTAAGCCCGGCAAAGATGACATCAACTGGCTGAACATCGCGTTGATGGTGGCCGCTAGTGGAGCCGCGATCGCGGCGCCGTTCCAGGTTTTTCTGTGCGCCTGGGCCTTTCTTGGCCCTTTGCACTATCTCACCGAGATCTCCTGGCTGCACGACCGCAACTATTTCACGCGCGGAAATGTGGCGCGGCGCTGGTGGCTTGGGCTGGTAGTGTTCGCGGTTCTTATCATCGGCTTCGCCTATGCCGCTAATAGCCCCGTGAATCTCGCCGTCCCAATAAAGTTTGAGTTGGCTCTCATCTATCTGGTATTTGCGGCTGCGGCTGTAGCGATTTTTGTACGTGATTCGCTGAACGCTGTGGGTTTGTTCCTGATCCTGTCGTTGGGGCTGTTTTATTTCAGCGGCTTCGGTATTTACGTCATCGCGGCCAACCTGCTGGTGACCATCGTCCATGTGTTTCTCTTTACCGGCGCGTTCATCCTGCTGGGCGCGCTGAAGAGCAAGAGTTGGGTGGGTTTGCTGTCCTTGGCGGTCTTTGCCGGCTGTGGAATCGCCACCATGACAGTGGCGGCGCCATACGCCGTGCCGGGCGATCGAGTGCGGCAACTATATTCGACCTTCGAATTCCTGAACAAAGAACTGCTGTGGCTCACCGGGAGGCCATTGGGCGCCGTGTATGAAGCGGCCGGCGTTGGCGTGATGCGATTGATTGCCTTCGCGTACCTTTATCACTACCTGAACTGGTTTTCGAAGACTTCCATCATCAAATGGCATGAGATTACCAGAACCCGCGCGGCGGTGATCGCTGGAGCCTGGGCCGCGGCCGGACTGGCCTACTTGTATGACTACCGTTTGGGTTTTGGAATTCTGTACATCATGAGCATGCTGCATGTGTTTCTGGAGTTCCCGCTGAATCACCAGACGTTCGTCGAAATCGGAAAGACCCTGCGCAGCAGACGCTTGGCTTTTGGATCGCAGCGCGGGCTCAGCCCTGGGTAATCTTGGCCGCGACGGCAGCGGGCTCGCCGATTGCCATGGGTGCTTATGTAATAGACTACCAACATGCGAATGTTCATTGGCGGTCTCATAGCGGTTTCCGCGTTTCTAGCGCCGGCTCCTGCCCAGACGAAGAATCCCTTCGTCGGGCGGTGGGATTTCAACATCACGGCTGGGAATACTACGCGTGCCACGTGGCTGGGCGTAACCGAGAAGGACGGCAAGCTAGAGGTCTGGTTCCAGCCGACCGGCGGCAATGTTTATGAAGTGAAGGATTTCAAAATAGAAGGATCGCATCTGGCTCTCAATTTGTCGGGGATGACGTGGGATTTGGACGCGAGCGGCGGAAAGCTGACGGGTGTTCAGAAGCGCGGCAGCAGTACGGTGGAGTTGACGGGTTTGGCTGCTCCGGCGCTGAAGCGCAGCGCTCCGAAGGCATGGACGAATCCGGAGCCGCTATTCGACGGGAAGGATCTGGAAGGCTGGGAGCCAATCGGAAATCCGGCGAACAGCCACTGGACGGTGAAAGACGGGCTGCTGGTGAATGAGACCCACGGCGACAACTTAAAAACGACTCGAAAGTTTGAAGATTTCAAAGTGCACTATGAAGTGAACTGTCCCGAGGGCGGCAACAGCGGCTTCTACCTGCGCGGCCGGTATGAAGTCCAGATCGAATATGAAAAGCTCAGCGAGAATCCGGTGGAGCGGCGGATAGGGTCGGTCTACGGGCGGATCGCACCTACGCCGGAATTGCCGCGGACGCCCGGACAATGGGAGACATTTGACGTAACGCTGGTGGGACGGACCGTGACCGTGGTTCGCAATGGCACTACCACGATTGATCACAAGGAAATTGAAGGGATCACTGGCGGCGCGCTGGATGCCAATGAAGGTGAGCCGGGGCCGTTCTATATTCAGGGTGATCACACGGGTGGTTTGAAGTTTCGCAATATTACGGTTTCTGTGCCGAAGGGCTAGAGACTAACCGATCATCCAGGAGGGGCGGATCCAGCCGAGGGAGATCCCGGTCATTATTACGCCTACTACTGTGACGATGGCGGCTGAGGCCACCGGAACGTAACGGAAAAAGATGTTGGATGAGGTTCCGCGCTCGGGCAGCAGATTGCGGGCGAAGAGGACTATTGCGCCGATTGCCATTAGCACGATTGCCAAGCCTGCGCTGAAGGAAACCAGTAATAACAGTCCGAAGCCAACTCTGCGGAGGGCGATGGCTGCTAGAAGGAGAACTAGAGCCGATTCGCATGGGACCAAGCCGCCGCTGGCTCCTAGCGCTACTAGTCCGCCCCAGGATAGTTCGTTCGGAATGTGAGAGTGAGTGTGGGAATGGTCATGGTCATGATGATGATCATGGCTGTGCGCGCGGTCGTGATGATGGTGATGATGATCGTGAACGTGTGTTGCCGCGCGCCAACGCGTGTACGCCATCCACAATCCAATAGCTACGATGGATACGCCGGATGCTACTCCCAGCCATTGGGTAACGGTTTCAGGCATCACGTAGCGGAAGAAAAATAGTGTTACGAGGCCCAGTACGAACACGCTGACGGTGTGAGTAAAGGTGACCATCGCGCCCAAGAACGCGGCGTGTTTGAGAGTGCCGCGAGATCCCACCAGATATGCGGCGACAATGGTTTTGCCGTGGCCCGGGGTCAAGGCGTGCGCGGCGCCGAGTAGAAATGCCGCCGCGATGCCCACCAGCATCATCCACGGAGTAATTTCGCGCTGGTGCAGCAATCGGGATAACATATCGCCGCGCAGAGCGGCGGCGAACAAGACCAGACAGATCATTTCGAATCCAATTGCATACCTGCATGATAGTAGAACGCCGCATAGGAGCGGAATGCCGGAGTGCATTTCGCGCGAAAGCCGGTGCGATATGCTCATTCTGATGACGCGCACCGCAAGAACGTTAGCCTGCCCGGTTCTTTTGTTCGTCATCACGGTTGCATTCTTCTGGAAGCTGGTGCTCGCCGGGCAGTATACGTGGCTAGATGCTTCCGACATCACATTTCAAATAGTTCCCTGGCTCCAGGTGCAGGCGGTGCAATGGCACACCGGGCATTTTCCGCTGTGGGATACACATTTGTGGACCGGCCAGCCGCTGCTGGGTCAGGTGCAGACAGGCACGCTAAACCCGCTAAATTGGGCACTTTTCTCGGTGCCGTTGAAGGACGGCTTCATTCGGGTTCGGGCGCTGCATTGGTATTGGGTGATAATTCACTACCTGGCGGCGCTGTTCGGTTACGTTTTGTGCCGCGATCTGGGGATATCGCGGATGGCGTCCGTGTTCGCTGGATGCGCGTTTGGACTGGGCGGATTTGTTGGCGCTATCGGGTGGCCGCAAAAGGCGATGAGTGCGCTGCTTCTTCCGTTGGTGCTGATGTTTTTTTTGCGCGTGTTGCGGCGGGAGAATGCGTTGGCGAATGGCGCGGCGTCGGGGGCGTTATTAGGCGCGGCATTCCTTAGTGGACACCATGATGTTCCGGTTTTCTTTTCGCTGGTCATGGCTGGATTGTGGATCTACTATTTCACGACGTCCGGCCGAGTATTGCGCTGGCGCGCGTGGGCGCCACCCGCGGCATTCCTCGCGTGTTTCGCTTTGATTGCGGCCGCGCAGATACTTCCGGCCATAGAGATGGGCCGGCTTTCTTTGCGTTGGGTGAATGCGCCGGACCCGGTGACCTGGAATCAAAAGGTGCCCTACAGCGTGCACCAGGACTTGTCGCTGTATCCCACGGCGGTGCTGGGAATTGTTATTCCCGGCTTTCAACACGACACGGTAGTCTTCATCGGACTGGTAGTTATCACGTTGGCTCTGCTGGGTGTCGCCGCAAAATGGCAGGAGCGAACGGTGCGTGTGTCGGCCGCTGTGGCGTTGGCGGCCCTGATTTTCTCGCTGGGCGGATATAGTCTTTTTCACGGCGTCCTATATGCATTGGTTCCCAGTCTCGAGAAGGCGCGGAGCCCGAGCACAGCGGAGGCTATTTTTCATCTGGGTGTGGTGGTGCTAGCGGCGTACGGTCTGGACGCTTTCCGGTCTCCGCAGGCCAGTGAGCACGCCAATCGGATCTCGATTCGGGTCCTTTGCGGGCTGTCGCTTTTCCTTTATGGATCACTGCTGGTTCTGATCACGGTGCGGCCTGAGCAGAGCGAAGAATACAAGGTAGTGGCGCTGGCGGCGCTGGTGGCGATGATTTTGGCCGGATTGCTTTGGTTTTGGAGCCGATCGTGGCTTTCTAATAGCGCTGCCGGCGTTCTTTTGATCGCATTGCTTCTGTTCGAGCTGAACAACGTCAGCAACTATGCACTGGTCCGGATGGGTGCGACGGTGAACCTGCCTAAGCTGCAGGAGAACCGGGATGTGGCGGCGTTTGTACAAAACGCGAGTCTGGCGCGGGTAGACGTGGACCACAAAGACATCCCCTATAATTTTGGGGATTGGTTCGGCGTGGATGAACTGGGCGGATTTTCGACACCGTTGAAAACGATTGCGGAAACTCAGGGAGACCCACGCTACCGTTCGGTGCTGGCGGTGAATTATTTTATCGGGCGGAATGCCCAGAAACCGGATCAGAACGCGGTGTTCGAAGGGCAGAGCGGACTGAAAGTGTTCTTGAATCCGGGCGCATTTCCGCGCGCTCGAATAGCGCATGCCGCGATCGGCGCAGCGGATGAAGCCGGCGTGATCGCGGCGGTGCTGAATCCGTCCATCGATTTGCGGCGGACGGTGGTGTTAGAAGGCACGGCGCCGGCGCTTGAAACGTGCGAGGGAGGCGACGTTCAAGTGCGGCGGTACCGGCCCACCAGCGTAGTGCTGCGCGTCAATACGCCGTGCAAGGCGATGGTGGTTTTCGCCGATGCCTGGTTTCCCGGGTGGAAAGCATTCGAGGATGGCAAGCCAGTGCGGATTTACAATGCATACAACATCGTTCGCGGTGTAGTGGTGGATGCGGGTGAACACGAAGTTGTGATGCTCTACCGTCCGGCTAGCGTGTTTACCGGCGTGGCGCTGGCACTTTTGGGAATTATGCTGAGCATTGGGCTGCAGTTCCGGCGGGAGAAATGATCGGGTTCTCTGGTTGTTATCCCAGAGACTTGTAGAACATCCAGCTAGTCTGATAATCGCGCGTGACCTTTTGGCCGTTCAGAGCCAGGCGCAGCATCTCGACAGGGATGTTGCCTTCGCGATACATAGCGTCATGGAAGGCGCGGTTGGACCTTTTGCCCGAGCCGACCAGTTCCTGATGCAACGCGTAGAACTGCAACGCGCCGAGCATGTAGGCGCATTGGTAGATGGGCGGGTAGGAGCCGTTAAAGGAGCGCCGCACTTCGCCCTCGGCATTGGCACGATCGAAGCCGACACGATCCATGAGGAACTGCACGCATTCGACGGCGGTCATTTTCTTGAGGTGGAAGCTGAGCGAAAACACGATGCGCGCACAGCGGTGCATTCTCCACACCAGCGCGCCCACGCGTTGTTCGGGAGTGTGAGTGAAGCCTAAATCCCAAAGCAGCATCTCCCAATAGAACGCCATGCCTTCGGTCCAGAAGGGCGTGCTGAACAGGCTGCGGTAGATGCGATAGCGCTGGGTCATGTAGAACTGCATATGGTGGCCGGGGATCAGCTCGTGAAAGACGGTGGCGCGGGCGAAAAACATGTTGTTGCCGCGCAGGGCTTCCAGGCGCTGTTGTAAAGTCTGGCTGCTGGCGGGTGAAGAGACCTGGATGGTTGCGCCGCCGGTGAAAAAGGGGTTCACCAATTGCATGCGCGGAGTCATGGCCTCTTCCCAATAATCCTCTTTGACAAGCGGAGGAATGGTGACCAGCTCTCGCTTCTCCAGAAACTCGATCGCCTCGCGCGAGAGGTCGCGAACCAGGTAGATCATTTGCCCGGGCTCGACGTATTTGTTCTTGACGGCTTCGACGGCTTTCTTCCAGTCGTTACCGAAACCCATTTCAGTGGAGGCGCGCAGCATTTCGCGATCACACCAAGCGAACTCGCGATTGGCGATCTTGATCAGGTCTTCGGGTGAATAAGGAATCATCGCCGCGGTCAGGGCTTCCACCAATGCGTCGTTGCCGACAGGGCCAACACCAGACAGTTCCTGGTCGCTTCCAACGGCAGGGGCGCTTTTGTTTTCGCCGCTCTTGTTTTCGCCAGTGCCGGCTGGCGCTGTTTTCTCGACCGTTTCCGCGTCGTCGTCACGGAACTCGCCGCGCCGGCCGCGGCCTTCCAGCGCTTCGATGGGACCGGCAACACCCGATGCGGTATGCACCAACTTGGCGTAAGCGTCCAGAGCGTCGTCGGCGCGCTTGAATTCGGCGTCGGTCCACCAGGCGAACTTGGGATCGTACAGATGATAGAAATTGAACCAAGTGCGGAAGTATCTGCGAAGCTGAACCAGCCGGATGGCCGCACGACTCAGCACGGCGGGCGCAAGCTTGGAGTTCGCGAGTGAAGCTTTGGCAGCTTCAATATCGATGGCGAGCTTGTTCAGCGTAACGGCGCTCTTCTGCGGGTCGAGCGTCTCCATCCGGCGCCGCGCCTCTTCCAGCCCGATGATGTCCTGCTGGAAAGGAACCAGCGGAGCGATGTCTTCTTCCTTGCGGGATTCGGAGGCGAGCTGTTTCTGGTCGTGGAGTAAACGGCCGCGCAAGAGCAGATAGTCGATCTTGCCGGCCTGGCTTAACGCATCGAACTTGACGGCTTCCACCAAATGGAGTTGGGCGGAATAGAATTGTTCCAGCCGGGCATGACGCGCGTTGGAACCTGGGAGGGAATAGAGGCGATCGAGATCGCTGAGATCCACTTCGTAGCGTTCGATCATGGCTCGCAGTTCGCTCGGCGCGGTGTCCAGCATCTGGCCGTCCAAGCCCCGAGTACAGTTGCAATCCGCCGAGTTCGGCTGGGCCGCTCCGAGACCCGCACCCAGGGCCGCCAATCCGCTTCCGCGCAGGATGCTGCGCCGATTCAGCTTTCTCAAAGTATCCTCCTCAATCGCAAACATCAATCATATTAGGATCCGCGCCACGCCCGTGAATCGGGTTGCGCGCAAAGCGGACACTCCTATTGACTTTCTATAAGGCCGGTGCTACTCTCTTATGGACAGTCTATAGGAGAGTTCATGCCTACCCCTCAAACCGATCTCCTGCATGGCACACTGGATGTCCTGATCCTGAAGGCTCTCGATCTCCAGGAACTGCACGGGATGGGTATATCGCGTCGAATCGCGCAGATTACCGGCGGAGCATTTGAAGTCAAAGCCGGATCCCTGTTTCCCGCGTTATATCGCATGGAACAGGCCGGTTGGCTCAAATCTTCCTGGGGAGAATCGGAAACAAACCGGCGTGCGAAGTTCTACGTGTTGACCAAAGCCGGTAGAAGGCAACTGCACACCGAGTCGGAGCGGTGGGAACGCATATCTCTTGCCATGGCGTCTGCCTTACACACCGCGTAGGAGGCTTTGTGATCAGTCGAATCCGCGCGCTTTGGAACAATCTATTTCGCAGAAAACAACTGGATCGGGATCTCGAGGACGAGCTCCAGGCCTATGTGGAACTCTCAGCGAATGAGAGTGTGAAAGACGGAGCAGGTCTCGCTCACGTTCGCGAGAACGTTCGGGATGTTAGGGTGGGGGTCTCATTGGACAGGCTCGCGCAGGATATTCGGTATGGCGTACGAACGCTCGCGAAGAATCCTGCTTTTACCCTGGTTGCGACAACGACACTGGCGCTTGGCATCGGTGCGAACACGGCGATGTTCAGCCTGCTGGATCAGGTTGTTCTGCGGCTTTTGCCCATCCGCCATCCCGAGCAGCTGGTGATCGTCCGGGAGACGGGCAACCATTACGGCAATAGTTACGGCCGCAACACCGTTTCCTGGCCGATGTTTGAAGATTTGCGCAATAACAATCGCGTCTTTTCGGGTATGTTCTGCCGGTTTCCAGCCACCGTAAACCTCGGCTACCGGGATCGAGCGGCGCAAATTTCCGCGGAGTTGGTGTCCGGCTCGTATTTCCCGACCCTGGGCATCGGGGCAGTATTGGGACGCACCATTGCTCCGGACGATGACGCCGTTCCTGACAGCAAGCCGGTGGTGGTGCTTAGCTACAGCTTCTGGCGGAGCTACTTCGACGGCGACCGCACCATCGTCGGACGGACCATCGCCCT
>JBEKJJ010000193.1:0-14099 GCA_050011295.1 Bryobacteraceae bacterium
TCCAGCGGTACAATCCAGCGGTTCAACAGGTCGCGCGGCGACATCAACTGGCGGCCAAAGTCGTCGATAATGAAAATTCCGTTATTGGCCTTCATTTGCAGCGGCGCGGCATAAATTCCCGAAGATTCATCCAGGCGCAGTTCCAGCATGCTGGGAATCAGCTCGCCGCCCACCACGATGCAAGGCCTGCGGCAAAGCACCCAGCGCGGATCGATGTCGTGATCGTCCGAATCCAGCTTCTGGTGCACAACAGGGTCATATAAGCTGATGATCTGGTTGTCTACTTCCACCGCGTGAGGCAGCAGGATGGCGTCCGTATAAACGCGCAACATTCGTTCAGCCAAACTGGTTTTGCCGTTTCCAGTGGGCCCATAAATAAAGATGGAGTTCTGAGAAATTAGCGCCGGCCCCAACTGGTCCAGTAATATGTCGTTGATTACGAGGTCCGAAAAGGCCGACCGCAGCGATTTACGGTCAATTTTCACCTGCGCGGCCTGCGCCTTGATGGCGCTGTGATAGTCCTTTAAGGACACCGGCGCCGCTCCGGCATACTGTGTGATTTGAAACCGCTCCGCCGCCAGCATTTTGCCGCCCTGGGATAGCGTGAAGTGGTAGTCGTTGCCGATCATCCCTTTCACTTCCACCATTTGCTGCTGGCGCATGTGGTTGAAAACGATATTCAAAATGGGCATCGATACCCGCAGCGTGTTGCTTAAGCTCTGCAGGTTGCTGAAGCCTTCCAGCAGCAGCCGGCGCAGCACCAGATCCAGCACCAAAGTCTGGGATATCCCTAATTCCTCAAACGTTTGCGGGACTCCCGGTGCAAATCCGGTCCGCATGGGCACAAGCAGGGCAGCCATGAATGAAAAGATCCTCACTCATCTAATCGGCCATTACGGCTCAATTGTTTATACACGCCGGGCGAGCCCAGGCCGTCAGATCTCGTGTGAAGCTCTGTCGTCTGCTGATTTGTGGGATCTCCTTGTGTTCGATGGCTTGGACGGCCCCGGTCAACGCGGAACAGCTTTATAAGGACGCTCAAAAGGCGGAGCGCGCCGGACAAATCCTCCGCGCCTACGTTCTCTACGCGCAAGCGGCCGCTGCGGATCCCACAAATGTCGACTACTGGGAGCATGCTCAGATCCTGCGTCCTATCGCCAGCCTACTGAAGGACACCGAACATCCGCCCACGGATCTCCCGGCCGATAAAATCGATCGGACGCTGTTTGGGGACATTGCCGATCAGGACCTGGATCGGGCGCGTAAGCCGCTGCCTCCTCCTCAACTCAAAGCCGCGCCTGGACACCAGGATTTCGACCTGCGGGGCGATTCCAAAGCGCTATGGGAACAGGTAGCGGGCACCCTGCATCTGTCCGTCATCTTCGATACGCAATACCAGCCCACCAAGACCATCCATTTTCAACTCAACGACGCGGACTATCGCGAGACTCTGCTCGCGCTCCAAGCTGCCACGGATTCCTTCCTCACGCCCATCAGCGAACGCCTGATCTTCGTTGCCAACGACAGTACCCAAAAGCGCACTGAGTTCGACGCTACTGTCGCCGTGGTGATTCCATTTTCCGAAACTGTTACGGTCCAGGAGCTGCAGGAAGTAGCCACCGCGGTGCGCGGCACCTTGGACATGCAAAAAGTGATGGTGGATACCCAGCGCCATTTGATTATGATGCGCGACCGCGTCACCAAAGTCCGCTTGGCCCAGAAACTCCTGGAGGATCTATTGCGCCCACGCGCCCAAGTGGCCATCGATGTCGACATTCTCACCACGGACGTAACCTCGAACCTGAACTACGGGCTGAACGTACCCACGGTCTTTCCCCTGGTCAGCTTCGTGGCCCGGAACTATCTCACCAGCGCCATTCCCGCCGGCTTTCCCACTTTCCTCACTTTCGGCGGCGGCGCTTCGCTGCTTGGCTTGGGCGTCACCAGCGCGCAACTTTTCGCGAATGTCTCCAAATCCAGCGCCCAGACGATGCTGAGTTCGGAAGTGGTGGCGCTCAACGGCCAGCCGGCCACCCTGCATGTCGGTGACAAATACCCGCTAGTGACCAATACCTACATTGGCGGTTCCCCAACTACCGCTTCGAGCGGGCAAGTCTACACTCCTCCACCGACATTTACTTTCGAGGATCTGGGGCTGATTCTCAAAGTCACGCCCTGGATCCATGGGTCGGACGAACTATCGCTCGAAGTTGACGCTGAGTTCAAGCTGCTGGGCGCGGGCGCCGTGGATGGCATCCCGATCATCGCCAGCACCAAGTACACATCCAAGGTGCGGCTCCGGATCGGTGAATGGGCCGTGCTGTCCGGCCTGATGACTAAAACGGAAGCGGTCACCATCACGGGAATGCCCGGCGTCAGCCTCATTCCGTTCCTGAGGGGCAACACCGTAAGCAAGGACGACGGCGCCACGCTGATCGTATTGAAGCCGCATGTTCTGATTCTCCCGCCGACCGAGTACCCCACCTGGCGAGCATGGTCGGGAACGGAGAGTCGTTGGGCTCCCAGTTTCTAAATGCCGGTTTCTAGTTCCTGGTTTCTGGTTTCTGGTTAACAACACCGAGCGCCCAAGAACCAGAAACTAGAAACCAGAAACCAGAAACCGGGCCTGCTATCCTCAAGCCAGACCCATGTCAAAAATGCTGGACGAGATCCGCGAGCAGCCGGCCGCGTTGGAACGCACACTCCGCGCCGAACGCAAACCCATCGAGCAATTGCGCTCGCTACTGGACCGTGAAAAGCCGCGGTTGATCATGCTGGTGGCGCGCGGCACGTCGGATAACGCCGCGCAGTTCGGCCGTTATCTGCTGGAGCTGGCAACCGGTATCCCGGTAACGCTGGCCGCGCCCTCCATCTTCACGCTCTACCAGGCCAAGTTCAATTTCGATGGCGTGCTGGTGATCGCCATTTCGCAATCCGGCGAATCCACCGATACGAATCTGGTTCTGGAACGCGCCCGTGAACAAGGCACGCGGACGATCGGTATCACGAACGAAGCAGAGAGCACGCTAGCGCGCCTGGCGGAGCATGTTTTTCTGGTGCATGCGGGCCGGGAAAAAAGCGTCGCAGCCACCAAAACCTACACTGGCCAATTGTTGGTTCTATACATGTTAGCCCACGCGCTGGGCGCAAACATCGCTCTCGATGATCTGTCGCGCATTCCTGAATGGGCCCAGGCCGCCCTTAGCCTGGAACCAGAGATCGCGCGCCGCGCCGAGCGGTACCGCTTCATGGATCACGCCCTGGTGATCGGTCGCGGGCTGAATTACGCCAACGCCTTCGAGTTCGCCCTGAAGCTGATGGAAACCTGCTATGTGGTTGCGGAAAGATTCTCGAGCGCCGATCTCCTGCACGGCCCCATCGCGATGGTGGAAGCCTCATTCCCCGCGTTCCTGTTCGCGCCAGGCGGCGTCACCTGGCCGGGCACCCGCGAGATGATCGAGAAGCTCGCCAATCTCAAGGCCGAAACCCTCATCATCAGCGACCCAAGCAATCAGGAAGCCGCGAGCCTCAACGGCCGAGTCACCTCGGTGCCCGTTCCGCTCGACGAACTCTTCACGCCAATTCCTTACATCATCCCGGCCCAGTTGTTCGCGGCCTGCCTAGCCGCAGAAAAAGGTCTAAACCCCGACCAGCCGAGAACCATCAGCAAAGTGACGCGGACCATGTAAGGGCCGCGAAATGAGGAGCAAGGTGCAACAGCTTTGTGATCTTGCTGTCCAGACTGTCCGGTTTGTGGATGAGTGCCAGGCGGGGGTCGTGGCCTGCGAGTTCGTTGACGCCCACGGACATCGCCACACATTAATCGATAAGGTGCCAATCTTCAGCCTTGATTCTCTGGATGCAGACAGCCAATATCCACAGCCTGGATACGCCGAATGCACGGTCTTGCGAACCTGGCGCGACGCCAACGGACGGGCGCTTGTAGCTGTCGGCACTGTCGAGTCTACTGATGGATTGACGGAGTTCGTTGTTCTGCGGACGCAGGTCATGCCTCCCGACATAGCCATCTGACATCCACCTTGAGGGCTGCCCCAGAACATTGGGTGCGCGACATAAAAGTGGGAAACAGCCCTAACCCAACCTCTGCCGCTGGCATTTTCCCCACGAATTTCCCGTGTTCTTGAGCCGCGGGGCGGGAGGCCGCGGCCCGGTAGCGCGGCTGGAAAACTGGCAGTGTTGTCTGAAGTACCACGTACGCTCAGATATTGCCGCTTTGCTGGCGATTTCAACAGGTCTCCACTTTTATGCCGCGCACCCCAGAACATTCGCGTTCAGCCGCGGCCAAATAAGTTTTGCTATGATGCTCCGTAGCGCGCATGGGCGCTGCCGGTCCGCGGAAAGGGATTTTCCCGCCATTCCATTTCTCGCAGCTTCACGAACCTTCTTTCAGCCCGTTATGCGGACGATGGGCGCAACTTGAAAGGAGGTCGTATGCCGACCCATCCCGAGGCCACGCGCCTCAATCTCGAGTATTACCGCAAGCAGGCGAAAGCCTTGCTCAAAGCCGCCAAATCCGGCGATTCCACCGCGCTCCCAGGAATCCCGCAGCCGAAGTTGCACGGCGCTCAACTGGCCATTGCGCGCCAGCAAGGCTTTCCCAGTTGGCCGCGCTTCCGCGCTTTTATTGTCCAGTCTGGATTGGACTACCAGAACTTAGTAGCGGCCTTTATCGATGCCGCAGTTTCCGATTTGCGGCGCGCTGAAGAATTACTGGCAGCTCATCCCAATATCGCCGATGCTGGATTCTACGCCGCACTGGTACTCGGAAATTGTAAGCGCGTGGAACAAACTCTCGAAGAGACGCCCGCGCTCGCGGCCGGCAAAAGTGGTCCGCAAAACTGTGAGCCGCTCCTCTACGTCTGTTTCTCCCGCTTCGCCAATGGAAGATCCAGCCGCGCCGCCGACCTGGCGGAAACTGCGCGCATTCTTCTGCGCTATGGCGCCGATCCCAACGCCGCCCATGACTCGCTCTCCTGCCTCTACGCCTCAACCGGTCTCAACAACAACCCCGCGCTCGCCTTGGCGCTGCTCGAAGCGGGAGCCAATCCGAATGACCCCGAATCGCTTTACCATTCCACCGAACATCCGGATCTGGCGTGCATGAAATTGCTGCTTCGCCATGGCGCTACGCCCGCCGGCAAAAACGCTCTCCGGCACATTCTGGATCGCGAAGATTTGGAGGGCACCCGAATCTTGCTCGCGGCCGGTGCGGATCCGAATGAGCCGAACGATCGTGGCGAAACCGCGCTCCATTGGGCCGTCTGGCGAGGACGCAGCGTGCCAATTATCGCCGCTCTTCTCGACGGCGGCGCAGCACCGGATGCGCAGCGGAAAGATGGACGGACTGCTTACGCGCTAGCCGTTCAAAGCGGCCAGACTGAAGTCGCCGCGCTCCTCGAGGCGCGCGGAGCCACGACCGATGTCTCGCCGCTGGACCGCTTTCTGGGCGCCTGCACGACAGCCAATCCCAACGAACTGGATCGCTTGCTCGCCACGCATCCGGACCTCGCCGCATCACCTGGCGCCGCGCGCCTGCTCCCGGATCTCACGGCCAGCCATCGCACGGCAGCCGTTCGTGCGCTGTTAGCCGCGGGCCTGCCTGTCGACGCGCGCGGAGACCTGGGCGGCACGGCCTTGCACTGGGCCTGCTGGAAAGGCTACGCCGATATCGTGGAGATCCTACTGGCTAATGGCGCATCCTTGACCATCGAGGATGAGCAATTTCACGGAACCCCGCCCGGATGGTTCGGCCATGGCGTCCACAACTGCAACGAACCGGGTGGCGACTATCCCCAAGTAGCACGCCTACTGATCGACGCCAGCGCGACTATTCCAAGCGTGGATCTACCAACAGGCAGACCAGAGGTAGACGCGGTGTTGCGAGACCATGGATTGATTTGATGTGTTATTCGCGTTCATCCGTGTGCATCCGTGGCCAATAAGCAGTTAAGGTTTTGCGGCTACCGCACCACGCCCGCCAACGGACTGCTAGCACTCGCATACAGCTTCTTCGGCATGCGCCCGGCCAAATACGCCAACCGGCCAGCCTCCACTGCCAGCTTCATGGCCTCCGCCATTTTCTCTGCGTCCTCCGCTTCGGCGATCGCAGTATTCATGAGGATGCCATCGAAGCCCAGCTCCATGGCGATGGCAGCGTCCGATGCCGTGCCCACGCCGGCGTCCACAATCAGCGGAACTTCGGTAATGGTTTCGCGAAGAATCCGTAGGTTGGTGACATTCTGGATGCCCAGCCCAGAGCCAATAGGCGCAGCCAGAGGCATCACGGCCGCTGCACCCGCGTCAATCAATTTGCGCGCGTTCACCAGATCGTCATTGGTGTACGGCAGAACTACGAAACCCTCGCCCGCCAGGACCCGCGTGGCTTCGAGCAGCCCTTCGTTATCCGGGAACAGCGTTTTCTGATCGCCGATCACTTCCAGCTTCACCCAGTTGGACAATCCCACTTCGCGGCCCAGGCGCGCCGTCCGGATGGCTTCGTCGGCGGTGTAACAGGCGGCCGTATTGGGAAGGATGAACAGGCGAGAGCGATCGATATAATCCAGCAGCGATTCCTTGGATTTGTCCGTCAGATTGACGCGCCGCACCGCAACCGTCACCACCTCGGCGCCTGAAACCGCATGGCACCGCGCCATTTCCTGAAAGCTGCGGTACTTGCCGGTACCGACGAACAACCGCGAACTGAAATCGCGGCCAGCGATGCGCAATACGTCAGACATACCCTTATTCTAACGCTCGCTCCTGGCCTTCATCATGCTTCTCATGGAAACGCCTTAGCGCTAGTGCGGTTTCCGGCGGTCTCCTAGGTAAAATGCCCGCCATGAAGTAAGCTCTTGAGGACTCTCCGCCGCAAATTCAACGGCCGATGATTAGCCTGCAGCAAACAATCTGAGGAGAGCCGCATGTACCTGGTTCAAATTTTTCGCGCCAGCCCACTAATGGGCCTGGCCCTATGCATCTGCCTCATAACCATTCTTTGGTGCTTCCTCATGTCCAAGCGCCAGCAGGTGGGGTTGGATAAAATCCTGACCGGCGTGCTGGGGCTGATTGCCGTCTATGAAGCCATACGCGTACTGAAGGATGCGGGCGTAGTCCTCTTCCCCGGCATCCAGCGGCTGGACGGATGGGTGGATTTCCTGATCGCATCCATGTATCTGATTGCCGCTCTGATTCTAAAAGTTTCGAGCAGCGAACGCGCCTCCACCCAAATGCGGCTTCGCCTGGTGGAAGCCAACGAAAAAACCTTGGAACCCGGCAAGGGCGCTGTGCTTTCGCCGCCCGAGCAGGTGAATCTGTTGGACTCTTCTCCCCTCGCTGCGTTTGCGCTGGATGTCACGGGCGCAGTGGTCTACTGGAACGCTTCGGCCGAACGGCTATTGGGCTGGAAGCGCGACGAAGTGCTTGGACAACCCCCGCGCTGTGGAACCGGCCCGCTTCGCAACAAACAAGGCCAGGAATTCAGCGCGGCCGTCTGGACAGCGCCTGTCCGTTCGTCGAGTGGAGCAGCACGCGGTACACTGATCATCGCCGCCGAAGAGTCCACCTTGCGGGAGGCCCTACCCGCCAAGGCTGAGCTAGCCATGCAGAACTAGAGGGCGGGCGGTAGGCGGCCAGGGTAGCGTGACGAACGCGAGGCGCGGAATTTCCAGAACCCCATGGCGGAAATGCCGAGGCCTAGAAACCCGAGCATAGACGGCTCTGGCACCGCTGGTCCCGCCACTGGTCCAATTTCGACGGTGCCAGTCACACTGAAGATATGGCCGTTAGTGGTCCAGCTCTGATCAACGTCGTATATCGTATCAGCTCCCACAGCGGTTCCTCCGCTCGCGATCACGAGCGTCCCGGAGAGGGGGTCGGGCTCGCTGTCTCCCATGGTGGATGCGATGTTTTCTCCGGGATCAGGCTGATTGGAACACGACTGCATGGGCGACATCGGATTGTAGCCTGAGTTCGCATTGCACCAAAAAGTCTTGCCGTCAAACAGGGTCGACGCTTGAAACAAGAGCCAACCATGGTCGGTGCCGCTGAAATTGAATAGCAGCTCGGTCGACGTTGCCGTCAAATCGGAGCCGCTGACCCCGACTTGGGAATTCGAGCCGCTGAGCGGCCCTAGGATGTCAAACGAGGTGACCAACGCGAGAGGGTCACTCACCGTGAGGTCCCAATTGAGCATGTTGCCCGTACTGAGAACCCCGAGAACCTCGGCGCTGCAAGAAGCAGCTCCCAGCAGTAGCACAATTGCAAATTTAGACATAAACCAGCTTTCCTCCGTTTTTGGACAGCTTGACCCGACGATTTTAGGTCCGTGAGCTATTCTAAACAAGTTTCAGGAGGAAACGTTACGTAACAGATGTCCTGTTTTCAACGAGGTACTTCACGCTGGTTCCCATTGCAGCACGCCGCCCGTGATAAAGTGAATAGGCGCTCATCCCTGAGGTGCCATGTTTGCTCCGGACAGCGACGCGGTTAGAGCTGAACTGGAACGGATCGCTCAAAGCGTCCTGTTTCGGAATTCTGAGCGCCGCGTTCAACTCCTGCGGTACACCGCGGAAAAGGCGCTCGCGGGTGATAAATTCCTCAAGGAATACACGCTTGGAGTGGACGTATTCCGTAAACCGGAATCCTACGATCCACGAATAGAGCCGTTGGTGCGAGTGGAATTTGGGCGCATTCGCCAAAAGTTGAAGGACTATTACGCGACCGAGGGTCTTAGAAACCCCATCCGGATCGAGTACAACCAGCGCGGCTACATTCCCACTTTCTCAGTGCAAGACGCCGGAACGGATCGAATTGCATCCCCTGAGATCCGCCGGCCCCGCGCTTGGGGTTGGCTCGCGGCACAAAATCGTGCGCTTGTGCTGACCGTTCTGGGCGCCATCGTTCTCGCGGCTGCCGGCGGCGTATTGGCTTACGTTGCGCAACTCCGGACGGCGCGTCTGTCCGGCGTCGATTACTAGCTCTATTTGAAAGCCCAGTTTCTTTTGGATGACCGCAGCCCACAACACGTTCGGCAAGCGGTGGAGAATCTCGAGCAACTGACACAAAGGAAGCCGCGCAGCGCATTAGCCTGGGCCGGGCTGGCCAAGGCCTACGGGGTGACGGCGGCCAATGATTTCGACGACCCTGGTGTTTTCGGGCCCAAGGCGCGCTCAGCCGCGGATCGCGCTCTCCGCCTGGAGCCCGGCCTGGCGGAAGCGCACTCGGCCTCCGGGCTCCTGAAGACCTTCTACGAATGGGACTGGAAGGGCGCGGACGACGAATATCGCCGCGCGATCGCTGCCAGCCCGTCGCTTTCCGATGCCCACCTCGGCTGGGCCATGAGCCTGCTCGTGAGAGCACGGTTCCAAGAGGCCGTGGTGGAGGCTAACCGCGCGGTGGCGTTGGAGCCGGAATCGTTCGCCAACCGGCGGGGTTTAGCGATGAGCTATTACTATTCCGGCCGGTTCGAGGATGCCTTGGAGGAATGCCGGCGTCTGCTGCGCACTAGCCCGCAGCCCTGGGTTCACGCGATGATGTATCAGATTTACCGCAGCACGCGCCAATTCGCTGATTCGAAGGTGGAAGGGGAAGAGCTGGTAGCGCTTCCCGAAAACGTTCCGCCCGACCTGCGGCCCGGGCTCAATATTCGCCTTGGGCGTCAAGCTGAGGCCAGCGTGGAACTCCGGCGGCTCATCGACGAATCCAGGCATCGATATGTGCAACCGCTAGTGATTGCAGATCTCGCATGGTTGGCGGGGGATGAGGGGCGAATGCGGGAGTGGCTTGAAATCGCCTACCGCCGGCACGATCCCGCCCTGGTATGGTCGTCAGTGCTTCGGAACAACTATCCCTTGGCCCGGGAGATCCTCAAGCGCATGGGGCTGGACCCGGCAGCCGCTGTGATTTCTGCGCCGCCATCAGGACACTAGTACGGAACACCTGCCTACTGGATCTTCTTCGCCTTCTGATTCATCCCGTTCTGGTGGAGTATCAGCTCCGTTACCGCCCCGGCCTCATTCTTTGGAAACGTAATCTGCGCGTCCACTACCTTATAAAGGAACTCGCCTTCCTTCTCGGCGAATATTTCGAATTGTGGCTGACCAGTAGCTTGCGCGAACAGCCGGGCTCCCTCATGCGTGACCTTGATCTTGAAAGTGGGGGCCAATTCGTATTCCCCGACGTAACTTTCCAGGATCTTCGGATCGAGCGCAATTTCAACTCGATCTTTGGGCGCTGAAAATTTGCCCAGCGGATATTGGCTTTCCAGAATGTGGTAACCCATGTCGTCGATGTCGAAAAAAGTGTTGCAGAGAACAACCACGCCGGTTTTCTTAGCTGGAACAAAACCCGCAAAGGATCGATAACCGGCCGTCCCACCGTTGTGCCAGTAGATATCCGTTCCGAATTTGTGGAACACGTGCCAAGCCATGGCAATCTCAAGATCGTCCGTCCCGGTTTCCCGGTGCACGGACCGCATACGGCGCATCGCGGCCTTCAGCGGCGTATCGGTCAGCTCCAGATTGGCCGCCAGAAATTTCAGCATGTCGTTCGCGGTGGAGCGCAACGCGCCCGCGCCGGCCAAAGCATCCAGGTCCCAGTTCTTCACCGGCCTCAGCTCATCACTATGACCCGTCGCCAGACGCTTCTTCTGCGAATCTGACAGCGTGACAGAGCTGCTGGTCATTCCCAGCGGCTCCAGAATCCGTGTTCGAACCAGTTGCTCGTAGCTCATGCCCGCTTTCAACGACAGCGCGTGCCCCAGCAGCCCCACCGCCAGGTTGGAATATTCGTATTTCTCGCCGATATCCCGCGGCAGTTTGTAGCTGGACAAAAAAGCATACAATTTCGGCGCGTCGTAGTCGGCGTACGGATTGGCGAAATCCGCCGGCTTCATATTGGTAGGCAGGCGCGGCAAACCCGAGATCTGCATGGAAAGATCCAGCAGCGTAATCTGGCGGCCGTTGCGGCTAGGCACCGCAACCGAAGCCGGCAGAAACTTCGCCACTGGATCGTCCAGCTTCACCTCGCCGCGCTCCACCATGTCGGCCAGGATCAGCGACGTGAACACTTTGGTGATGGAGCCGATCTCGAACACCGTGTCGCCATCCGGCTTCTCATCGCGATCTTTGGCCAGTTTGCCATAGCCAATCACCGAGCGGCCCTTCTCGTCGATGGTTCCGACCACGATCCCGACAGCTTTCTTGCCAAGATCGACGCGATTCTCGAGAATCGCGCGTATCTCGCTGGAATCCGCACCCAGCAGCACGGGTACGATCATGACAATCGCTGCCAATGCTTTCTTCATTTCGCTACTCCTTCTTCTCCGACTAAGACAGCCAGTTCCCGGCGCTTGCGTTTGAGATACCGGATGCCCGGCCCCTCATTCAGCCACCACACCAGGACGTTCCCCGCCGTTACGACAATCGTGACCATTACGAATTTAAAGTTCTTACCGCCATTCATCCAATATGCGAGGTTGAACAGCATCTGGCCCAACCACATTGGCAGAACGAAAAAGTACTTCACGCTCTTCGCCAGCCGGATCTGCGAGTCATACCGTTCCACCAGCGCTTGCCGGTACGCGCCCAAGGTCTGCTCGGGCACCGGCTTGCGCGAGATCCTGGCATAGCGCCGCACATAAAAGATAAACCAACCGGCCGAGACCACCAGCCACACGTCGGCCACGCGTTCCAAAGTGTTCCCCGCGTGCAGCGCGAACCAAAAATAGACGACGATGATGATCAGCATCGCGACGATGTCCACCAGGTCGCGGCGGCGATTCCTGCGGTCAAAACTGCGGCTTCTCCGCTGCAGTTCACTCAACAACTCGCGCTGATTAATCGCTTCGCTGATATCCGACTGCCAAAGTTGCCGTAATTCATCGGTTGGTGTCATTTTCGAATCTCCTTTCTTTGGATCAACGCAGTCAGCCGATCGCGGATTCGGCTCAAACGGCTGGCAATGGCGCTTTCAGAAAGCCCCGAGACCTCTTCGATCTCCTGGTAACTCAAGCCTTCCAGATGCAGGACGATGAGCTGCTTGTCGACCGGCGCCAATTCCTGAATCGCCGCCAGCACCGCCTGCCGCTGCTCCTCAATTACTAGCTCGCGGTCCGGATCATTCCAACGGCCGATCCGTTCCACGGAATCGGGCATCGGCAATTCTCGTGTGTCGCGCCGACGCCGCGATTCCAGAGTGGAAATCGCGATATTGTGCGCAATCCGGTAAAGCCACGTTCGCTCGCTAGAATCGCCGCGAAAACGCGGCAGCGCCTGCCAAACCCCAAGTGCAATCTCCTGGAACAAGTCCTCGCGCCGGCCCGGATCAGCCTCATAGGAATTAACCAGCCGCCAAAGCGCTGGCTGATACTGCTCGATAATTCCAAGAAACCTGACCTGCTCCGATCGCATTCTAAACAGATAGTCCCGCGAGCAGCGGAAACCTTGCAGAAAAAAGGTTTCTGGTTCCTGGGTTTCTAGTTCTGGTTCAAAACCACGCGACAGGACTGTTCGCGAACCAGAAACCAGAAACAAGAAACCAGAAACGGCTTTTTTAAAGCTTCTCCCCCAACAGCGCCTTCAACCGATCGTACCCAGCCCGGCTCACCGGCAATTGCGTGCCATCCGACAACACGGCAACACGGCTATCCTTCGCGTACGGCTCTATCTTCGTCACACGCTCCAGGTTCACGATGGTGGATCGATGAATACGCACGAATCGATCGGGATCGAGCGTCGATTCCAGACTAGATATGGTCTGCTGTTTCAGGTAGTTCTTGCCCTGGCTGTGCAGTTCCACATAATCGTCCTGCGCTTCCGCGTAATCCAGCCGATCCACGGGAATGATGTGGACCCGTGTGCCATCCTTCACCACGATGCGCTGCAGATATTGCTGCGGGGCCCGCGCGGCCGCGGCCAGCTCCACCACGGAAGGCAGTTTCTCGCCCAGCCGCTGGCGCGCCCGCTCCAGCGCTTTTTCGAAACGCTCCAAGCTGAATGGTTTCAGCAGATAATCCACCGCGTGCGCGTCGAAGGCCTTCATGGCGTATTGATCGAACGCCGTGACGAAAATCACAGCAACGTCCCTGCCGATCAATTGCAGTACTTCGAAGCCGTCCAGTTTCGGCATCTGCACATCCAAAAACACCAGGTCCGGCTTGTGTTCGGAAATTGCTTTGACGGCTTCAAATCCATTGGCGCATTCTGCGACAATATCGATGCCGGCGCTCGATTCCACATACTCCCGCAACAGCGACCGCGCCAGCTCTTCGTCGTCCACGATCACCGCCGAAATCCGCCGCCGCGCGTCTCTCTGCGAAACCTCCGCTACCACCGCGGCTTTCTGCGATCCTGAATCGCGCTCCAGGTTTTTCAAATCAACCATCAGCTCCCGCGCGGACTGATAGCGCCGCTCGCGATCCTTCTCCAGGCATTTCCGGACTGCGCGCTCCAGCTCCTCAGGAACCTCGTAATTGAAGCGCGCCATCGCATCCGGCTGGGCTTGCAAAATGCGCGCCATGGTTTCGGTGGCATTCGCACCGCTAAAGGGCAGGCGCCCGGTGGCCATCTCGTATAGCACCACGCCCAGACTGAAGATGTCGGAGCGATGGTCCACGTCCCGGCCCAGCACCTGTTCCGGACTCATGTATTCCACCGTCCCGAGAACCATCCCCACGCTGGTCAACAATTGCGTATCTTCGGAACCCCGCGCGGATTTTTCGCGCTTCGCCAGTCCGAAATCCAGAACCTTCACGTGCCCGCGCGGCGTGAGCATGAGGTTGGCCGGCTTGATGTCGCGATGCACGATGCCCTTCTGATGTGCGTCGTCCAGTGCATCCGCCACTTGTATGCCGATCGGGAGAATGTCCGATATCTTCATCGGACCCTCGCGGATCAGGTTGGTGAGCGGCACGCCCTCCACGTACTCCATCGCCAAAAACCACAGGTCGCCATCCTGGCCGATCTCATGGATGTAGGCGACGTTAGGATGCGTCAGCGCGGAGGCCAGCTTAGCTTCCTGCACGAACCGGTTCATGCGATCAGGATCGGAGGCGACATCCGGCGGCAAAACTTTGAGCGCCA
>JBEKJJ010000194.1:0-14020 GCA_050011295.1 Bryobacteraceae bacterium
AAGACGTGCTGCATGACGATTTGATACGAGCCATCCACGCGGTGCATGCCGGCGAGATTTACCTTCCGCCATCGATCGCCGCAGCGCTCGAAGCAGGTTCCCTGCCCGCATCCTTGAGCGCGAGAGAACTGGAAGTGTTGGAGCTAATCGTCAAGGGGCATGGCAACAAGCAAATCGCGTACGCTCTCGGCATTGCCGAGCACACCGTCAAGAACCATGTCAAGAGCATTTTGAGCAAGCTGGATGTTGAGGATCGAACGCAGGCGGCAACTGCGGCCATCCAGCGGGGCATTATTCACCTGTAAACGGGAAGATTTCTGCAAGATAAGCTGTTACAACTGGTTCTCTGCCAGCACCACTGCATGCTTAAGCGACCGACAAATGGGCGCGCGCGGAATCTCCCCGTGCCGGCGGAAGTGATTGCGCGCCGCATCTATTTGGTACGAGGTCACAAGGTAATGCTGGACGCTGATCTGGCTAGCCTTTATCAGGTCCCCACGAAAGCGTTTAACCAGGCTGTCAAACGTAACCCGGAGCGCTTTCCGGAAGATTTCATGTTTCGACTCAATACCGACGAGGTGGGATCTTTGAGGTCACAGAATGTGACCTCAAAGAAAGGACGTGGCGGCAGCCGCTATCTGCCGTTCGTCTTCACGGAGCATGGCGTGGCTATGCTCTCTTCCGTGTTGAGGAGCAAACAAGCGGTGCAGATGAACATACTCATCGTTCGAGCTTTTGTGAAGCTGCGGGAAATGTTCTCGACTCAGAAGGCCTGGGCTGCGCGGCTGGAAAAGCTGGAGGCGAATCAAAAGCGTCACGCGTCGGTGATCACCATCTTGGCGGAAGAGATTGAGGATCTCAAGTGTCCACCGGCGCCGCCCAGCCGACGAATCGGATTCAATCCTGACCGGAAGTAGCGCAGGCTCCTGATCATGGCTCGAAAGGGCTAATAACCAGACACGCGCTGCTATCATCCTTATAATCAAGCTAGTTAGGCTGTTGGATCGCTCTCCGTTGAGTCTCTGGGATGGTGGGCTTTGCCCACCCGGGGTTGAGGCCCTCCGGAGTTTGTTCACCGGCCTGCTAGCTCGAATAACGGGAATTCTCGAAATCGAATGTGGATAGTCCGATTAGCCCTCCGCCGTCCTTATACCTTCGTCGTGATGTCGCTGGCCATTTTGCTGCTGGGCGCAACCGCTATCGTTACGATGCCGGTGGATATTTTTCCCTATATTGACATCCCCGTGGTCAGCATCATCTGGACCTATAACGGCATTCCGCCGGAAGAGATGGAAAAGCGCGTGGTAACAATTTTTGAACGCGCCATGACCACCACCGTCAATGATATCGAGCACATCGAATCGCAATCCTATTACGGCGTGTCGGTGGTGCGAGTCTACTTCCATCCCAATGTAAGGGTGGATCTCGCGATGGCCCAGGTGGAAGCCATCTCAAACTCCATTCTGCGCGGGATGCCGCCTGGAATCTATCCGCCCGCCATTCTAAAGTACGACGCCTCTAGCGTTCCCATTCTGCAATTGGGGCTCGAAAGCAAAACGTTAAGCGAGCAACAACTTTACGACATCGGGCAGAACTTCATTCGTACGCCGTTAGCCACCGTGCAGGGTGCGGCAGTACCTTCCCCTTATGGCGGCAAGATGCGGCAGATCGTGGTGGATCTTGATCCCGCCGCCATGTATAGCAAGCAGCTCTCCGCGACCGATGTGACGAACGCGCTGATTAACCAGAATCTGATTCTTCCGGCCGGAAGCGTGAAGATCGCCGATCGCGAGTATCAGGTGCAGGTCAACAGCAGCCCGGTAATTCTGAGTGAGATGAATGACCTGCCCATCAAGTCGGTGAACGGTGCCACGGTCTATCTCAAGGACGTCGCTAACGTTCGTGACGGCTTCGCCGTGCAAACCAACATTGTGCGGACCAATGGAACGCGCGGAGCTTTGTTGACAGTTCTCCGGAACGGGCAAGCTTCCACTCTCGCCATCGTGAACCAGGTAAAGGCTGCCCTGCCAAAAATCGAGGCCGGCTTGCCTGACGGAGTGACGGTCCGGCATCTTTTCGATCAATCCATCTTCGTGCGGGCTTCCATCTCCGGCGTCCTCAAAGAAGCGATTACGGCTGCACTCCTGACGGGACTGATGATTCTGCTGTTCCTGGGAAGTTGGCGCAGCACACTGATCGTCTGCATTTCGATTCCGCTCTCGATTCTCACCTCGATCATCATTCTCGATTTATTGGGTCAAACCATCAATGTCATGACGCTGGGAGGGATGGCGCTGGCGGTCGGCATATTAGTGGATGACGCGACAGTTGAAATCGAGAATACGCACCGCAACCTCTCCATGCGCAAGCCGCTCGTCAGAGCAGTGCTGGACGGCGCAATGCAGATCGCCGTCCCAGCGTTCGTTTCCACTCTGGCGATCTGCATTGTATTTGTCCCGGTGCTACTGCTCACCGGCGCTGCCAGATATCTGTTCACGCCGCTGGCCATGGCGGTGGTTTTTGCCATGCTGGCGTCCTATATGCTTTCGCGCACGCTGATTCCCACCATGGTGCACTTCCTTCTGAAACAGGAGGTGGACATGTATCGAAAGGGCGAGCACGGTGAGGGTGGAAGCGGGGAAGGTCATCCCTTCATCTGGCGCGTTCATTTTGCCTTCAATCGGCGATTCGTGCGATTCCGGTCGGCCTACACTGGCTTGCTGGATTGGGCGCTGGATCATCGCGGGGCCGTCTTAACCGGATTTCTGGTGTTCGCTTTTGGTTCGCTTGGCCTGGTGTACCTGATAGGCAGCGACTTTTTTCCGACTGTCGATTCCGGCCAGATCCGTCTGCATGCGCGTGCTCCGGCCGGCACGCGAATCGAAAGCACGGAAATGATCTTCGCCTCAATCGAAAATGAAATCCGTAGCGTGATTGCTCCGGGCGAACTGGATACGATTCTGGACAACATTGGCCTGCCGAACGGCGGTTTCAACCTGGGTTTCGGCGACAGTCCGACCATCGGCATGAGCGATGGCGACATCTTGATTTCGTTGAAGCAGAAGCACACTCCCACAGCGATCTATACGGAACGGCTCCGGAAGCAGTTGCACGAAAGGTTCCCGGACCTGGTGGTGTTTTTCGAAGCAGCCAACATCACCAACCAAATTCTAAATTTCGGCCTACCGGCGCCAATCGACGTACAGGTGACCGGACGCGACGCAGGGCCGAATTATAAAATTGCGCAGCAACTGGAGGAACGCATAGCTCGGATTCCGGGCGCTGCGGACGTTCACATTCATCAGGTGGTGGATGCGCCCGAATTGCGGATCACCGTCGACCGCACCAAGGCCGGACAGCTTGGATTAACTCAGCAAAATGTTGCCAACAGCTTGCTGATCTCGCTCAGCGGCAGCGGCCAGGTGGCGCCGAACCAGTGGCTGAACTGGGGCAATGGCGTCAATTACTCGGTGCTGGTGCAGACGCCGCAGTACAGGATTGACTCAGTGGATGCGCTCATGCGGACGCCCATCACGGCAGGAACGGCCGCGATGGTCTCGAACACGCCCGGATCGTTGGCCGGCGTTTCGGTGGCCGGAGACGCATCCATGGGAGCATCGCCCAGCCAAGCCTCGGCAGCTTATGGAAACCCGGGATCGCTGCCATCTCAAACACAATTGCTTTCAAACCTCGCCACCATCGATCACAGCATCGCGGCTGAAATTGTGAATCACTACAACGTGCAGCCGGTGTTCGATGTGTACGCCAACGTTGACCGGCGCGATCTGGGCGGCGTCACCAACGCGATAGAGAAGATCATGAGCCAGACGAAAGTGCCCAAGGCCACCACGCTGATGCTGCGCGGCCAATCCAAAACCATGCAGACTTCGTTTTACCGCCTGGGTCTGGGTGTTATCGCGGCCATCGTTTTGGTATATCTGTTGATGGCGGTCAATTTCCAATCCTGGGTGGACCCATTCATCATTGTGAGCGCTCTGCCGGGGGCGCTGGCCGGAATTCTTTGGATGTTGTTCATCACGCAGACCACTTTTAGTGTTCCGTCGCTGATGGGCGCCATCATGTGTATTGGCGTGGCCACCGCGAACAGTATTCTTATGGTGGTTTTTGCAAACGACGAGCGCATGGAGGGCAAGGGCGTGAGAGCCGCGGCGCTCTCGGCTGGGTTCACCAGATTGCGGCCGGTCTTGATGACCGCGGCGGCGATGATTCTGGGCATGCTTCCTATGTCGCTCGGGCTAGGCGAGGGCGGTGAGCAAAATGCGCCGCTGGGCCGTGCAGTGATCGGCGGCCTGCTGGTGGCGACTGTAACAACTTTGTTCATTGTGCCGATCGTATATACGTATCTTCGGAAGTCGGCGCCGGTGGATCATGACAAGCGAATCGAAGAGGAAGAGCGGGAGATTGTGCCCGGAGTGGAGGCCTGGCATCGGCACAGCCGCTAAAGCGAAGAATCTGAATGCGACCAGAAACAACCAACAACGAAGCTGAACTTCGCGCCGAGATTGAGGAGCTCAAACGCCAACTGGAACACAAGCACGCGGGCCCGAGCGCGGCCGAACATGTGGTCCAACCCTCCCGCCACACCATTCGCAATCTCATACTGGTGTTTGTCGCGATTTTGATTGTCGCGTTTGTAGCTGGTTATATCCCGCGCCACCAGCGGGAACTAAGGCTAGTAGCCGAGGCGGATACACATAATGAAGCTCTCCCGCAGGTTAGCGTGATGACTGCGCGCCGTGCGGAGGGGCGCGGCAACTTGGTTTTGCCGGGCAATATCCAAGCGGTCACCGAAGCGCCCATACTGGCGCGCGCTGAAGGTTTTCTCAAAACGCGTTCCGTGGACATTGGCGACCGCGTGACCGCCGGACAGTTGCTCGCGGAAATCGAAGCTCCGGATATGGATCAGCAGGTGCGGCAGGCGCAGGCCTCGCTGCAACAGGTACAGGCCGATCTGGAGCGCGCCACAGCGGCTCTCGAACAAGGCAAGGCCAATGAATCGCTGGCCAAGGTCACCGCGCAGCGTTGGGACAATCTGGTGAAACGCGGCGTGGTATCGCGCCAGGAGAACGATCAATATCAGGCACAGTATACGGCGCAGTCGGCCAATGTTCGTGCGCTCGACCGCGCGGTGGATGCCGCGAAAAGCAACATCGGCGCCGCGGAGGCCAATGTAGGGCGCCTTTCCGATCTGCAAAGCTACCTGAAGGTTCGTGCCCCCTTCGCAGGGGTAATTACATTGCGCAACGTGGACGTGGGGGCGCTGGTGAACTCAGGGAACACGCTGCTGTTTCGAATCGCGAAGACCGACGTGCTGCGGACTTACGTGAACGTGCCGCAATCCAGCGCCGCGGATATACATGTCGGGCAAACTGCCTTCTTGAGCACTTCCGAAGCGCCCGAAACAAAGTTCCCGGGCCAAGTGGCTCGAACAGCCAATTCGCTGGATCCCTCCAGCCGTACTTTGCTGGTGGAAATCCAGGCCGCGAATCCCGCTGGAAAACTGATGCCGGGGATGTACGTCCAAGTGGACCTGAACCTGCCTCGCAAGGATCCACCGTTGCTGATCCCGAGCGACACGTTGGTCGTGCGTCCGGAGGGCACGGAAGTGGCGCTGGTTGGCGCGGGCAATAAAGTGCACTTCCAGCGCGTCCTCGTGGGCCGCGACTTTGGTGACCGCATCGAAGTGCTGTCCGGGATGAAGGAAGGCGAGAGAGCGATCGTGAACCCGAACGATTCGGTGCAGGAGGGTGTGCGGGTTCAGCCCGTCGCGGGAGCTGAGCCAAAGCGTCCGGCCAAAGCAGGCTCCCATTAGAAAATCACTCGCTCCCTTGCGGTCGAGAGAGCCCACATGAAAAAACTTACTGTTCCTATTTCCTTACTGCTCATCACCTCCCTAACTCTCCCCGCGGAGGACTCCGTGTGGCAGCGCCTGGCCCGCTCATATGCACCTCGTCCGGTGCCGCCGGTGGATCTGTCGAATTCGACGCGTCTGGATCAGGTTTTGCGCGCGGGCAACATCTATCTCTCGCTCTCCGACGCCGTCGCGTTGGCCATCGAGAATAACCTCGATGTGGAGTTGCAGCGCTATAACATGCCCACGGCGGATTCGGAAGTGCTGCGCGCCAAAGGCGGCGGACTATTGCGCGGATTCTCCTACATCCTGGCCGAAGCGCCGGTCGGAGTAGGCGGTCCAGCTAGTCCGCTGGTGACCAGCGCCGCGTCATCCACAGTCGCCGTAGGCTCGGTGCCTACTAACCCGTCCGAGTTGGGCGTGCTGGCCGAACAACAAACTAATCTGTCGGTTCTCGGAACCCTGCCGCTCTCCGACGGCCCAGCCATTCCTCAGTTCGATCCAGCGATCACTGCCCAAGCGAACTGGACGCATCAAAGCGCTCCGCAGTCGAGCCCCGGTAACACGGGTGTCAACGTACTGAATTCGAACACAACAGTGGCCAACGTCAATTACTCGCAGGGATTCGGACCCGGCACCCAATTGACCGCCGGCTTCGACAACATGCGGCAGACTCTAAACTCAACCAGTAGCGCTTTCACCCCTTTCACAGCCTCCAGCTTCGGAGTCACGGTGACGCAGCCGTTGTTGCGCGGATTTGGCCTGGCGATGAACCGCCGCTTCATCCGCATTGCAAAGAACGAACGGAAAATCGCGGATCTTCTGTTGCGTCAGCAATTGATCGCCACCGTGTACGGCGTGGTCCGGCTGTATACGGACCTGGTCGCTCTATTTGAAGATGTCAAGGTAAAGGAAGAGACGCTCGCGGCCGCCGAGAAATTGTATTCGGACACCAAGGCGCAAGTGGACGAAGGTACGCAGGCGCAGGTTGAACTGACCCGTGCTAATGCTCAGGTCTTTTCCATCCGCCAGGATCTCATCAATTCGCGCGGGTTGCTGGAAGAGCAGGAAGCCATCGTGAAGAGCGTGATTACGCGCCGCAGCGCGAGTCAGCCCGAGATACTGAACGCGCGGATCATTCCCACCGATTCCCTCAATATGCCGGAGAAAGACAATTTACCTCCGCTTCAGGATCTGCTGGCCCGGGCATTCCAGAACCGGCCGGACCTCAAGCAGGCCGGAGTCCAGGTTGAAAATTCCCAAATCAGTTTAGAGGGCTCGCGAAATGCGTTGCGGCCGGAGCTGGATCTGGTAGGCGTGGCGCAGAACAGCGGCCTGGCGGGCCAACAGAGCCCGGTAGGGCCTACGGCCGATCCGAATTTCCTGGGCAGTTACGGTGGCGCACTGGAGCAATTGGCCACGTTCAAGTATCCCCTCTATGAGGTGGGACTCCAGTTGACCCTGCCGCTACGCAATCGAATTGCGCAGGCCGACGTCGTGCGCGACGAAATCCAAATTCGTCAAACCGAAATCCGTCTGCAGCAGTTGCGTAATCAAGCCCAGCTCGAGGTGGAAGACGCGCTCGTAGCGATGCGCAAGGCTAGATCTTCGTATGAGGCTGCGCTGCAGACCGAGGCACTGCAAAAGGAATCTCTGGAAGCCGAGCAATCCAAATTCGAAGTAGGCGCATCTACTAGCTTTTTCATCATTCAGTACGAGAGCTATTTGGCGCAAGCCAGATCCACCGTAGTGGTTGCCAAAGGCGCTTATCTCAAGGCGCGAGCCGCATTGGAGCGCGCCGTGGGCACCATTCTGGATGACCATCAGGTTTCAATTGAACAAGCCATCCGCGGACGTTGAGACAGCGGTGTAAAAAGAATGCAAACAAATTGTACAAGCCTTCCGTTATCGCGATTTGACCGGTATACTCCAATTAGCACGTGTTTCCCAGCATCCAACTTGAACGCGTTCCGGCGTTGCGGCGAATCACGTTGCCGGAAATTGCCGAGCGCATCACCGGACTTTTGCTGCTGCTCCTGACCGGTCCCTTACTGATTGGTTCGGCTCTCCTGGTATCGGTCCTCTCCCGTAGGTCACCGTTAGTTGCACATCTAAGGATGGGCAGGCACAGCCGTCCGTTCTGGATGTTGAAGCTGAGATCCATGTGGGGACCAACTGCGCCTGCAGCGCGCCGCACCGGCTGGATCGAATACGTGATTGCAGATCCGCTGGAAGATGGCAAGGAAGCTTCCGATCCCAGGGTCGCCAGCCGGTTTGCTGCATTCTGCCGCCGTCATTCGATAGACGAGATCCCGCAGTTCTGGCATGTCGTTAGCGGCGAGATGTCGCTGGTTGGCCCGCGCCCGCTGACGCGTATCGAACTGGTTCGGCACTATGGTTCGGACGCCTCGGAGCTGGTGTCGGTGAAGCCGGGACTCACGGGACTCTGGCAGGTCTCAGGAAGAAGCACCATCAAGTACCCGGAGCGGGCATCACTCGATCTGAAGCTGGTGCGGGAGTTGACGCCGAAGATGTATTTGACAATTCTCGTGCGCACATTTTCGGCACTGGTTATCGGCCAAGGCGCGTGGTAACGAACCGACTCCGTTGAAGGCGCTGTACCAAATTCTGGCTCCTGGATTCCGGATTCCCTCGGAAATTCACCGTCGAACGGTGCGGCTGCGTTACCGAGCCGCGAGCGTAGAGCGACGGGTGGATCTGCGCCTAAGGCGCGCGTCTGACATACTCCTAGTGCATTCGCCTTAATCCCTCCGAGCAAACTTCGCGCTCTATAGTTTCATTCTTGCTTCTCTGTATACATTGTCGACGTTGTTCTGTCGATGGTTTTGGCGACATGCACACTTCCAATCGACGCGCCGCTATCTTTGTATGCTCTCTTCTAGTACTTACTTGCTACACCGTGGGTCAGAATATCGATAAGCCGCAGGCTGCGGTTTCAAAGAAGGAGACGGCCCTGTTGGCCGCCGTCACAGATGCCGCGCAGTGGAAACCCACCGATTCCCGCGTCGCGAAGGCGTACCGGGAGTTGGGCGACTTTTATTCTGCCGAAAGCCGGTATCCGGAAGCCGAGAAAATCTACCAGAAGCGCCTGGAACTGGAAGAGGACACTCTGGGCCGCGCCAATCCGCAGTTGATCGGGGCGGTGCAGGATCTCGCGCGAGTGAATTTCGCGCAGATGAAGTACGCTCGCACTGCGGAACTGCTGGAGCGGTCACTACGGATTCTCGAACGGGAGTATGGAGAACAGGACGCAAAGTTGCTCCCGGCCATCGAAGAGATCGGGAAGGTGTTGCAGGCCGACTCCAAGTATCCGGAAGCGGAGAAATACTTGCGGCGGGCGCTGGCCATCCGCGAACACTCCGCCGGCAGTGAAAGTGCCGACCTGGTAGCCGACTTGAGCCAACTTGCGCGCTTGTACGTACTGAAATCCAACTTCGCCTCCGCGCAGACGTACTATCAGCGCGTACTTAAGATCCAGCAAGCGGCGTTTCCGGCCGCGAGCCCCGAGCTGCTGCCCACACTCGACGGCCTGGCATCCTTGTCGTTCGAGCAGAGGCAATACACCGAAGCAGAGACGCTGCTTCGCCAAACGCTGGCGATTCGAGAAGGCAGCTTCGGGCCGATGCATTCCGAGGTCGCGAAGAATTTGGACCAGCTCGGATCGCTCTATGCGCAGCAGAAGAACTATGCGGCCGCCGCACGATGTTTCGAGCGCTCAGTCTTTATCTGGACCAAGGCTTTGGGATCGGAAAGTCCCGAGCTCACCGGCAAATACCAGAAACTGGCGGAAGTTTATGCAGCGCTGAACCGTCCGGTGGATGCAGAACCGCTGGTGCGCCAGGTGCTCACTACGCGCGAAAGCGAAACCGTGGCCAGCCTCAACACGTTGGCATCCATCTATATCGCCAGAGAAAACCTCACGGAAGCGGAGCCCCTTTACCGGCTCTCCATCGCAATCCTGGACAAGCGTGGCATCCTGACTGCCAAGCAGCGTCCGGCAGTAAGCGCGTCCGATCCAAGCCTGGAGCTATTGGCTGACACAGCTACCGACTACGTGGAGTTACTAAAGAAGATGAAGCGCAAAGGCGAAGCCTCGAAGCTGGAAGCCCGCATTCGGGCCATGGTGGGGAAAAACTACACCGGAAAAAAGCGCCAGAGCTAAGGTACAGACAGCTGAGAATAAATCCGGCGCACGTTCTTCGAGACGCTCTGATCCGTGCTTGGGAGATGGTTTCACGGACGGAGGTTTGATCACGTTCTTGTTTCTTGCATAGGCGTGCTTGAGCCAGCCTAGCTCTTTGCCGTAACGCCGGAACGAACGATAACGATCCAGTTCCTTTGCCCTCGTTCGGAGCTGAGAGGTCTATCCATGAGGGTGCCCGCTCGTTGGTTGTGGTTGGGGTTCAGATTATTAAACGACAGGCGGCACTCCTCCCACAACAGCGGCATCATCGAAAACTGAAATCAATTGAATCCCTCGATCCTTGCGGAATGGCGCTATACGGTCGAGCGCTATACGGTCGAGCAACATCACTTTATGCTTGCGGAGGGTTGCATATTCGATGTTCTCACCGCTCGGCCCTTTCCTTTTGACGTAGCGTGCAATCGCTTGATCTACGGTCACGCTCTTCTCCTGCGGGTCGGGATCGACTGTTCGCCTTCCATCTTCCAGGCGCTTAACCAGGTTGCGGGCCGCGTCCCAGTTGCTCGTGTCAAGGGATAGACGCCGTAGCTTCTTTGGTTGGGTAGGCGTTCATGCATCGAGTTGTACCAAAGGCTACGAACAGAACGACCGTACTTTTCCGACGGCGGTAGATGATCAACGCCACGCGAAAAAGTGTACACCGCATCGTACACAAATCGAGCGCCACTTAACATGTTCATATCAGCATATAACTGGCGGAAGCTAGTGGGAGTCGATTTCATGCAGCGAGTTGATACGGTGTAACTTGCTGATTCTACAAATCACTAGATTGGCTGTTTTCGCTCGATTCCCGTTTCTATCGTACACCTATCGTACACGGAGCAAGCGTCAGGATTGCCTTCACGAGAAACTTTGCGCAAGTCCTCGATGATCGCAGCGATTCAACCTACGGCAGCGTGTGACCCTTCAATTCTTGATCGCGACGCGGACCGAGTAATTCACGCGGTTCAAGAGAACCGGCCTGTCTGCAAAGAATTCGTCAACGGCTTTTCGGGAGCCGTCCCAGTGACCGTAATCGTCAACGATCAAAACACCACCGGTCGAAAGAAGTGGATAGAGAATCTCAAGCTCGCGCCGAGTGGATTCGTACCAGTCCGTGTCGAGGCGCAAGATTGCAATCTGCTGCGGTGATCGCTCCGTCAAGGTCTGAACAACATCTCCGGGAACAAACTCGATGTCAGACTCCGCGACTCGGTGTTTCGCAAAAGTTTGCCTAACACTTTCCAGATCGGCATAGCACCACTTGCCGTCATCTGAATATTGATCCATATACTGCTGGGCCGGCGTACCGCTAATATCTACGTCCAATGGCGAAGGCGCCGTCATCCCCAGGAAAGTGTCATACAGCCATATCCGCCGCCGAGGCCCGCCTAAACGCTCGAGCGCCAACGCTCCCAGCAACGCGCTTCCGCCTCTCCAAACGCCGCACTCCACAAGGTCGCCGGGAATATTGCGTTTCACAACATACGTTACCGCTTCATAAAGCGCGAACATCGCTTCTTTACTGGTCATCGTATAGGAACGGCATAGCTCAAACAGATTGCTAAACACAGGGTCCCTGTCGACATCCGCAAGTGGATAGTCCTCGAATTTCTCGGAGTGACGACTGGAAAAGGTAATCGTTCGACCGCTCGACGCAGTTGGCATGGAAGCCTCAGTGATCGATCATAGCACGCACTTGTAAGGAAGGAGATTGTCCGGTGAACACTAACAGAACTGCCAAGTTTCGCGATTCTCGCCGACGGACCAATTGCTCTTCTCGTCCTCAAGCGAAGGAGTTAGCGGTCTGCGCCGTTGCTTGTCTTCTTCGTGGCTATCAATGCAGACGTGATGGACTTCTCAAGGCTGGGCTCAAGAAGGCGGACTCCGTTGTAAGAGAGATGCGTCTCATCCATGTAGAGTAGCCGCCCCTTGACTTCAACGATGCACTCTTGATTGGGGCATAGGTACTCATAGGGATGCACAATCTGGACCCTTGATTCAAGGTGCGAAACAGCTTCCAGTAGTGTTTGGTTCACGAGGTATTCCGTGTCCGCCACCGGTCTGTTCGGGTAAGCCGTTTGCTCGCTTGATCTGGATTGATTTTTTGCACACCCGTTTCCATCCACGCCTCTGAAGCGCGCCCGGGTAATGCAGCCGATGAGGTCCGAGGGTGGTAACGGGACTTGGCCAACGATAATCACCTGACGGCCGCTGTCCACCAACGTAGTCAGTAACTTTCTTAGGCTACTAATGAAGAGTTGGCGCGAGTCTCTAAACTTGGGCCGGGCGCCATCCGGTGTGAGTAGCAGCGTTCCATCAGCGAAGGCATCCCAGCGGGCAGCAAGAACTACAACACGAACGTGTTTCTCGGCGAGGACGGCCCTGAGTGCAGCATCATTGAACGCCTGACATCCCACCGTCATCCCATTGACCGGCAGAATTCTCACACCGGGAATCGGACTGCACCCGGCCTTCGTGATCTCCCGGCTTGTCACTCCAAGGCGTTGGCCGATCTCGTTGAGCGCGGGAGCGAGATGCGTAGCGTGGGAATCGCCCCAGAGGACGACCTCATACCGGGATGCGGGAGACGGTGCGCCCAAGAGGCAGCCTTCTGTTGCGGGAAGGGATGCACCTCGAGCCAAGCAAGGAGATTCTTGAAACAACTTTTCATCGGTAGCCACCTCCTTTACGAAGCTACCGACGTCCAGTCCACGCGCCGGCAAGCCGTCGCGCATGAATATAAACCCGACTGCAACGAAGACGACGCTTGTCAGGAGACCTCCAATCACCCAGACCCGGCTTCGGGACCTGACAACATGTGCTTTGCGGAACGGGCTCTCGACAAACCGCCACGACAGCCAGGCCACGATGAATGTGAGCACGACGAGGCTACCGCGTTCAACCGCGTCCAATTTGTGGTTGGCTATCAGTGGCCCGAATACCAATATCGGCCAGTGCCACAGGTACAGAGAATAGGAGATGAGGCCTATCCAAACCAAAGGCCGCAGCGACAAAATCTTTCCACCGATCGACGGCCCCCCTTCTCCCGCAGCGATGATAAGCGCTGCACCCATACAGGGCAGCAGCGCGGCAAATCCAGGGAAAGGTGTCAACTTGTCATAAGCAATTACTGTTGTGCCTAGCAAACATATTCCAGCGAGCGAGGCGATTGAGGCCACTGTGCGGGGAAGCCGTGCTAAGGCTCCGGAGACCGGCTGGAAACAGAGCAGCGCCCCTAGCGCGAGCTCCCACGCCCTGGACGGCAGTAGGTAAAAAGCCGCGTTTGGCTTGGTGTTCACCCAGTGCGCACTCAGCATCAGGGTGGCGAGCAGTACAGCGAGCGAAGCTGGGACCTTCCACTTAACGGCTGCTCGGATACTAAAAACTCCGAGAAGCAATGGCCAGCAGAGATAAAACTGCTCTTCGACAGACAGTGTCCACGTATGGAGCAGAGGCACAGATTCAGAGTTGGGTGCAAAATAACCGGACCACTGATAGAACAGAATGTTCGAGGAGAAGGCCGACGAGGCAACCAGCGACTTACCAAAATCCTTCAGTTCCGAAGGCAGCAAAACAATATAGGCAATAAGGGTCGAGACGGCGAACATGACAAATAGAGCGGGAAAGATTCGCCGAATCCTCCGTTGGTAGAAGACCAGCACCGAAAAACGGTGCACCTTCAACTCTCGTTCAATTATTTGTGTTATCAGATAACCTGATATCACGAAGAACACATCGACTCCGATGAAGCCGCCTGGGAAGAGAAAATTGGAGTGGAACAAGATGACGGGCAAAACAGCCAGCGCCCTCAGCCCGTCAATGTCTCGCCGATAGAAGTTCTTCGACAGCGGATCACTCGAAATGCCTGGTGGCGACCGGTCGATCAGATTAAGCTCCCCACGCCCGTTTTCTTATTGTAGGGCTCCCTTCCTTTTACGCTG
>JBEKJJ010000195.1:0-14013 GCA_050011295.1 Bryobacteraceae bacterium
TCTCCTTACTGCACCATGCTGATCAGGGATTGAGTAAGTTCATCGATTACCGTGACCACTTTACTCGCCGCCTGATAGGAACTTTGTAACTGAACCAGCCTGACCGCCTCCTCATCCAGACTCACTCCCGAGAGCTGCTGTTGCAGGCTCTTGGCTTGTGCCACTAACTGGGTTTGCGCCGTGGCGCTGGTGCTTGCGTTACTAACAGCCGTGCCGACCTGGGACACCAGCGTCCCGAAATATTGAGTGAATCCTAAACCATTCACGGGCCCGCTGGTACCGCTATCAAGCGCCGCTAATTGCAGCGCAATACCATTCGATACAGGCGGAGAACCTGGATCTGTGGCCGCCAGTTGGCTGGGCGTCATAGCCGCGTTCACGTTAATCGTCGACGCAACACTGGCGGGAGCCCCCGCGGTATAGGTGAACAGGGGAACGCCCGTCTGATAGGGAGGCGTGGCCGTAGTGGAACCCTGCGCCAGTAAGTTATTTACCGTATCGGCTAAACCCTGAGCCAGCGTATTTAGCCCACCAACTTGCTGCCCGCCGCCGGCCAGCGAGGGAATCACGTCGTTCACCGCGGTCAACAGTCCGGACAAACTGCCGGATGTAACCTGGCTGGTGACGTCGTTCCCGTTGCTATCTACAATCGATTGGTTGGGCGGTCCGTTTAAGGCGTTTGTCGCGTCATTCTGGACTTGCAACGCGTTCACCTGCGTTCCGATCACCAGCGGCGTCTGCCCGCCCAGCAAAACCGTGACCGTTCCGCCGAGCCCGGAGAGCACCTGGACGTTCGCCAAGCCTGACAGATTCTCGAGCGTGGTTTCCAGCTGCGCCTGAGCGCCAGGGTCGGGCCCGGATTGCTGAGGCAACGAGGCATTGTAAGCCTGCACCTGTGCGGCATCTTGGTTGATTTGGGCGACCGTCGATTGAAGGTCCTGAACCGTTGCACCGCGAATGCTGGTGAGCTCGGATGCGGCCTGTTGAAAGGCTGTCGCGGTTTGCTGGGCCGCACTGATGACCGCGCTCTGATACACCGCGTTGCTGGGCTGGGTGCTCCATTGCGAGAAGCTTGAAAACAGTTGATTGAATGCCGAGGGGATCGCGCTCGTGGACGAAACGTCGAAAACGTTTTGTAGTGGCGTCAACGACGATTGAAGTTGTTGATAAAGGCCCTGCAACGAGAGCTGCTGCTGCACCGCCGTATCCGCCAACTGATTCCGCGTATCCTGGTTCTGCTCCACCACACCGCCCGACAATCCGTTTGTGGACTGGAAGTCTTCAGACTGGAAGGTCGGCACTTGCTCGGCGTAACCGGGAGTATTTGCGTTTGTGACGTTGTTCTGAGTAGTGTCTACCGCGCGTTGAAACGCTTCCAAGGCGGACGACGCCGAGTTCAGAGCTGAGAAAAGACTACCCACGGCGCCTCATCCCTCCACGCTCACCTTCTTGAGCAGAATTAGGGGAGCCGACCGGCCTTCCATGGTATATCCGGACTGCCGGCTAGAAAGAGCGCGCAGCCACCCGGCCAGCAGCTTGTCGGCTTCCGCCAGGAACTGCGCCAGCACGGCGATTTCCCCCTGCATGGCTTCCAGGATGGATTGAATTTCGGCGGACGGCTGGGAACCTCGCGTCTTAAAGATTGCCACCGCGCACCCCAGCTGCACCTCTACTTGACGGAGCAAGGCGGCACAAGCCTCCGCGTTCTGTTCCGCGTTCTGACCCGCGTGGTCCGAATGTTGCGAGAGAAGCTGTTTCACTTCACGCATATTCGCTCTGGCTGCTCGGATGCACTCCCGGGCGTGGTCCCCGTGGGTTGGAGGAACTTCCACATCGATTCCCATGTCGCCCGGCGCTTTATTCGCCGGCGAAATGCGCTGCAATCAAGGCGCGGCTCACCGCCACTGCGTCCACCTGGTATTGGCCGCTTTGGTACTGCTGCTGCAGTTCCAACACGCGTGCCGCACGGTCAGCCGATCCGGACCCAAGAGCCTGTTGTACCAGGCTGTTTGTTCCGGAAATAGCAATGGAGTCGCTCGAAGGAGTGCGGTTTGTGGAAACGGAAGTCGAGCCAGCCGGACCATCGGCCTCGCGCGTAGCACGGGTGGGGTTCAGGTCCATTCGGGTCGCGTCCGGCGTATCTGAAGTCTTGATTTTCATCGCGCTCTCAATTCCGCCATCCCTGTATCGATTGTTCTGGCCGCATGTTTAACCTTTTTTGACAGGTTCTGGGTCCTGCTCCAACCGAGCCTCGCCCTGGTAGGTACGCATCACCAGGGTGTGAACCTTCACCAGCAGATCCACTTCTCCCCGCGGCACCCGCAGCACTTCCGATATTCGATCCGCCGGCTGTCCCAACCGGTACATCTTCAATACCTTGCCGCGCAGCGCGCTGTTCAGCCCGCTAGCTCCCGTTTCCGGGCTTCCAAGCTGTCTATCCTCCCTTTCCAGGATTGCAATCCTGTTGTTTAATTCCCTCATCACATTCGAAATTTGTATGGATTCCTTCTCCAGCGCTGCCTCACGCGTGTCCGAGCGGCCGCCGATCTTCCGCACGCGCTGGTTGATACCGATAAACAGCGCCAACAAAAGCACCGTATTAGCGGCCAGCAGCAAGTAAGGCAACACTGCCACAAACGTCTGCATCACTTTAGCCTTTCCGAGAGACCCAGCAAATCCACTTCCTGCTTTCGCTCGCCAGATGATTGGCCGGCCGACGCGATCCGCGTTACTCGCACGCCGTAATTTCCGCCAACCACCACAATCTCTCCCTGCGCGATTACACGATCGTTCACCATAATGTCCACGGGGTCGTCCGGCGAGCAGTCCAGTTCCACCACGGATCCCCCTCCCAGCCGCACGATTTCCCGCAGCGGCAATTGCGTGCGCCCCATCAGCACGCGAATCGGTAATTTAACTCCCATCAAAAGCGGCGCCGCCGGCGACCCCACCGGTTTGACGGCCGCTTCGGAGGCAACACTATCCGTCGGCTTGTCCGCGGACTGCGTGCTTTGACTTATTTCCTGGTCGGGTTGGCTCATCGGAGGATCCCTCGCGTACTCGGCCACTTCTTGCTCACGTAAGCCCGTAGCCGCAGCACTGCTTGCGACTTCAACTGGCAAACCCGGGTGGTGTGGATTCCCAGGATCTGGGCGATCTCCTGCAGGTTCTGCTCTTCTTTGAAGTACAGCGTCAGGATGGTGCGTTCGAGACGCGGCATCTTAGTTACTGCGTCGGCCACCAAGTTTTCCAGTTCGGCGCGTTCCAGAATTCTGCCGGGCTGCTCTTCTTCAGCGTCCGCCACATATCGCAGTAATTTACTTTCAGAGAATCCGTCGGTGACTTCATCCAAGCTTCCCAAGCTGACGGCGCGTACGTCGGCGAGCGCATCCTGATATTCTCCCAGCGAGAGATTCATCTCAGCCGCGATCTCCTCCTCGCTCGGGACTCGCTGCAGGCGCTGTTCCGCGGCTCCAATAGCCGCTTCAATCTGTTTCAAATGTTTGCGCTTGTGCGCAGGAATTCCGTCCAGCCCGCGGATGCTGTCCAGAATCGCGCCGCGAATCCGGTGCTCGGCGAACGTCTTGAGTTTGACGTTGTATTTCGGATCATAGCTGTCCACGGCGTGGATCAGGCCAATAACGCCGCTCGAAATCAGATCCTCCAAGCTAACGGCGCCGCCGATCCTCTCGTGGATTCGCATGGCGATCCATTTCACGTTCGCCAGATGTTCCAGGATCAGACGCTCCCGCTCCTCCGGATCGAGGGCGGGAATCGGCGCATAATACGCGGCATTGACCATAACGTTGGATGCCATTACGCCGCTGAAGTCGCCTCCGCCCGCTCGCGCACGAATACGCCGGCCATTAGGGTGGCGCTGTTCGCCGCTTCGATATCTTCGGGGATGCCTTGCCCTCGAGTCAGAAAAGACAAGGGCTTCGCTGCCTGAAAGGCGGCCGAAAGCATCGACCCGTAAAACTCCGTTTCATCCAATTTCGTGAACAAAAGATAGTCAGGATTGAATTCCGCGTAACTCGCGGCGTAACGCAGCAGCGCCGACGGATGCATGGATGCAGGCAATACCAGGTGGATTTCTTTGTTCTTGACTTGCGCTACAACACGCGCCAGATCGCGCGCCCACTCCCAATCGCCATGGCCGTAGCCAGGTGTGTCGATCAGCAGAACGTGCTTGTTGCGGAATTCGTCCATGGCTTCCATGAATTGCGAAGCGGAATTGGCCGCGGTGAAACCGGCGCCCATAATGGCGGCGAAGCTGCGAAGCTTCTCATGCCCCGCTACGCCATGCAGGTCCACGGAAATGATGCGCGCAGAAAGCCGCTTCGCCAGGCACTCCTGAATCGCGATCTTCGCGAGCGTGGTCGTCTTGCCGGCGCCCGGAGGGCCCACCAGAATCACGGCTCGGTTGGAATCCGGTTGAATGAATTCTGGCGCGAATCGCAGCCGATTGCCGATGCAGGCGGCGGCCAGCTTTTCAAACGCGGCGCTGCTCGGAGACCTCTCAGCCGGCGACAATGCTTGCCAACTTGAGTACACGTCTTCGGTGATCTGCCGCGATAAACCACTCTCCCAGCCTGCCGCGATAAGTTGCTCGTTAAGCTGTCTCAGCTCGGGCCGCGCGAAACCTCCGGCGTCCGCTCCTCGCAACTTCAACAGGCGCTTAATTCCATCCAGTTGCTCGCGTAGCAACGTTAATTCGGCGTTGAGGTCCTCAGCCGGTGAGGGGGATTCGAAGGCTTCAGGCGCCTCTGCGATTCCGAACACAACTTCGTACGCTCCCACGTGCCGGGCGTCCGGAGCGGACCGTCGGGATGTTATCAATGTCGCCTCGTCGCCCAGTTCCTCTCGCGCATCCTGGATGGCGCGCTCCACCGAGCTGGCAAAGTACGATTTGATTCTCATGGATGCTGTTTCTCGTCTCATCGCTCCCTCGTCATCCTACCCGGCATCATCCTACCCACCCAAGCGATTTCACTCGGATCTCCGGCGGCACTTCGCTGTGCGAAAGAACAGCCACGTCCGGAAACGCAGTTTCCAATAACTGTTTCACGAAGAATCTGACTGCAGGACCCGTGAGTAGGACCGCTGAAGAGTCTGGCCGCTCCAGCTTCTTGGTGATGTTACCCACGAAATCTCTGGCAGCCTGCGGCGCCAGGCTAAGCACGCTGTTCGTCTCGTTGTGATCGATAGCGGATTCCACCATCTGCTCGGCGGCCGGCTCTACCTGATACACCGGAATCTCGCTTTGTTGATTCAGGTGCGGCTTCACAATGGAGCGCCGGATCGCCTGCCGTACATATTCAGTCAATAGCACTGGGTTCTTCGACATGTTTGCGCCTTCGCTGAGCGACTCCAGAATGGTTACCGAGTCGCGAATCGACACTCGCTCTCTCAGCAGGTTCTGCAGCACTCGTTGAATCACGGAGAGAGATAGCATTTTTGGAACCAAATCTTCCACCACCTTCGGATTGCTCTGAGCAACCCGGTCGCAGAAGCTCTTGGTATCCTGCCGGCTGAACAGTTCGTGGGCGTATTTGCGAACCAGCTCGGTGAGATGCGTTCCCATAACACTGATGTCGTCCACTACCGTGTAGCCACGGCTGCGCGCGTATGCGGAACGCTCGGCAGGAATCCAAAGCGCCGCTAAACCAAACGCTGGATCCTTAGTGGGCTTGCCTTCCACGCTTCCATCCACGCCACCGCTAGGGATTGCAAGCTCGCAACCGCCCGGCAGTTCGTAGCGCGCGATCTCTACGCCTTTGATCAAAATGCAATACTCGCGTGGACGCAGCGATAAATTGTCATTCACTTTTACCGGCGGCAAATAGTAACCCAGTTGCGAAGCCAGATTTTTCCGGATCCCGGCGATTCGCTGCAGCAGCGGCGAGCTGGGCCCGCCCTCCACCAACTTGACCAAAGACAACCCCACTTCCACCGCCAGCGGATCCACTTGCAACAGCGCCTCGACGTTTTCCTTGGCCGGTTTGCCGGCCAAATCCGTCGAGCTCTTGACGCTTGCGTCGCGTTTTCGACGCTTCTGATATGCGACGAAGCCCAATCCGCCGCCCAGCGTCAGGAATGGAACCGTCGGCAAGCCTGGAAATAATGCCAAGGCAACCAGCACGCCGCTCGCCAGCATCAGCGGCTCCGGCTTCCCGAACACCTGATCCTGGAACTGCGCCCCCAGCCGCGAGTCGGAGCTGGCGCGCGTCACAATCAAACCGCCGGAAATGGAAATCATCAGGGCTGGAATGACCGTCACCAGTCCGTCGCCGATGGTCAGAACGGTATAGGTCTCAAGCGCATGCCTCAGATCCATGTGATGCTGCAGCACGCCGATCAAAAATCCGGCGATGATGTTTACTCCGGTAATGATGATGCTGGCGATGGCGTCGCGTTGGGTAAAGCGCGAAGCGCCGTCCATGGCGCCGTAGAATTCCGCTTCCCCGCTCAAATCTTTCCGACGCCGCCGCGCTTCCGCTTCGTCAATCAGCCCGCCGTTCAGATCGGCATCGATGGACATTTGCTTGCCGGGCATGGCGTCCAAAGTGAATCGCGCGGTTACTTCGGAAATGCGCACGGAACCGTGGTTGATAACCACATACTGGATGGCGATCAATACCAGGAAAATCACCGCGCCGATAATGTAATTGCCGCCCACCACGAAGCTGCCGAATGCCTCGATGACGTGGCCAGCCGCCGCAGTTCCGGTATTGCCATTCAGCAGGATCAATCGCGCCGACGATACATTCAACGCCAGGCGGAACAAAGTGAGTAAGAGAAGAACTGTCGGAAAGACGCTGAATTCCACGGGACGGCCGATATACATGGCCACCATCATCACCACCACCGACATCATGAGATCCAGCACGATCAGGAAATCCAGGACGAAACTTGGCAGCGGCGTGATCAGAGCGATCACGATCAGCAGGACTACGATGGGTACGCCCAGTTCGCTTACGCTCGACAAACGCAGACCCGCCAGCGGATTTGCGGGTGTTGGCCCTGCCTGTGCCAAAGTTGGTGTGGAGGCGGCGCGGGCCTTAGGCATTTCGAGTTACGCGCAAACTTCCAGCGACTTGAATTTGGAGATCAGAGTAGTGCGCTTCATTTGAAGCATATTGGCCGCGCGGGCCTTGTTTCCCCCGGATTTCGCCAAGGCGCGTTCCAGCAGCCGCCGTTCGATGCCCGTCATCAACTCCTCAAAGTTAATTCCACATTCCGGAAAGTCCAACGCGAACATCCGTTCGAGATCCGTCGGCAAGGCGTCCTCAGGCAGATCCAGATCCCCGGGCTCCAGAATCATGCGCCGGCCGCTGAGCGCCACCGCGGATTCCAAGGCGTGTTCGAGTTGCCGGACATTGCCGGGCCATGAGTAACGCATCAACAGATCGAGGGCCTCCCGCGAAACGTGCTTGCGCTCCGTGCCCTCATCTTCCGCGAGCTTGGCGAGGAAATGATCGGTTAGCTCTAGAATGTCGCTGGCTCGCTCCCGTAAGGGCGGCATTTTGAGCGCGACAACTTTCAGCCGGTAGTAAAGATCTTCTCGAAAACGGCGATTGGCCACTGCTTCCAGCAGATCGGTGTTGGAAGCCGCGATCACTCGCACATCCACCGGCACCGGTTCCGAACTTCCAATCCTCGGCACTTCGCGCTCTTGCAGCACTCGCAGAAGTTTGGACTGCAATTGCAGCGGCATTTCACTGATTTCGTCCAGGAATATCGTTCCGCGGTGCGCCTGCTCGAACAATCCCACCCTCGCGTTGACTGCTCCCGTGAAGGCACCCTTGGTGTGTCCGAAAAGTTCAGCTTCAAGCAAATTGTCGGGCAAGGCCGCGCAGTTTATCGCCACCATTCGCGCGCCCGAACGATTACTGGCTGCATGGATGGCTCGCGCTGCCACTTCCTTGCCGCTGCCTGTTTCGCCGGTAATCAGAACCGTCGAGCGGCGCGGCCCCACTAGCCGGATAATCTCAATGGCCTGCCGCATGGCGCTGCTCGAACCCACCAACCCGCGAGACCAGTCTTCAGCCTGCCTTGCCGAATTACTTACTACGGGGTTTCGCCCACTCAGCGCCAGGGACAGCCGGCCCAATAGTTCTCTGGCCGTCACCGGCCCTGAGATGTACTCACATCCAACCAAACCCAACAGCTCGTTCCCACCCTCCGGCGAGATTCTTGGCTCGCAGACCAGAATTGGAGCCTGGGGCAGCCGTGTTCGCAAATCCGTTACTAACTCCTGGGCGCTCTTTCCGGCAACTGGAAGTAGTACAACGAGGGCATCCACTACAGTACTTCCTAGTACGTCGTTCGCGCGTTCGAAACCGGAGGCGTATATTACTCTAAACTTAGTAAGTTCCGGGGAATCTGTCAGAAACTCGACACTGGCAAGACACAAGATTGTGTTCACACGAATGCTCGGCGGCATAATTAGCTGGTAACTTTCAGTAACCTATGACTCAAAGATCGTCTGACTGAGGGCCAGACTTGAGGATGGCGATCCGGTTTTTTTGTGCCTCCGCTTTACCCTCAAATGAGGGTATCAAAAAACTGTCAATAGTCGGCCGGATGCATCGATAAGGCTCCTGATGGCACTGCCGAACCCACATCAGGAGTACGTGAAACAACGCGTGCAGTCGGCGTCACCCGTGGAACTGATCCGGATTCTCTACGAGGCGGCTGTGCAGCAGGTGGACGAAGCTGTGCAAGCGTTGCATTCCGGTGACATCCTGAAGCGCGGCCACGCGGTGACCAAGACCATCGAAATCCTCTCTGAGCTTCGAATCGCTCTGCGCTACGACGTCCAGCAGGAATATTGCAGTACGCTGGCCGGCCTATACAGCTACATGCAAGGCCAATTGATTCGCGCGCACTCCGAGCAGTCGGAAAGTCTGCTCTTGGAAGTTTCGCGCTTGCTTCACACTTTGCTGGTGGGCTGGAACGGCGCCATCGACAACCTGAATGACGTCGAGGAGAAGCAAAGTCAGGAAGTGAAAATTAGTGTCGCCGCGGCGGCACCTGGTGGACGGAATCGGTATTCGGTTGAACCGGAGGGCTCCCCGTCGCTGGTCCGGAGTTGGCAGATTTAGCCTGGTCGCGATGCAGATGCGCAGTTACCATTTTGGCGATTCCCAAGCCCCCTTGGGCCGCCAGCCCTTGGGCCAATCCTTGCTCCGCCATCTCCATGGCCATGTCGCTGGTTTTGTCGTCCCCGGTTCCGAGCCAGCCTTGGTCGGCCCCCTCACGCGCTGCCTTCAATACCTGTCCGATGATGAGCGCTTCAAACTGGGTGGCAGCCTGCTTAACCGGATCGGGCTTCGCAGCCTGCTGCGTAAGCATCTGATGAAAACTGCCATCTTCCGCCGCGCTCTGGCTGATCTGCTTCGGATTCGCACCCGCTGCAGCTACCACTGCTCCGGGTAAAAGATGAATGTCCATGAGATCCGCGGATTAAATCACTTGAAGCTCCGCCTCCAACGCACCCGCGCTACGCAGGCTCTGCAGGATCGCGATGATATCCCGTGGCGTGGAGCCGATGGAGGTGAGAGCACGCACCAGTTCCTCTACCGTGGCGCCCTCTTTGAGCACCACATTGCGCGCTTTTTCCTCCTTAACGCCGACGGACACCTGCGGGACCACTTCGGTTCTCCCACCCGACAACGGGTTCGGCTGCGATACGTTGTACGTGGTCTGAATTTCAACCGTAAGGTTGCCATGCATGATGGCCACCGGCGAAACGTGCACTTCTTTCCCCATCACGATTGTTCCGGTTCTTTCGTTTATAACCACTCGCGCGGGCCGGTCCGGCTTCACGGTAACCGCTTCCAGTTCGGCGATAAATTCAGTGGCATGCGTCGAAAAGCTGGCAGGAATCACAACGCTTACTAAGCCGGAGCTATCGGCATGTGCGATGGGGCTCGCTTCTGCCGTGAAATGGCGATTCACGGCCTCGGCGATACGTGCCGCGGTAGTAAAGTCCGCCTCATGCAGTTGCAGCTTCACCTGATGCGAAGGCGCCACGGACGGCGCCGGTTGCTCCACGATGGCGCCGCCAGGGATACGCCCCACGGTCGGATGATTCACCGTCTGCGTGTTTCCAGTACCGCCCAGGATAAATCCGCCGGTTACGACTGGCCCCTGCGCGATTGAGTATACCTGTCCATTGATCCCTCGCAAGCTGGTCATCAACAGCAGTCCGCCTTGCAAACTGGCGCAGTCGCCCATCGCTGCCACTGTGACATCAATCTGCATTCCCGGCTGCGCAAAGGGCGGAAGAGTCGCCGTAACCATGGCTGCTGCTGTGTTCCGCACCAACATCGTAGACGAGTTTACGGTCACGCCCATCTGTTGGAGCATATTGGCGAGACTCTGGGCGGTAAACAGCGTTTGTTGCCGGTCGCCAGTCCCCTTCAGTCCTACCACGATTCCGTAACCAATCAACTGGTTGTCGCGAACGCCCTCGAGTGAGACCAGTTCCTTCAGCCGCGCGGGTGGTGGCTCGGCCGAAGCCGGAATCTGAAGCAGAGACCAGGCAACTAAAATGAGCGCTGAAGTTCGGGCTAGCATAACTTAGAAAGGTAAAATCCCCAGGATCAACCGATACAGGAAATTCGGACGATGAATTGAGTCGTTCACCACTCCCTTACCATTCACTTGAATTTCCATTTGGGCAATCCGATTCGAGGCCACTGAATTGGTTGGGTCCAGATCCACCGGCCGGATCACCCCTCTCACGGTGACAACCTGATTTTCCGAGCTCACCTGCACGCGCTTTGTTCCTTCGATCACCAGGTAACCGTTCGGCAGGACGTGCGTAACTCGCGCGCTTAAATTCGCCGTCAACACAGCACCCCGGCTGGTTTCGCCTGTCCCCTGTAACTGGGATTGCGAGTTAGCATTTGCCAGGTTCGCCAATGCGCTTGTGGCTTTCTTAATTCCCGCCGCAGCCGTGATCCCACTCTGAACGGTGGACTGGCGCTGGGTTTTCACATCGCCCGTCGCAACGGCAGAAAATGTTTCGGCCACCACGATAGTTACTAAGTCGTCCACTCGGCTAGCCCTCAGGTCCAACCCCAGATCGGAAAAAATCGCATTCCGTGTCCAGATGGACCCGGGTTGTGGTGCTGCCGAAGGCAAGTTGGCATCCCGATAAGCGTCCGTAATATATTTGTCGAGTGGAGACGGCTCAGGGGGCGGCTTTTTCTTTTTGTCTTTGCTGGAGTCCGCGCCCCAGACGAGCAGAGGCAACACGATTAGAGTTGCGATCTTGACTTTCATTGGGTGCGGGTTGGCATCGCCAGGGGTCCCACCACCACCAGCGCCCTGTCCTTTCCTTCAATCCGCGCCAAAAATGTCTTTCCGCTGCGTTCGTTCTTGAGCGAGATGGTATCGCCCTGGCGCCCTGAGCTTTGTGCAACAGCTTCCATGCTGAGCTGCGCCGCGCCTGAGATTGCGGTTACTTGCACGATTTCCCCGCGCTGCACCTGATAAGGCTCCATCAGATCGCTCCGGAACACCGGCAGTTCGGCACGAATCGCCCGCCGCGACACGCGGCCAATCACCTCATCGAGACTGCGCGCAACGTCATTGCGGAGAGGGAAATCGTCGTACATTTCTTGTTTCACCTGCTTGGCGGTAACGGCGCTGCCAGGAAGAATCAGCTCGGTTGCCAGCACGCGCGTCATGGTGGCAACCACCCTCACTCTGGCCCACACGCCAAACCTGTGCGAGCTATGGTAGAGCACTTCGCCCTTCCATGTCACCGGTGTGGATGGATCGATATTGCTGGACGTGGATAGCCCGGAGAGCGGAAAAACCAGTTTGCCCAGAGGGCCCTGCGCTCTGCTCATTGCCAGAACTTCGACACGCGCTTCCGGCATTGCGAGCGATTCCCGAATGGCGGCGCGAACCGCACCCTCATCCAAGGGCTGCAGCGGCCACTCAAAACAAGCCTTCGAACCCTGCGGCGCGGCGATACCGTACTTCTTCGCGATTACTTCCAGTTCAGGAGGCGCGAAGACGCGGCGCCCGCCTGGCGCGGGCGAATATGCGAGAACCGCGTCTCGAGGGAGCATCGAGAACATAGGCAGCGCCCTGGCCAGATCCGCTCCCGTAATCTGATCGCCGCTGATCATCTCACAAGGCCCGGAATGCGCGAGCATGTTCAAGAGAAGAAACCATACGCTCATTGCTTGAGATTGTTGACCTGTTGATACATGTCGTCAGCTGCTTTCACCACTTTGGAATTGGCCTCGTAGGCGCGCTGGCTGACAATCAGATTGACGAACTCCTGGACGATGCTGACGTTGGACTGCTCGACGTACCCTTCGAGCAGCGTACCCACTCCGTCCTGGCCGCCGGGCGTGCCCACCACCGGATCTCCCGAGGCGTCGGTCTGCTGGAAAAGACTATTTCCAATGCTATTGAGACCGGACGGATTCGCGAACGTGGCGAGCTGGATTTGGCCGGCCTGTTGCGCCGAAGTTTGGCCCGGCAGAGTGTAGCTGACAGTCCCGTCGGCACCAATCGACATGGTTAGTGCGTTGGTCGGGATCGTAATCGGGGGACTCAGCAGGTTTCCGTTCGGATCCACAATCTGACCGGTGTTGTTTAGATGAAAGTTTCCGGCTTTCGTGTAGGCCAGAGTGCCTGAGGTTTGTTGAATCTGAAAGAAGCCGTTTCCTTGGATCACCATATCCAAAGGATTGTCCGTTTCCGAGAAATCGCCCTGGGTGAAGATCACCTCATTCGAAACGGCCCGCGTGCCCAACCCCATTTGCAATCCCGTCGGCACGGTGGTCTGCTGGCTGGCGGCCGCACCCGGCTGGATCATATTCTGATACAGCAAGTCCTGAAACTGCGCTCGCCGCGACTTAAAGCCGGTGGTGTTGGCGTTCGCGATATTGTTCGCGATGTTCTCCACGTTCAATTGCTGCGCGTTCATTCCACTCGCCGCGCTAAAAAGTGCTCGGATCATTTCGTCTCCTGAAAACTCAAACCTTCGCCACTTGTTCAATTGCCTCTTTGTTCATGTCATTGGCAATCGAAATCGCTTTCTGCATCATCTCGAACTGTCGCGTCACGTTCACCAGACGAACCGCTCCATGCGCCGCGCTCACGTTGGACGCTTCCACTTTGCCCTGATAAATCTGGGCCTCGGTTGCATCCAGCGGGTCTTTGCCGCTGACGTTGTGGTAATAATTGTTCCCTTGTTTCGAAAGTGCGGTCGGATCTTTGAAATCCACCAGGTGTACCTGTCCCAGCGGCTGCCCGTTCTGGATAACGCTGCCATCTATCGAGACCTGCAAAGGCTGGCCAGTATCCGTGGCTTTCACCGGTTGTCCGTCTTGGCCAAGCAGCGGATAGCCGTCTGACGTAACCACAGTTCCGTCCGGCGACATACGGAAGTTTCCATTGCGGGTGTACAGCGGACCGTTCGGTCCTTTCACCACGAAGAATCCCTTCCCGGACAATCCGAAATCCATGGGATTGTTGGTCGGCTCCAGCAGTCCCTGCGCGAAGTCCGTCCAGCGGCGTTCAATCATCGGAAGAGTTACCGGCAGTTCGGTGGCATCCGCGTCGGCCGCCTCAGATGTATATACAGTGTGGAACTCACTGTCGCCTTTGTAGCCGCTGGTCGACGCATTGGCCATGTTGTTCGCCAGTAAGTCGAGCGACTGCATGCTGGAGCGCATCGCGCTTGCAGCCAAAATACTAATCTGGTCCATAGAAGCGCAATGTGAGTTGCAAGTCGCCAGCCAAAATCGGCTGATCACAAAAAGCTTTTATTTTGCTCCAAGTTTTGCGATAAGTGAAAAGGCCGCTCCATCGCTCTTCGTCGAACCTAAGTCGATGTCGGCGAGTTCTCGACGGCCGTCGAAATCTAACTCACTGAAAATCGGCTGATCCAACTTTGGCCGCGAATCTGCAATAAGTGCGCCGTCATGATCACTGCTGCGGCGCCTGCTCTTCCCGATTCGCATGTTCCACCTCAGG
>JBEKJJ010000196.1:0-13992 GCA_050011295.1 Bryobacteraceae bacterium
TCGGTGGCTTTATTGATCGATATGACTGTCGCCACCCTGACCAACGCTCTTTCCACAATGCCAAAAGGCCTTTCTCCTCTTAACTGGCTCGACGATTTCTTCTACCTTCCGGAAGTCTTGTACGTGCTGTTCTTTACCTGGCTGATCTGCTCCGGTCCGGGGAAGTTCAGTGTCGATTACTGGCTGGCCGGCAAGTTACTGCGGTGATCGGATCGGCGAAGAACGGCTGCGCGTTGCGGTAGAATTCCCACACGGTTTACCCGCTCCCCGCTGGGCGGTTTGTCATGATCGGGCACACCATCTCTCACTACCGCATTGTGGAAAAGCTCGGCAGCGGAGGAATGGGCGTAGTTTACAGAGCCGAAGATACGCGGCTCGGCCGCCACGTCGCACTCAAGTTCCTGCCGGACGACTACGCCAAAGATCACGCTGCTTTAGAACGATTTCAGCGGGAAGCCCGCACCGCCTCAGCTTTAAATCACGCGAATATCTGCGTCATTCACGATATCGGCGAATACCACGAGCGGCCCTTCATCGTCATGGAGCTGCTGGAGGGCCTGACGCTGCGGGAGCGCATCGAAGGAAAATCTCTGAATACCGATGAGCTGCTGGAGATTGCGATACAAGTCGCCGATGCGTTAGATGCCGCGCACGCCAGGGGCATTGTGCATCGCGACATCAAGCCGGCAAACATCTTCGTCACGCGGCGCGGGCAAGCCAAGATTCTGGACTTCGGTTTGGCCAAACTGACGCCGGACGGTAACAATCCGAAATTCGCGTTGCGCGCGGAGACAGAAAAGTTGCTCACCAGTCCGGGGACGGCAGTGGGGACGGTAGCCTACATGTCGCCTGAGCAAGCTCTGGGAGAAGAGCTGGATGCGCGCAGCGATCTGTTCTCGTTCGGCGTGGTGCTGTACGAAATGGCGACGGGTTTCCGGCCGTTCACGGGCAACACCACGGCAGCGCTATTCGACGCGATCCTAAACAAGGCGCCAGTTTCGCCCCAGCAATTGAACCCCGAAATTTCCACCAAGCTGGCGGAGATCATCAAGAAAGCGCTGGAAAAGGACCGGGAGATCCGCTGCCAGACAGCCTCCGAGCTACGCGCCGACGTAAAGCGGCTGAAACGCGATACCAGCTCTTCGCGGCACCAGGTGGCAGCGTCACAGCCGGCCGCCGCGGAAAGAGAGCCGGAGTCAGCACCCGAATCAGCATCGGATTCCGTCATCTTCGCGAGCCTGATTAAGCGGCACAAGAAAACCGCTATTTCAAGCATCGCCGCCGTGGCCGCGCTGGTTGCTGTGGCGTGGTTCCAACTGCATCGCTCTCCCAAACCCCCAGCCGAATTGACACAGAAACGGCTGACTTTCAATTCCAGCGAGAACCCGGTCTTAGTCCCCGATATTTCTCCCGATGGCAAGTACCTTGCGTACATGGGTGCAGCGGGAATTCACGTGAAGCTGCTATCGACGGGGGAAGAACGTGTCATCCCCAGGCCGGCCGGCGTTCCGGCCAGTTCCTCCTGGTATGCTCACTCGTGGTTTCCCGACAGCACGCAATTGCTTGCGAACGCCATCCAACGGGGAGGACAGATGAGCATGTGGACAGTCTCGTTGCTTGGGCAATCTCCACGAGAGCTCCGGGAGGGCGGGTCGGGATTCGAGGTTTCCCCGGACGGGTCGCAGATCGCCTTCAGCCCGCAAGGACTGGAAGATGTTCGCGAAATCTGGGTGATGGGTAGCCAGGGAGACAACCCGCGGAGGGTCCTTGAGGCCGGAGCAGCTGAGTCATTGAACACGGTGCGTTGGTCGCCGGACGGACAGCGTCTGGCCTTCATTAGAAAACCTGCGGACCGGTCCCAGATGATGATCGAAACCTGCGACCTGAAAGGCGCGAACCGGACGGAGGTGGTGCTGGAAAAGGACCTGTCTCTGCTGGTTTTTTGTTGGCTTCCCGATGGGCGGATGGTTTACGTCCGCCAGGAATCGCAGGGCGCAACCGGCTTAACCGACGCCAATCTGTGGCAAGTCGGCATTGACAACCGTACAGGTGCGCCGAAAGGTAAACCGAGCCGTATTACCCGGTGGGCTGGATCAGCCCTTTGGGGATTGACTTCCACCGCCGACGGGAAGCGGCTGGTGCTCAATAAGGTTACGTTTCAGGAGCAGGTTTACGTCGGCGAATTCGCGGCCGGGGGGACGGGCCTGCAGCCTCCTCAGCGGCTGACGGGAGACGAAGGCTCCGACCAGCCCATGGCCTGGACGCCGGACAGCAAATCCGTATTGTTCGCATCCAACCGCAACGGGTCGGGTATTTTCAGGCAAGGAATCGGCCAGGATACCGCTGAACCGGTATTCACAGGGCGAAACGCCGGTCCCTCGATACTATTTCACCTCAGCCCGGACGGTGCGTGGATACTGTTCGTGGAGAGTCCGACAACGCCGGCCAATCCCCAAGCGCCGTCTCGCCTCATGCGCATTCCGGTGGGTGGTGGAGGGCCTCAATTTTTGTTGGATTCGCCGAATTTGAATGACTTCGAGTGTGCCATATCCCCGGCGAGCCGCTGCATCCTGCTGGAGGACGGCCAGGATCGAAAACAGCTCCTGATCTCGACATTTGACCCTCTGAAGGGGAGAGAGAAGCTGCTTAGGACCATAGAGAAAGATCCCGCGCACGGCTACGGTGCGGCAGGAATCTCCCCAGATGGATCCATGCTGGCGCTTTCCAGCGCAGGCGAGGCGGAAATTCACATTCGCTTGCTTTCGCTCTCAGGTGGCCTCGACCGCGAAATCGCTGTGAAAGGTTGGCGAACGCTTACGGGTCTGAATTGGGCATTGGACGGAAAGGGCCTTTACGTCGGTTCTCACTCGCCCCCAGGCAGCACGCTTCTCTACGTTGATCTGACGGGAAATGCGCGGGTGCTGTGGCAGTACAAGGCCGGACGCGGTGCAATGTGGGGCCTTCCTTCACCGGACGGCCGGTACCTTGCGATCCTGGGCGACGTCACTAATAGCAATGCCTGGATGCTCGAAGGTTTCTGAGTCGCATTGGATAATCTGAGCTTACGCAAGATACCGCCGTCTATGTTCAGGTTCGCTCCGGTCACCAGAGCCGCTTCCTGACTCGCGAGATAAGCCACAAGACCGGCAACTTCATCATCCGTGCCAAACCTCTCCATAGGCATCGTATTTCTGACAGCCTCGCTACAAGCGCCCGATTAATTCGTATCAGGGGCCCGCGCAGGAAAATTCGACAGCGTGGTCGACAGTCCATCGACACTCGCGTCGACAGGCCGTATCGCCGTCGCTGCAGGTGGCAGGCGGACGGGAGGAACCTGATTAGTTGCAAGAACCTCACCTACTGGTTCCCTAATTGCTAACTGATCGACGGCGTTGGAGAGAATGTTCGTTCTCATTGGTGTTGAGTCAAAGACTGCTTCCCGAGCTCGTTAGAAACCGGTTTGTAGGTGGGCAGACGATGAATTTCCGTGAGAGCACTCTCACGCACAATGGGCGTTGGAATTTTCTGGTTGTCCTGGCACTGCGAAGGCCAGCGCATTGAGTTCGAGATTCTACATAGGAGGTTGATATGTCAGACAAGAAAGAAGCAATCGTCATGGAGTCACAACAAGGCGCGGCGAGATCTCACCAGCCGGGCCAAGACGTTTTCAGATCGATCCTCGCGGAAGACATCGATTGGAAGCCATTCGCGGCGTTCCCTCCCTCGGTTCGCCTGGCAGTGGTTGTCGGTAATCCCTCGGAGGCTGGCCCCTACACCATCAGGGTCAAAGTGCCTCACGGCGTGAAGTTGATGCCACACCGGCATCCGGAGGATCGAGTTTACACCGTTCTATCCGGCGTTTTCTACATCGGCTTGGGCGATCAGTTCGACGCCGATAAACTTCAGGCATATCCGCCCGGCAGCGTCATCGTTCTGCCCGGCGACACGTCCCATTTCCACTGGGCGAAATCCAGTGAATACGTCACCCAAGTAACGGCGATCGGGCCGCTTGGCCTTGAATACCTCAGCGCGAAAGACGATCCGCGAAACAACCACTCTTAGAATCAGGTCGCGTACTTTTTGAAGCAGTCGAGCGCTATCTGCGTATACTGGCCGACCTCGATGAGATAGCCGTCGGGATCGCGCATGTAGCACCGCCACTCCCAGCCGTGATTGTCCAGCGGCTTCAGTGAGGAAACCGCTCCTTTCGCGCGCCATTGGTTGCAACAAATCCAGATATCGGCGACGCGCAGGTCCAGGAAGCTGTTTCCTCTGTTGAGATCAGAAGGGGGCTCAAGACTAACCTCGGGCTTGTCCGGCGTTGGGCCGCCGCCGGAGTTGAGAATGAGCCAGGAGTTGGCCAGCTTGATGTAGCAGGGATTTTCCGGCTTGATTATCTTCCCGCCAAGAATCCGCACATAAAAGTCCTTCGATTGTTCCAATCCTACGGTAAGAAAATGCGTGACGAAGAAGCCTTCCTGTGCAACTGGTGCGTCTGGTAGATTCATCATCGAGCCCCGAGTCCTTCGCGGTGCGCCAGCGCTTCCAACACGGCTGCGGGCCGGATCGGCAGGTGGCGGAGGCGCGCCCCGCAAGCGGCGAAGATCGCATTTCCTATCGCCGGTGCAACCGCGGTCGTCGCCGGTTCGCCGAGCCCAACCGGGGCTTCCGTACTGGGGAGAAACTCAACCTCGACTTCCGGCACGTCGGCCATCCGCAGCAACCGATAGGTGTCCATGTTTGTATCCTTCGGCTGCCCGTTGATGAACTCGGATCCTTCATACAAGGCCATCCCCAATCCCCACAACAACGCGCCCTCCACCTGCGCTTGGGCGCTGTCGGGATGAATGATGGTTCCGGCGTCGACGACCATGGTCAACTTCTCCACCGCGACATGGCCGTTGGAACGGTCCACCCGCACCCGAGCGGCGCAGGCTAGCCAAGTCGGCATCGCGCGTTCTTGGCCGAACGTGGTTGCGATGCCCAGCCCGACATCTTTCGGTGTCGGCTTACCCCAGCCGGCCTTCTGGGCCAAGCGGGCGAGCACAGCCGCCTGGCGGTGCGCGCCACCCACGGAGTTCGGCGACGATCCGGCATTTCTGCCGGCGCCATCCAGCATCCGCAGCCGAAACTCGACCGGATCGACGCCAGCTACGAGCGCTGCCTCATTCATGAAACTTTCGAGCGCCCAGTTGATCCAGCCTGCCCCGACGGAGCGCAGGTATCCGGGCCGAAGCGTCCGTTCCGCCAGATCATTGCGCAGCGCGCGAACGCGCTGGGCCCCTACCGTGTACCAGTGGTCAGCGCCCGAGATCGAGAAGATATCGTAAGGAACCCCGTTGACGCCCTTCAGCATGAAGAACGGAGCCATAACCGCGGTCGGCCACCCGGCCGCCGCGTGGTGATCCATCGCCGTCACACGGCCCCCATCTCCCCAGGCCATGCGCAGCACCTGCGTCGAAGGGGATCGCGGACAGTCAAAGCGCACGTCATCCGGGCGTGTGCAGACCATCTTGACCGGCCTCCCGATCGCCTTCGCAGCCAGCGCCGCCGGCACGGCGTAGTCACCGTCTAGCCGACGCCCGAATCCGCCGCCAAGCAGGTAACTGCGCAGCACGATTTTGTCCTGGCTGCGCCCCAACGCCTTGGCCAGCACCGGAAGGATCAGCGTCTGCCATTGATTGCCGGTATGAATTTCGAAAACGCCGTCTTTTTCGAAAGCCAGCGCGTTGACCGGTTCCAGTGCGAAATGCATCACGGTGCTCGTGGTGTAGGTTCGCTCAATCTTCTGCTTCGCCGATGCGAGCGCCGCGTCGACGCCCGTATCGTCCACCAGCAGGGAACCTCCGCTCCGATCTCGAATCAGCTCGGCTGCTCGATTCTGAATATCCCGCTCGGATACCGTCGCAGCCTGGCCCGAACTCCACACCACCTTCACCAGATCGGCCGCCCGGTTTGCGGCTACGAAGCTGTCCGCGAACACCATCACCCAGCCGGGCACCGTGCCCGAGGGGTCCTCCAGAGCCAGGCTCTTCAGATAGCCAGGTATTCGCTTCGCCGCCGAGTCGTCCATCGAGATTACCTTGGACTCGTAACGTGTCGGCGGAATCTTCGGACGGGCGTAGACCATTCCTTCCACCGCTGCGTCGAGTCCGTAGCGGCCTTGGCCGTTGACCTTCGACGGAACATCCAGCGCCAGCGTATCGCGTCCGATCAGACGGCGCTTGTCCGGCGCCTTGATCGGAATGTTTTTGAGCTGTTCCGGCGTGAACGTTCGCCTCAGATCGCCGCGCGCGACGATATCGCCGTACAGGATCGATCTTCCTCCGGCGTGCACCACGCCTTCGCGCGCCGTACACATTTGCGAAGAAACGCCCAGCAGCCTGGCGCCTTCCTCCACCAGAGCAATCCGGCCCGCTGCGCCGGCGCGGCTGAGCAACGGGAAACTCTGCCACACCGACCAGCTGCCGCCGGTGATCATTGTGCCCCATTTCGAATCGGAGTCGACCGTGACGATCTTCACTTTGTTCCAATCGGCCTCCAACTCTTCGGCTACGATCCGGCCGAGCGAGGTGCCCACATGCTGACCCATCTCAGCGCGAATGATATTGATCGTAACGGTGCCGCTGGGGTCGATCCCATACCAGATGGTTGGCTCGAAGAGCCCGCCGGCGCTCGGAGCCGGCTGGGCTGAGAGGCCTGATCGAGCGTATCCCAGCATGACGCCGGCGCCCATCATCGTAATCAGGAAGCCGCGGCGAGACGGCTCGTCGCTCGATCGAAATCCGTGAGCGGACAGGCTAACCATGAGTTGCTCCCTCTTGCATTCTGGCTGCCGCGAGCTTGATGGCTTTGCGGATTCGAATGTAGGTCATGCAGCGACAGACACTCCCGGCCATGACCGCGTTGATGTCCCGGTCGGTGGGATTGGGGTAATCCTTCAGCAGCGTGGCGGCTTGCATGATCTGTCCCGACTGACAATAGCCGCATTGTGGAACCTGCAGCTCAAGCCACGCCGTCTGCAGCGGATGCTTGCCCGTCGGATCCAGCCCCTCGATCGTAGTGACCTTGGTGCCCGCGATTGCTCCGAGCGGAGTGATGCAGGATCGCGTGGCGCGTCCCTCCACATGGACGGTACAGGCGCCACATAGGCCAATCCCGCAACCGAATTTAGTTCCGGTGAGTCCCAGTTCGTCCCGGATCACCCAGAGCAAGGGCGCGTCATCCGGACTGTGTGCGGAAACCGCACGCCCATTGAGTTGGAATGTGGTCATGGTCGCATAGCTCCTGTTCTCGCTTTCTGTTTAATGGGCCGCCGGCTTCCCGCGGATGGCCGCGACTTTTTTCTCCAGATCGCTCCAGGGTGGATAGTTCGTGCGCGTGCGGCGCAGATAGGCCGCGAGCCCGGCGATTTCAGTGTCGGTAAGCGACGCGTAGGCGGGCATCACCAATCCCGGCGCACCATCCGCATTTCCGACACCTTTCAACACAACCTGAATAAAATTCGTCGGTTCGGGCAGCGTCAGTGCGCTATTGAGCGCCAGTTCCGGCCGCGCGGGAAGGGGGGCTGGCCCGGTATTGTAGTGGCAGCTGATGCAGGCGGAGGCATAAAGGTCTGCCTCGGCATCGTACGGCTGGCTGATGGCGAGATCGGAAGTCGCCAGCGCTTGACGCACCGTCGCGTCCACGCTAGAGGCACGAGCGGCCGCGTGATTCATATCGCTGAAGTAGACTGCGATGGCGCGAATGTCGGAGTCCGGCACGACGGCAAGCGCCAGAGCATCGCGGATAACTGGAGTCATCGTCGCGCCCGCCGCCCCGTGCAGCGGGCTGGTGCCGTTTCGCAGGAAGGCGAACAGCTCCTCTTGTGTCCATGGCACAGGGGAAGGATTCTTTTGATCGAGCGCGGGTGCGATCCAGCCGTCAATCACCGTGCCGGCGTACGAATCCGCAACTTTTTCGCCACCGAGCGCGTTGCGCGGCGTGTGGCAGCCGCTGCAATCGCTGAGCGCTTCGGCGAGATAAGCTCCGCGATTCCATTCAGCGCTCTTGGAAGGGTTGGTCTCAAAGCGTCCGCTTCTGAAGAAAAGAGTTTTCCATCCTTCCTGGAGAGCGCGGACACTTAAAGGGAAGGGAACCGTGTTCGACGGTACGGTTGCGCTGACCGGCTGGCGCGTCATTAAGTACGCGTACAGCGCCCTGACGTCATCGTCTGTCAGCTTGGTGTAAGCATTGTAGGGGAAGGCAGCGAAAAGATGCGATCCATCGCGGGCCACGCCTTCGTGCATGGCGCGGACAAAGGCTTCGAGCGGCCATGCTCCGATACCGGTTTTCGGGTCCGGCGTAATATTCGTTCCATAAATGATTCCGAACGGTGTGTTTACTCCGTACCCGCCGGCAAAGGGTTGACCCCCGGCACGCGTGTGGCAGGACGCACAATGTCCAGCCGCTGCAAGAGCTTCCCCGTGAGCGATGGACTCCGGGGAGAAGCTTTGTGGGGCGGGCCGCTCGATTGGAGGAATTGCCCGCCGCCAGGACAAGAGCAGGAAGCCAGCCAGCCCGAGAAAAGCCACTGCGAAAATTGCGATCGCAATGCGTCGAATCATTGCATCCCCTCCTCTCTACACAAATGCCCCGGCGCGAGCGTTGTTCGCCTTACTACCTATCAGAGCCGAAACTGCGCGTCGCTGTTGGAAATCTCAGGGAATGTAGCTCGAAAACACGTAGTCTTGAGCTTTTTGCGGCGTATGGCAGACGAAGCAAGCTGCGACCGTGTGGGCTAGATCCGGTAATTGTGGTTTCGTGGGATCGCCTGCAGCCCACACTTGGAATCCCCACCCTCCAGTCGCCGCGTACTTCTTTGCGTCCTTCACCATCACCGTCACAAATGTCTTGGCGCCTTCCAGAGTCGCGCCATCCTTCACCGAGAAATCGTGAACGTCGTCCGCGAAAATGGTTCCGTCAGGATACGGAAATGGGCCGCCCGTTTTCAGGGTCGGCAGCCCCTTGGCATTCACGTAAATGTGGTGCAAGCCGGCCATACGGTCGAAAAGCGGGCTGTCCGCGGTCACGGACAGTGAGTTCACGAAGAACCAATTCCGGAAACCATTGGGGAACGGAACCCCATCGCCGGCGGAAACCGCCGAGAGGGCGCTGCATAACATCAAGACTCCAGCAGAGCCTAAAACGACTACAAATTTGCGCAACATTAGTGTGCCTCCTCTTGAATAATGAACTTGTTTATCGATGGCTCGTTTCGCCTTGGGCGACCGGTTGCGAAGCGGTGACATTGAGTGCGAAATCGAGATTGCCTCGCATCGCAAAAGAATACGGACGGCGGCACAACCCTCTTTTTAGCAGCCACGATCTTGAGGGCTGACAGGAAGCAACCAGCCCACGCCAACAGCAGGTGAGGGTTCGTGCCGTGCCGGTCATGCCGGGAACCGATAGCCTAACGTCCAGCCTGCCATCAGAAGTGCGGGATGCACCGTTTTCGCGGCCCCAGCGGTGTGGGCCAATCGCTGGCGAAGATCGGCTAACGTTGCTTCGGGAAAACTAGTATGGAAGGGCCGAATTGACACGGTCGTGCCAGTGCAATCAGAACACCACGAACGCGGAAGGTCGGAGTAGGTGCCTATGTGCCTAAGGGGCAACGGCTTCGCGCAATCATCGGGCGCGGTCCTGCTTGTCGATCTGTCGGTGCGCCGTCTCGCCGAGCCAGTTGGGCTCTGGAAGTGTCGGCAGTCTGACTCGTGTTTTCGGTGCTATGGCCCCTCAAAATAGGAGTTCCAGAGCCAGTTGCAGCGAGCGCGGGCCGCCAATCTGGTATAGAGGATTGAAAGTGCCATTCGCGCCTCCGGAACCCAAACTGTCCGCTAGTGTTGGCGTCGAGCGGCCAAACAGGGGGCTGGTCAGGTTGTTGGTGGGGCTCCCGAAGTTGGGGTGGTTCAGCATGTTGAAGAACTCGCCTCGTAAGCGGAGCCCTGTTTTCTTGGTGACGCGAAATGTGCGCTGCAGCCAAATATCGCCTTGCATGCCGTCGAAACCCCGCAGCACATTTCGCCCAAAATCACCCTGCTGGCCCGGAGGATTGGTGAAGGCCGCCGTGTTGAAAATCTTGCCGCCAGGATATCCCGCGCCATAAAACGCAAGAGGCACTCCCGGGTTCACGTTCGGGCGCCGACCAGATCAACCGGCGGAGCCGATCCGGCCAAGCTAAAACCATCCAGCGACCAGCCTGCCAATACCGCACGGGCAAGCGTCCCCGGCGCGGCCGAGGGCGCCTGATAGTCGTTCCCGAGGTGAATGCGTGCCGGATTCTCGAACGTGCCCTGCGTGACGAGGTCGTTTCCGATCGCATCGGTTGAGGCATCGTCAATCGAATGCGACAAAGCACAAGATGCCAACGCTTGGAAGCAAGGTGACAAACGCCGCTCGAACCGCGACGCCAACCAGAGACTAGGAACGAGAAACCAGCAACCCGGCTTGGGCGGATTTTAGCGCTGCCAGTTTCTCGGTGGCCTGTTGTTTCACTTTGGCGATGCTCTGGTCCTTGATCTTTTCGTAGCCGCGGATCTGGTCCGGGAGCGCCGCGATTTCGAGGGCTTGCGGAATATTCTCTGGCGTCAGGTTGGAGAGCACTTGCTCAATCAGATCGCGATACCACTGGATCAGCGACCGTTCCATGCGGCGATGGGCCGCGTAGCCGAAGAGGTCGAATGGGGTCCCGCGCAGCATCTTCATGTTTTTCAGCATGAGAAGCGGCGTACGGAACCACGAGCCGAATTTTAGCTTTTTGTTGACTCCGAAGCGGCGCAGCATGGGCGGATGCAGATTGTAAGAGACGGACTCAGCCGATGTCCACATGTCTCGCACGCCGCGCTCAAACGACGGCTTGGTTAATAAGCGTGCCACTTCGTACTCATCTTTATAGGCCATCAGCTTGTACAGGTACTTCGCGACGGTTGCCTTCAGGGATGGCTCGGAAATCTTTTCCAGGAAATCTACGTACGTCTGCGCGTAGGCTGCGTTTTGGTATTCGCGGAGTTCGGCGACGCGGTCGATAGATGGCTTCGTCGTGGTTTCGGATTTCAGGTAGCTTTCTACCCAGGCGGCGTCTTCGTAATACTTGCGTCCCCAGGAAAACGTTTGAATGTTACGCTCAATATCCACGCCATTCCACTCGATGGCTTTTTCCATGGCTTCGAGCGAAATCGGAATCAGCCCACCTTGATAGGCCACGCCCATCATGAAAAGATTCACCGCCATGTGAGTGCCGAACAATCCTTCGGCTAGCCGGTTGGCGTCCAGGAAAATATTGCGGCCGCGATTGGTGACGGAGTTCACCAGTTCAAGCATTTGCCCGGGTCCGGATACCGGCGCGCGGTTGCGAATATTGTCGATGGTGGGAACCACATCGCTATTGACGATGGCCACCGTTCGCCCCGCGCAGGCCGTGTTCAGATTCGCGGGATGCACCACACCCAGCAGATCGAAGCCAAGAATCAAATCGGCGTTCCCGCTATTCACTTTCGCGGGCGCTTCGATGGGATGCTCGCTCAGCAACAGATGCGAAACCACCGCGCCGCCCTTTTGAGCCGTGCCGGTCTGGTCGAGCGTAGCCACCGAAAGCCCGTCAATCCACGCCGCGGTGGCGAGCAGCGCGTTGATGGTCACTACGCCGGTCCCACCGATTCCTGGACCGATGATACGATAACCATCGCCGGCCTTCATCATCTGACGCGGCGCTGGCACATCGGCAGGCGGCAATTTCGGAAGCGTTTTCTTCTTGAGGCCGGTCCCTGCCTTGATTTGAACCGTGACAAACGACGGGCAATCGCCCATGGCGCAGGTGTAATCTTTGTTGCAGGACGATTGATGGATGCGGATCTTTTGTCCCAGCTCGGTTGCGACCGGTGTCAGGCTCATGCAGTTGGATTGGCGGACGCAATCGCCACAGCCTTCGCAAACTTCTTCGTTGATCACCAGGCGCATGGTGGGCTCGGCCAACTGGCCGCGCGAACGTTTGCGGCGCTTTTCAGCCGCGCACTCCTGGTCGTAAATAATCACCGTGACACCGGGAATCGAGGGCAGCTCGCGCAGCGTACGCGGCAGTTCATCGCGGGAGCGGAGCTCAGCATTCGATGCGAAGACGCTCAGGTCGGTATATTGCTCGACGTTTTCCGCCAGCACCACGGTTTTGCGGACTCCTTCAGCCTGCAGCTTGCGCGTCAGCTCTGGAATCGGAAGAGCGCCCATGGCCGCTTGGCCTCCGGTCATAGCGACGTGACCGTTGTAGAGAATCTTGTAAGTGATGTTGACCTTGGCCGCGACGCAGGCTTCAATCGCCAGATAGCCGGAGTGAAACAGCGTGCCGTCGCCAATGTTTTGGAAAATGTGCGGATGATCCACGAAGGGCGTCATGCCGATCCAGGGCGCGCCTTCGCCACCCATCTGCGTGAGGAAAGAAATGGCACGAGTGGGATCCATCAGCCGCATGGCCATGGTGTGGCAGCCGATGCCGCCGCCTGCGATCTGGCCCTCGAGCAGGAGCGTGGAGCGATTGTGAGGACAGCCGCTGCAGAAAGCCGCCGGGCGGGCGCCCAGAGGCTTCGGGGCTTGGGACTGGGGGCTGGGGGCTGGCTGTCGGTGATCCTTCAGGTTTAGGACGTCGCACAGAACTTTTGCGATTTTGTCGGGGTCCAGTTCGCCGACCGGGGGGAAATGGGATTTGCCTAAGATTTTTGGATGGGTTGGTTGATCGTAGAGGATTTCGCGGAGCTGCATTTCCAGGAAGCTGCGCTTTTCTTCCACTACCAGGATGGTTTCCAGACCCGCCGCGAATTGTTTTACAAACTCGGCATCCAGCGGGAAGGGCATGCCGATTTTTCCTATTCGGATGCCGTCGCGGACCTTGAGATCGCGGAGCGCCTGCATCAGATCGTAGTAAGTCTTCCCGGTGCTCAGGATTCCCACGCGAGCCGCCGCGCCGTTGTGCCGATTCACACCGTTTAAGCGCGCGAATTGGCGCGCGGCCTCCAGGCGCCGTACATTCACTTCATTTTCGAGCGCCAGCGTGATGGGTGGCACCAGGCGCGGATCGGTGTATTTCTGATACCCTTCCGGCAATCGAATGGCGGGCAGGTCGGGATCGGCTTCCATAGTGCCGCCGCCATCGCAAATGTCGGTGACCATTTTCATTCCAACCCAAGCGCCGGAGAAACGTGACATCGCGATGGCCAGCAAACCGTAGTCGATGATCTCCTGCGTGTTGCCGGGATACAGGAACGGAATGCCTAGGTTGAACAGGCTGAAGTCGCTCTGGTGTGGGATGGTGGAGCTTTTGGAAACGGGATCGTCACCGCACAACAGCAACGCGGCGCAATTCTTTCCGGTGCCGCCCAGGTTGGCGTGGCGCAGAATGTCGCCCGAACGATCCACGCCCGGCCCTTTGCCGTACCAGATGCCCACCACGCCGTCCACTTTGTTCTTGCCGATCACTTCATAAATCTGGCTGCCCATGACAGCCGTGGCTGCCAGATCCTCGTTTACTCCCGGTCGAAAATGGATGTTATATTCGGTGAGTAGCTTTGCGGAGCGAGCCAGCGCCATGTCATATCCGCCCAGTGGAGATCCCTCGTAGCCGGAAATGAACGCGCCGGTTTTGAGGCCCGCCGCCTGGTCGCGGCGCATCTGGTCCACGGGAAGCCGGACCAGCGCCTGGATACCGGTCAAATACACTCGGCCCCGTTCGAGTGTATATTTATCTGATAGCTTCATAGATCTGGTGGGATATCCGATTCATGCTAGCACGCTGTAAGGCGCGGGTTTCGGAATATATATTGTTTGGGAGGATCATTCACGATGCGCACAGTGATTTACGCACTCTCGGCGTGTTGGGCGTTTGTTCTTTTGGCGGCCGCAGCGGCTGGCCAGGAGCAGGAGCGTCCCAGTTTCAGCGGCAACTGGCAGTTCGACGCCTCCAAGAGCGAA
>JBEKJJ010000197.1:0-16996 GCA_050011295.1 Bryobacteraceae bacterium
TTCAAGGTGTTATTCTGACGAACGAGTGAGAACGCTGCGTTCCACCGAATGGCTGCTGATCGGCTACTTCAGCTACGTAGCGCTATTGTCCCCCACCCGGTTGCCGCTCTCGGTTCTGTTGCTGGCCATAGCGCTGGTGGCCGTGCTGGCCGTTGGGGAATCACGCGGCAATCCGCTGTTCTTCAGCATCGCGCGTGATTGGGCTCCGCTCGTTCTCACGCTGATCGCCTACCGCGAAATGGACTGGTTCACGCCGCTAGCGTGGGATCATCATCTGGAATTCCGGTGGATCGCATTCGACCGTTCTCTACTCTACGGATGGGGTTTCCAGCGTGCCATCGAATCCGTAGGCGCGCTGCTTCCCACCTATCTGGAGTTTTGCTACCTGCTGGTTTACGCCGTGGGACCTTTCACGGTTGCTGTTCTGTATCTGGAACATCGCCGCAATCGCGTGAACCAAGTGCTGCTTCTCTACCTGCTCGGCACTCTGCTGGCCTACGCGCTATTCCCATTTTTTCTATCCCAGCCTCCACGCACGCTGTTCGGCGATAGCGACCTGCCCACCGTAATGACAGCGCTTCGAAGAATCAATTTATGGATCGTGAACGGCTACGGCATCCACTCCAGCGTCTTCCCAAGCGCGCATGTCTCCTCGGCGTTTTCGGCGGGCTGGGCCCTGTTGCTATATCTGCCGGATCGAAAACGCTATGGCGTCGGGATGCTGATTTACGCAGCCAGCGTAAGCGTGGCAGCAGTCTACGGACGATATCACTATGCTGTGGATGTGTTGGCAGGCTGCGGCGTCAGTGTGATCGCCGCAGGAATTGTTCTGGCTGCGAATAAACGCGAATGAACGCAAAATGTCTTATTCGCGTTCATTCGCGTTCATTTGCGGCTAAATCTCTTAGGATTTCTCCTCAGGCTCGCCACCCTCTTCATCATGCCGGCCTTCCTTCACAGCCTGCAGACGCTCTTCGCGGCGCTTGGCGCGTTCGGCGGCGCGCTTCACTAGCTCGGAGCCCACCAGCTCGAGCATGGCCTGCTCAGCGCCGTCGCCCTTCCGGAAGCCTAGGCGCACAATGCGTGTATAACCGCCATTGCGCTGCCCGAAGCGGGTTCCCAGCTTGTCGAACAGTTTCTTTACCGAGGCTGGCGTCATCAGGAACGCGGCCGCCTGACGGCGTGCGTGCAGCGTGTCCTCTTTGGCTAGCGTGATCATGCGATCCACCAGCGGCCTCGCGGCCTTGGCCTTGGGAACGGTGGTGATAATGCGTTCCTGATCGATCACACTGGTCACCAACCCGCGCAGCAGCGCCCGGCGCGCCCCTACGTTACGTTTCAGCTTGTACCCGTCAACTTTGTGGCGCATGACTATTCGGTTGCCTCATCTTGCTCGGGTTCTTCGTCCTCTTCGATATCGGACTCAGGCCCGCCGTAATGCGGAAGCGACGAGCCGCCCGGCGCCGGAACCAGTCGCCCCTGCGCATCAAACTTCATTCCGAAGCCCAGCCCCAGATTGGACAGAATTTCTTTGATCTCGTTCAGCGATTTGCGCCCGAAATTCTTGGTGCGCAGCATCTCCGCTTCAGTCCTCTGCACCAGGTCGCCGATGGTCTGAATGTTCGCGTTCTTGAGGCAGTTGTAGGACCGCACGCTCAGCTCCAGCTCTTCGACGGACCGGTTGAGCACCTCGTTCATCTGGTTCAGCGCGCGCTCGGCGGGTTCTTCGGCGGTCTCCGGCAACTCCTCAAAGTTGATGAAGATGGTCATGTGATCTTTGAGCAGCTTGGATGCCTGGCCGATGGCGTCCTGCGGAGAAATTGCTCCGTTGGTCCAAACTTCGAGAGTAAGCTTGTCGTAGTCAGTCATCTGGCCGAGACGAGCAGCCTCTACCGTGAAGTTGACCTTGCGCACCGGCGAATGGACGGAGTCGATGGGGATGTATCCCAGCGGCAGGTCCTCATCGTAGTTGCGGTCGGCCGCCACATAGCCGCGCCCGGATTTCAGGCGCATTTCGATGTTCAGCTTCCCGCCCTCGCCCACCATGGCGATGGGCATGTTGCGATCCAACACTTCGACATCGGCGTCGGTTTCAATCTGCCCGCTCAGCACCTGCCCGGGACGGTCCACCTTCAGCCGCGCAACGCGAGTGCCTTCGCCAATCATCTTGAAGGGCACCTGCTTGAGGTTGAGGATGATGTCGGTGGCGTCTTCCACCACGCCCGGGATGGGACTGAATTCGTGCGCCACGCCTTCGATACGCACCGAAGTGATGGCGGCGCCTTCAATAGAGCTCAGCAACACGCGGCGCAATCCGGTTCCGATAGTGGATCCGAATCCGCGCTCGAACGGCTGTGCAGTGAACATTCCGTAGCGCTCAGTGAGCGTCTCGGTATTAGCAACTAATCTTTTCGGCTTCTGAAAACCTTTAAACATAAAATCCGTTTCTCGTTTCTGGTTTCTGGTTCGTAGCGTTCTATCGTCCCCGGCGACGGGAACCAGAAACTAGAAACCAGAAACCAGAAACGGTTTCTTACTTCGAGTAAAGTTCCACGATCAACTGCTCATTCAGTTGGATCTGTACAAGCTCTTCCCGCTTCGGCTGCGCAATCATTCTGCCCTTGAGGTTCTCTCGGTCTACCTCCAGCCAGTTGGGCGAAGGCGCATGCGCGGTGGCATCGCGGGCAGCCAGGATGGTTGGATTGTTCTTGCTCTTCTCGCGAATTTCCAGAACGTCGTTGGGTTTCACTTCAAACGATGGGATGTTCACCTTGCGGCCGTTCACCAGCACATGGCCATGCCGCACCAATTGGCGCGCCTGATTGCGGCTGGTGCCCAGACCCATGCGGTAGATAACGTTGTCGAGACGCCTCTCGAGCGAATTCAACAGATGTTCGCCGGTAACGCCTTTGGTGGCGAAGGCTTTTTCAAACAAGTTGCGGAACTGGCCTTCGAGCAAACCATAGTAGCGGCGCGCCTTCTGCTTTTCCCTCAACTGCAGGCCATAACCTACCAGCTTGGGCTTGCGATCCTTGCCATGCTGGCCGGGAGCGAAATTGCGCTTTTCGATGGCGCACTTTTCCGTGTGGCAGCGCTCGCCTTTCAAAAATAACTTCATCCCCTCTCTGCGGCATAGCCGGCAGACGGGGCCAATATATTTAGCCATTCAATTTCAATACCTTCCTCAATTCAAAAGGTGCAGTTTACGGCTCTTAGAAGAGCTTTCGTCCTGCTTATCGGCGTCCGATCCTTAATCGACTTCACTTCAATCCCCGCGGTTGCCAAAGCGCGCACAGCCGATTCCCGGCCAGCGCCTGGACCGCTCACTCGAACCTCAACCGACCGTAGCCCATATTCCTTGGCTTTGTTGGCTGCCGTCAAGGATGCCTGCTGCGCTGCGAACGGAGTGCCTTTCCTCGATCCTCGAAACCCGAGCGATCCCGAACTCGACCAAGCCAGTACGTTGCCGATCAAATCCGTGAAGGTCACGATCGTATTGTTGAATGAGGCCTGCACGTGCACCAGCCCGGTGGATACGATCTTCTTCTCCTTCTTCTTGAAGGTCTTTTTCTTGGTTGCTTTTTTTTCCGGAGCCTTGGCCATCTGGATTCCTTATGTTTTAGCGGTCGCCTTCTTCTTGCCAGCGATGGTGGCGCGCCGTGGACCCTTGCGCGTGCGCGCGTTGGTATGCGTACGTTGACCCCGAACCGGCAGCCCACGGCGGTGCCGGACGCCCCGATAGGAACCCATTTCGATGAGGCGCTTGATGTTCATCGAAAGTTCCTTGCGCAGGTCGCCTTCCACCGAGCCTTCGTTCTCAATCAAGGTACGGATCTTGTTGACCTCGTCCTCGGTCAGGTCGGCAACTTTCTTGTTGGCATCCACGCCGGCCCGGTACAGCAGGGACAGCGAACGGGTTCGCCCAATGCCGTAGATATACGTGAGCCCGATTTCAGCCCGCTTCTTCGCTGGTAAGTCGACACCTGCAATACGCGCCATATTTATTCCTTATCCTTGCCGCTGCTTATGCTTCGGATTCGTGCAGATGACGCGCACCACGCCCTCGCGGTGGATCACCTTGCATTTGTCACACATCTTTTTCACCGACGCTCGAACTTTCATTTTTTCTCCAACAATCGAACAATTCTTCCGCGCCCGGGATCGTGCGGCGATAATTCCACCTGCACCCGATCGCCTGGCCGTACCCTCATAAAATTCGTCTTGGTCGTACCCGCCGGGTGGGCCAGAACCAGATCCTGGTTTTCCAATTTCACCCGGACCACCGCATGCGGCATCAATTCAACCACAACTGCCTCAACCACGGTGGCTTTTCCCACTCGCCTACCCTGCTGCTACGGCCGCGTCAACACCCACGGCCCGTTGGCCGTCACAGCCACGCAATGCTCAAAATGCGCGGAGACGGAACCATCCTTGGTAACCGCCGTCCACTTGTCCTTCAAAACCTTCATGTCCGCGGCGCCGGCATTCACCATCGGCTCTATAGCCAATACCATGCCTTCTTTCAGCCTCGGATTCTCGTTCCTCTTATCCACGTAGTTCGGGATCTGCGGTTCCTCGTGCAGCTTGGTGCCGATGCCGTGCCCCACCATCTCACGCACTACCGAAAATCCGTTCTCCACCACGTGCTGCTCAACCGTCCCGCAAATGTCAAAAAGGCGGTTGCCCGCCCGCGCTTTATCGATGGCCAGCTCCAGCGATTCCTGTGTAACTTTCAAAAGCCGCTTGGCGGAATCGCTGATTTCTCCCACCGGAACCGTGATCGCCGAGTCGCCAAAATAGCCGTTCAACTGAACGCCGGTGTCGATGGAAACGATATCGCCCTTTTTGAGCTTGGTCCTGGCCGACGGCATCCCATGCACGATCTGCTCATTCACCGAAGTACACAGCACGTATGGATATTTGCTGCCCGCGGCCTGCGTGTAATAACCCTTAAAAGCCGGCTTCGCGCCGGCATCCTGCATCATCTTCTCGGCTGCATCCTCCAGCTCCTGGGTGGTGACGCCCTCTTGCACCATCTTTTCCAGTTGCTGCAGAATTTGATACACCAGCAAGCCGCTGCGGCGCATCTGCTCCAATTCCTTGCTGTTCTTCCGGATAATCATCTCCGATCAAGCGGGGTCGACGGCGCACACCACCGCCGCCGCGAAGGACGTTTGATATTTTGATTGTAGCATACGCCCGGAAGTCATGATTTAAGTACCAGTTCGGCGTCCTCGGATACGTCCGGACCGCGGCGTGAACCCCTCGTAATGGCGCATAATGAGCTGCGCCTCCACCTGATTCACCGTATCCATAGCCACGCCCACCACGATCAGCAGCGAGGTGCCGCCGAAGAAGAAATTCACGTTCAACCCGTCGAGCAGCCAGCGCGGGAAATAGGTGTCGATGAAGTTACCAATCACCGGCAACCGCTGTAGCTTGATTCCCTGGATCATGATGGTGGGAATGATGGACAGGATCGAAAGATACAATCCACCCACCACCGTAATCTTGGTCAGAATCTTGTTCATGTACTCGGCAGTGTTCTTGCCAGGCCGGATGCCCGGAATGAACCCACCGTACTTGCGCATATTGTCCGCCGCTTCGTTGGGGTTGAAGATGATGGATACGTAAAAGAAGCAGAAGAAAATGATGAGCACCGTGAACAACACGTAGTACAACGGTTGAGCTCCGCCGATTGAGGTCAGGAAGCCACTCAGAAACGCGCTGTTCTTCACCACCTGCCAGCTCATCAGCGTCTGAGGAAATGCCAGCAGAGACGAAGCGAAGATCACCGGAATCACTCCGCCCGCATTCACTTTGAGAGGCAAATGCGTGGATTGCCCGCCCATCATCCGCCGTCCCACTACGCGCTTGGCGTACTGCACCGGAATTCGGCGTTCGCCGCGCTCCACCAGAACGATGAACGCAACCACCGCGATCATAACAGCCAAAATCACAATCAAGTGGATGGGCGTCCAGTCCTTGAGCTGGAACACGTGCTGGTAAATATTGTTAATCGCGTTCGGTATGCCCACCACGATCCCGGTAAAGATGATCAGCGACATTCCGTTGCCGATGCCGCGCTCGGTAATCTGCTCGCCCAGCCACATAATGAAAGCAGTACCCGTGGTCAGGCTGAGCATGGTCATCAGCACGAACCCGATGCCCGGTTTCAGCACGAATCCACCCTCGGACCGCATCAGCCCTTCGGCGATTCCAAAGGATTGGATGAGCGCCAGGATTACGGTGAGATAGCGGGTCCATTGTGTGATCTTGCGCCGGCCCAGCTCGCCCTCTTTTTGGAGCTTCTCGAGCGTCGGTACCACCACGGTCATCAATTGCAGAATGATGGACGCGGTAATGTACGGCATGATGCCGAGGGCGAAAATGGTCAGCCTGCGGAGCATACCGCCGCTGAACAAATCAATGAACCCGAACAGCGTCCCGGAATTCTGCTGGAAGAAAGCCTGCAGCCGGTTTCCGTCAATACCGGGCGTGGGAATGTGCCCGCCCAGCCGGTATATGGCCAGCATCAGCAGCGTAAAAAGGATACGCTTGCGCAGATCCGGAATCTTGAAGATGTTTGTGACGGCTTCGAAGAACTTCATTTTCGACTACCTCAACCGAACCAACTACAGCTCGCTTCCAATCACTGTCCCACTACCCCCGGCCTTCTGGATCTTCTCCAGAGCCGATTTCGAAAACACATGCGCCTGCACCGTGATCTTGCGCGTCAGATCGCCCGATCCCAGCACTTTCAGGCCCGTACCCAGTTTCTTGATGACGCCCAACTCGAGCAGCCGGCCTGGATCGAACTTGTTGCCTTCCAACTGCTCCAGGCGCCCAATATTCACGATCGCGTATTCTTTGCGGAAAATGTTCTTGAAGCCGCGCTTCGGCAGGCGCCGGTGCAGCGGCATCTGGCCGCCTTCGAACCCACGCATGATACTGTAGCCGGAAATGGACCGCGCGCCCTTCGCGCCGCGCCCCGAATACTTCCCTCGGCCCGAACCCATGCCCTGCCCGATACGCTGCTTTTTCTGCTTTTGCCCAGCCGGCGGCTTCAGATTACTAAGATTCATAATTAGTCCTTCACAATTGCCAGCAGATGCGGAATCTTCGCCACCATGCCGCGAAAACACGGTGTATCCGGCCGCTCAACCGTGCGATTCATCGTCTTCAGCCCGAGCGACCGCACGATGGACTTGTGCTTCTCAGGACAGCAAATCGTGCTGCCAATCAACTTGATCTTGATCATTGCTTGAGCCATTTTCAAAAAATCGTTTCTGGTTCCTGGTTTCTAGTTTCTGGTTCACTGCCGAGCGCTCACCCGTGCGAACCAGAAACCAGAAACCAGAAACCTTCTTACATCACCTTCTCAACCGTCAGCCCGCGCATCTCCGCCACCTGCGCCTTGTCGCGAAGTTGTTCCAGCGCGTTAATCGTGGCTTTCACCACGTTATGCGGATTGCGCGAGCCAATGGATTTGGTCAGCACATTCGCTATCCCCACCGCCTGAATTACGGCGCGAACCGGGCCGCCGGCGATGACGCCCGTTCCATCCGGCGCCGGTTTCAGCATCACCAGCCCGCTCCCAAAACGGCCCAGCACAGCATGCAAGATCGTCGTCTCCAGAACATTGACCTTGCGCAGATTCTTTTTGGCCGCTTCAATTCCCTTCTTGATGGCGGCCGGAACTTCCTTGGCCTTGCCTGTGCCAAAGCCCACAATCCGGGCACCTGGATCGCCTACTACCACCAATGCCGAAAAGCTCAAATTCTTGCCGCCCTTCACCACTTTGGTGACGCGGTTGATCGAAACTACCTGCTCTTTCAGGTTCAAAGAGTTGGCGTCGATCCGCTTTTGTGTCGGTATTGCAGCCATTCGTTAAAACTCCAATCCCGCTTCGCGTGCGGCATCCGCGAGCGCCTTCACGCGCCCATGGTACAAATAACCGCCCCGGTCGAATACAACTTTGGTCACGCCCTGGGCCTTGGCCCGTTCGGCGATCAGTTTACCTACGTGCTTCGCGCCGGCCACGTTCCCGCCGTTCGCAGTCTTTTCACTCGAAGCCTTCTCGGACTTCGTTTCGCTCGCCGGCTTCTCGCTGCTCGTCTTTTCTTCCGATTTCTTATCGCCGGCTTTCTCGCCTGACGAGGCCGCGGCTAGCGTGTGCCCCTTCCGATCGTCAATCAGTTGGGCATAAATGTGTTTCACGCTGCGGAACACGGCCAGGCGCGGGCGCTCCCCGGTGCCTCGCACCTTTTGCCGGATACGGCTGTGCACGCGAACCCGAACGTCATTCTTAGAGGATTTCGGCATTTACTTTGCTCCTGCGCCGCCCGCTCCGGTCTTTCCGACCTTCTTGCGGAGGACTTCTCCCGTATACCGGATACCTTTGTTCTTGTACGGGTCAGGCGGACGCAGCGCGCGGATGTTCGCCGCCACCTGCCCCACCATTTGCTTGTCGTAGCCGGATAGCACCAGATGCGTCTGCTTGTCGATCTTCAGTTCCACGCCGTCCGGCAACAGAACCTCGATGGGATGCGAGTAGCCTAGGGTGAACGTCGCGATTTTACCCTTCACGTCGGCGCGATAGCCGACGCCTGTGATATCCATCTCGCGCGTGAAGCCGGTGGATACACCCTGCACGGCCGAAGCGGCCAGCGCGCGGGTGAGCCCGTGTAAGGGCGCCTGTTTGTCGCCGTCGCGCGTGAATTCCAGCAGGTTGTCGCCTTGTTTGGCATGCACGCCATCGGGAAGCGGCACCTCGAGCTTGCCTTTCGGCCCTTCCACCAACATCGGATTTCCGATAACGATCTTCACGCCTTTCGGCAGCGGAATGGGTTTGTTTCCTACTCTCGACATAATTCCCTCCCTACCAGAGCTGGCAGAGAATCTCCCCTCCCACATGTTCTTTGCGCGCCATGCTGCCCGTCATCACGCCCCGCGCCGTGGTCAGGATGCTGATCCCCAGGCCTCCGAGTACTTTGGGAACCTCCCGGCTGCCCACATAGACGCGGCAACCCGGCCGTGACACGCGCTCGATGCGGGAGATCACCGGCACGTTGCCCGGCGTGTACTTCAGATAAATGCGGATGCTCTTCTTCGCGCCGTCCTCGGTCATCTTGAAATTCATGATGAAGCCTTCTTCTTTGAGAATCCGCGCGATCTCCATCTTCAGCTTGGAGGCCGGGACGTCCACTTTGGGGTGGCGCGCCAGCGCGGCATTGCGAATTCGCGTCAGCATGTCGCCGATTGGATCGGATGTGCCCATATTTACCTCGCCTTCACCAACTGGCCTTGATCACGCCGGGAACTTCACCGGCCAAAGCGAGCTTCCGGAAACAGATCCGGCACAAATTGAACTTGCGCAGATACCCGCGCGGACGCCCGCACCGGAAACACCGGTTGCGATGCCGGATCTTGTACTTCAGTTTCTTCGACTCCCGAGCAATCTTGGCTGTAGTTGCCATGTACCTTATTCTTCCTCGACTCCCTTGAATTCCTCGAATTCTTGAATACGCAATCACTGCCGCGGCGGCAGTTATTGCCTGAACGGCATTCCCATGTGTTTCAACAGCGCCAGGCCCTCTGCATCCGTCCGCGCCGTCGTAGTAATTGAAATGTTCATCCCCTTGACCTTTTCCACCTTGTTGTAATCGATCTCGGGAAAAATTAACTGGTCCTTGATTCCCAGCGTATAGTTGCCGCGCCCATCAAACGACTTGCTCGAAACGCCACGGAAATCGCGCACGCGCGGTAGCGCCACGTTCATCAGACGATCCAGAAACTCGTACATGCGGTCTCCCCGCAGCGTCACCATGGTTCCAATCGCCATGCCTTCGCGCAATTTGAACGCGGCGATCGACTTTTTGGCTTTGGTGATCACCGGCTTCTGGCCCGCAATCTGCCCGAGTTCGTTCACGGCGCCGTCCATCAGCTTGCCGTTCTGCGTCGCTTCGCCCAGCCCGATATTCAAGGCCACCTTATCGATCTTCGGAACGGCCATCACGTTCTTGTAGCCGAACTCCTTCACCAGCGCCGGAACGACGTTTTTCTTATAGTGCTGTCTGAGTCTTGCCTCGGTCATCTTCAGAATCCTCTACGCTCTCTTCTCCAGTACTTCGCCGGTCTTCTTAGCGATGCGGACGCGATGCGCGGAGGTGCCTGTACCTTCCACCTTGTAACCCACCCGCGACGCCTGCCCACCCGACGTCAACACCATAACGTTTGAAATCGCGATATGGCTTTCCTTCTCGGCGATTCCACCTTTAATCTGCTTCGCCGGATTCGGACGCGTGTGGCGCTTGATCATCGAAACGCCTTCCACCAGAACCGTTCCGCGCACCCGGTCCACTTCGATCACGCGGCCGGTTTTGTCCTTATCGCGCCCCGCGATCACCTTCACCTGATCGTCCTTCTTGATCCGAACCTTGTGGCGCTTGCTCCGCACTACATGCTTGCCGCGTTTCATCATCGGCTTCGGGCGAGGCATCAAATCACCTCCGGCGCGAGCGAAACAATCTTCATGAATTTCTTGTCTCGAAGCTCTCTGGCAACCGGCCCAAACACGCGCGTACCCACCGGCTCGCCAACTTCATTAATCAGCACCGCGGCATTCGAATCAAAGCGGATGTAGGTGCCATCCTTGCGGCGCGTCTCCTTGCGCATCCGCACAATCACGCAGCGCACCACTTTGCCCTTCTTGATGGGAGATTCCGGAGTGGCTTCCTTCACCGCGGCCGTCACTATATCGCCCAGGCCGGCTCTCAACCCCAAATCGCCGCCGCGGGGGAGAATGCATTGCAGCTTGCGCGCGCCGCTGTTATCGGCTACGTCGAGCCAGGTCCGCATCCCAATCATGACGATTTCCTCCTCAGCGATTTCGAACCGGAGGTCGGCTGTGTCGTATCCATATCCACGGCCTCGGGCGCCACCGCCACTTGCACCGCCTTGCGGATCACTTCTTTAAGCCGCCATCTCTTGAGTTTGCTCAGTGGCCGGCATTCGATAATCCGTACTACATCGCCAACCTGCGCCGACCGCTCTTCATCGTGCGCGTAAAACTTGCTGCGCTTGTTGATGGTCCGCTTATAAACCGGATGCGAAACCCGGCGCGTCACTTCCACCACGATGGTCTTATGCATCTTGGCGGAAACTACCTGGCCGATCTTCTCGTTTTTGTTGCCGATTTTCTTCGGCGCGCCCGTACTTGCTGTACTGTCTCCGGTGCCCATATCCTACTTTCCCTTCTTCTTTTTCTTGGCCACCGGCTCCGGCGCCGTTTCCGGATGCAATTCGCGGTCGCGCAAAACGGTCAGCATCCGCGCCCGGTCCTTCTTCAGAATCCGCAGCTTCTTCAAACCGTCGGTCTGCCCCATGGCCATTTGAAAACGCAGCCGGAAGGATTGCTCGCGGAAATCGCTGCTCTGGCGTTTCAACTCCGCGCTATCCAACTCTCGTACTTTGTCCGCTCTCATAAAATTAAACTCCTGTGTGATCGCGCGAGACCACTTTCGTCGGCATCGGCAACTTCCCGGCGGCCAACCGGAACGCCTCTTCCGCGGTGGCCTTAGGCACGCCTTCCATCTCAAACAGGATCTTGCCCGGACGAATCACGCACACCCATTGCTCCGGAGCGCCCTTGCCTTTACCCATGCGGGTTTCAGCCGGCTTCTTGGTGATCGGCTTATCCGGAAATAATCGGATCCAAACCTTGCCGCCGCGCTTGATAAAACGCGTCATGGCTACGCGCGCAGCTTCAATCTGACGATCGGTGATCCAGCCGCAGCGCATGGCCTTCAATCCGTAGTCGCCAAATGCCAGCGTGGACCCTCGCCAGGCCTTCCCGGTCATGCGCCCGCGCTGCTGCTTCCTGTATTTGACCTTCTTGGGCATCAGCATAAAGGTGTTATTCTTCCTTCTTCTCGGCCGGCTTCTCAGCGGGAGGTTCGCCGCTGACTTCGGGCGACGGACTGGCTTCAGCCGCGGGTGGCGCGCTCTCGTGTTTCATTTCCTGCTTCCAGGTCGGCTGCGGCGGAGCCAGCGGCGGAATAATCGGAGTCGATTTTCCGGACGCAAGATCCGGAGCCCCTTGCACTACCGGAGCCTGTGGTTCCGTTTGAGCGATCGGCGCTGGAGCCGGTGGACGCCGTTCCCGCCGGTCCCGCAGGGGTGGACGGCGCGGCTCCGGATCGTTTTTCATGGAATCCCGCCGCGTCTGCCCTTCAATAATCTCGCCCTTATACGTCCAGCATTTGACGCCAATCACGCCGTACGTGGTGTAAGCTTGCGCAAATCCATAATCCAGATCGGCGCGCAAAGTGTGCAACGGAAGCTGACCCTGCAGATACCATTCGCTGCGGGCGATTTCAGCTCCATTCAAACGGCCCGACACGCGCACCTTGATGCCTTTGCAACCGAATCGCAGCGCCGAATCCACAGCCTTTCGCATCGCCCTTCGAAACGCCACGCGCTTTTCAAGCTGCAACGCGATGGACTCCGCCACCAACTGCGCATCCAGCTCCGGCTTGTGTACTTCCTGAATATCGATAAAGACCTCGCGCTTGGTTTTCTTGGCCAGGTCCTGCTTCAGTTTTTCGATCTCGGCGCCCTTACGCCCGATGATGATGCCCGGACGCGATGTGCGGATGGTGACGCGCAGCTTGTTACCCGGACGATCCACTTCCACCGAACTCACGCCCGCGGCCTTCAACCGGTCGCGCAACGAATCCTTCAGATCCAGATCTTCCTTGAGCAACTTCGCATAGTCCGCCTTCGCGAACCAGCGCGAGCGCCAGGTCTTGGTGACGCCCAGCCGAAATCCGTATGGATGAACTTTCTGTCCCACTATTTGTTCTCCCCGCTGGCCTTTTCGCCCACTTTCACGACGATATGCGCCATGCGCCGCTGATACCGGTAGGCGCGCCCCATAGGAGCCGGCCGGATGCGCTTCATGCGCGGCCCCTCGTTGACATAGGCCTCGGTAACAATCAACTGGTCGACGTCCACATCGTTCGAGCGATTCTCCGCGTTCGCAATCGCCGACCGCAACACTTTCTCCACCACCGGCGCCATGCGCTTATTAACGGAGCGCAAAATATTGATGGCCGTCCCAGCCTTCTGGCCGCGGATCATATCCACCACCAACCGCGCTTTCTGCGGCGACGTTCGAACGTATCTAGCTTCTGCCTTAGCCATAATTCCTCGCTTCGCTCGGAGTTCCTGGTTTCTGGTTTCTAGTTAGGGGCGACCGCTAGTCACCGTGCTTAACCAGAAACCAGAAACAAGAAACCAGAAACCTGTTTTTACGACGGTTTCGCCGTCTTCTCCGTCCCTCCACCTGCCGTCGGAGCCGCTGCCGCCTTCACCGAATGTCCTCGAAACTGTCGCGTCGGTGAAAATTCGCCCAACTTCCGGCCCACCATGTTCTCGGTGACATACACCGGAATGAATTTCTTGCCGTTGTGGACCGCCAGCGTATGCCCGATGAACTCAGGCAAAATAGTGGAACGCCGCGACCACGTCCGCACGACCTTCTTCTCGCTCTTCTCATTCATCGCGGCAACCTTCTTAGCCAGATGGTCGTCGGTAAACGGTCCCTTTTTTAGTGATCTGCTCATGCCAACACTCCACCGCCCCGGTTACCCGAACCAGAAACCAGAAACCAGCAACCAGAAACGTTCATCACTTCTTGCCCTTCCTACTCACAATCCACTTATCCGTCCGCTTGTTATTCCGCGTCTTGAACCCGCGCGTCGGCTGGCCCCACGGCGTCACCGGATGCCGGCCGCCCGAAGTCTTACCTTCACCGCCGCCATGCGGATGATCCACTGGATTCATCGAAACGCCGCGATTGTGGGGCTTTTTGCCTAGCCAGCGCGTCTTTCCCGCCTTGCCGTGCGACTCATTCTCGTGCTCGACGTTGCCCACCTGTCCGATGGTCGCCATGCACTCCACTTGCACTCTGCGGATTTCACCCGACGGCAGTTTCAACAGCGCGATGCCGCTCTCGCGTGATACCAATTGCGCTTGCGCACCGGCCGAGCGCGCCATTTGCGCTCCCTTGCCAGGCCTCAGTTCCACATTGTGGACCACAGTGCCGGCCGGAATGTTCAGCAGAGGCAACGCATTTCCGATCAGGATGTCCGCTTCAGCGCCTGAGGTCACCGTGCGTCCCACCGTCAATCCCACTGGACAAATAATGTAGCGCTTCTCGCCGTCCGCGTAATTCAACAACGCAATGCGCGCGCTCCGGTTGGGATCGTACTCAATCGCAGCTACCTTCGCTGGAATACCAACTTTATCCCGCTTGAAATCGATGGCCCGGTAGGCTTGCTTCGCCCCACCCCCACGGAAGCGCGACGAAATCTGGCCCACGCTATTGCGCCCGCCGGTCCGCTTCTTCACGCCTTCCACCAGCGATTTCTCAGGACTCTGCTTGGTAATCTCCTCGCGCGACACCACGCTCATGAACCGGCGCGACGCCGTGGTCGGATTGTATTTCTTCATCGCCATGGTGTTAGATCTCCGCGTACTCGGGCATCTTCTCGCCCTTCTTCAGCGTCACGTACGCCTTTTTCCAATCCGATCGATAACCGGCGAATCTTCCCCGGCGTCGCAGCTTGCCCACCTGATTTGCGGTCCGAACGCCGTCCACCTTCACCTTGAACAACTTCTCCACCGCCGCTTTCACCATTACCTTATTCGCGTCCTGCGCCACTTCGAAGCACAGCGTACGCTCGTTTTCTTTTTTCGTGACGCCTTTTTCAGTCACCACCGGTCTCTTAATCACTTCGTAGATGGTCATTTCGCCAGCGCCTCCGACAGTTTCTTCGCGGCGGTTTCAGACAGCAGAACCTGGTTGTGACCCAGCAGCAGATAGACGCTGACGTCCTTGCTCTCCACCAGCGTCACGCCTTCCAGATTCCGCGTGCCCAGCGACAGGTTGCGATTCTCGCCGTTCTCCACAACCAGAACTTTGTTGGCCACCTCGAGCTGCGCCAGCACCGCGCGCATGCCCTTGGCCTTGTGATCCGGAAGCGAAAATTCCTGCACGATCTTCAACTCGCCGTCCCGCAGCTTCGCCGACAGCGCCGATCTCAGCGCGCCCAGCAGCATCTTGCGCGGCAGCTTGTAGCTGTAATCGCGCGGTTGCGGACCATGCGTGGTCCCGCCATGCCGCCACAAGGGCGACCGTATGGAACCCATGCGCGCCCGTCCCGTGCCCTTTTGCCGCCACAGCTTTTTGCCGGATCCGGAAACTTCGTGCCGCGTCTTGGTCTTCGCGTTCCCACCACGCCGCACAGCCTGGGAATGCCGGACCGCTTCGTACAGCAGATGCTCATTCACCGGCGCGTTGAAAACTTCATCGGCCAGCTCCAGCGAACTGACCACCTGGTTATTTAAATCGACAACATCCACACTCGGCATGGTTGGTTACCTCTTCGCCCTTCTCACCAGCACATACCCGCCATTAGGACCGGGAACCGCGCCTTTCACCACCAGCACGTTATCCTCAGCCACCACATCCACCACTTCCAGATTCCGCACGGTCACATTCTGCGAGCCGCTGTGCCCAGCCATGCGAGTCCCTGGAAATACGCGCGACGGAAAACTGGAAGCGCCAATCGATCCAGGCGCTCGATGGAACATCGATCCATGCGATTCCGGACCGCCCTTGAAATGATGCCGCTTCACCAGGCCAGTAAACCCGCGCCCTTTGCTGACGCCGATGACATCCACTTTATCCGCGGGCTTGAATTGATCCACCAGAACGCGGTCGCCCTGTTTCAGATCATCGTCACCGGGCCGCATCTTAATTTCGCGCAGGTACTTCACTCCGTCCGCGCCGGCTTTCTTCAAATGTCCCGCCATGGGCTTGGTAGCGCGCGAAGCTTTTGCAAACTCCACGAACCCAAGCTGCACCGCGTCATAACCGTCGCTAGTCGGCGTCTTGCGCTGCACCACCACGCACGGGCCGGCCTTCAACAACGTAACCGGCACAACCTGCCCGTCCGGACGGAACACCTGGGACATTCCGATCTTCTTGCCTAATATTCCTGGGCTCATAAACTCCTCTGGGAAAGACAGAATCCAGGAGCCAGAAGCCAGTAGTCAGAAGGATGGCTCCGGCGGTTTGCGCCGGGTTCCTTCTTCTGGATTCTGAATTCTGAATTCTGACTTCTCACTTTCCCTTCCCAAACGCCTTGATCTCCACATCCACACCCGCCGGCAGATCCAACTTCATCAGCGCATCCACCGTATCCTGCGTCGGCTCCAGAATGTCCAGTAGCCGCTTGTGCGTCCGGATCTCAAACTGCTCGCGCGATTTCTTGTCTACGTGTGGCGACCGCAACACCGTATAGCGGTTCTTGATAGTCGGCAGCGGAATCGGTCCCGCCACCTGTGCCCCGGTCCTCTTGGCCGTATCGACGATCTCCGTCGTCGATTGGTCGAGGATCCGATGATCGTACGCCTTGAGGCGGATGCGGATGCGTTCTCGTAAACTCAATTTCGCTCCCTTTCAGTCGCTCAGAATCCAGTAGTCAGAATTCAGAAGAAGGAACGCGGCGCAACGCCGCCACCATCTTCCTTGGCTTCCTGAATTCGTGGATTCTTGAATTCTTCCCTACTCAACAATCTCTGTAACCGTTCCAGCGCCAACCGTTCTTCCACCTTCTCGAATGGCAAACCGCAGCCCTTTATCCATAGCCACCGGCGTGATCAACTCCACAATCAGACTCACGTTGTCGCCCGGCATCACCATCTCGGTACCTGCCGGCAGCTCCGTCACGCCAGTCACGTCCGTCGTCCGGAAATAGAACTGTGGCCGGTATCCTTTGAAGAACGGCGTGTGCCGCCCGCCTTCATCCTTGCTCAATACGTAAATCTCGCCCCGGAACTTCTTGTGCGGCGTGATCGATCCAGGCTTCGCAATCACCTGCCCGCGCTCTACGTCATCTTTTTCAATGCCGCGCAGCAGCAAGCC
>JBEKJJ010000198.1:0-13834 GCA_050011295.1 Bryobacteraceae bacterium
GACGTACACGCGCTCGGACACATTTCAACCGGCATCAATCGCGAGAAGCAGGCCGATTTTCTAAAGCGCGGCCACATCGATTCTAAATACGATTGCCACACCTGCTGGGCGCGCCCGCTTTGCGCCGGCGGGTGCCATCACGAAGCATTCGTCCGTTACGGAGATACCGGCCATCCTAATCTTCACTATTGCGATTGGATCCGGGACTGGACCAACACTTGCCTGGAAATCTACGGCGCCATCGCCGCCAGAAATCCGGGCTTTCTCGAACAGTTCGCTGAAAGGAAAGCATCCTCATGAGACACATGCGCCCCTTGAATAAGAAAGCGGCACGTATCGACAACTACGTCGTTTCGCGCAAGGATGACGATGTAGTCGCGCTGCAGAGTCCTCCCGCGCAGCCGCGTCCCCACGTCCCCATGGCCTGCTCGCTGATGTTCACACCAGGCTGGGAAGTGGACGCCGCCGGCGGCACAGCGGGACTTTGCCAACCTGTGGAGCGCGATATCTACGACTGCTTTGTGAGTTGTTACTGGCCGGCGCAAGTGCCGGACCATCTCAACAACTCTCCGGACTGGACCAGCAAATGCGCGTCGGCCACCAAAGACTGGCGCAATCTGGATCTAGTTTTCCCATAGACCATGAAGAGACTACTTCCGTTAATCGCCGCTGCCGCAACCCTTGTGAGCGCGGGCACGCTTTATCTGCCGGCCTATCCGGCCTCGGTCCTGGTTTTCGACGAAGCCAAGGGCGAAATTGTTGACCGCATTCCGCTGGTAACGGGCACTCCGATGTCGATCCGCCTGTCGCCGGATCGCAAACGGATCTATGTCGGCACCATCGATCACAACGGCATTGAAGTGATCGACGTCGCCACGCACAAGGTCATCAATCACTTTGTGCTCAATACTCCCACCAAGCAATTTCGCTTCTGGGACGGCACTCCCGATCCGCAGGGCAAGCTGTTCTACACGGTGAGCAAGGAGATTGAAAAGTTCTCCGATCACTACGAGGTCGGGAAGCCGAAATACACCGTCATCGATCTCGAACAGCAGAAGATCGTCAAAACGGCCGAGGTGGGCAAGGAGGAGCAAAGCGACAACGATATTGACTACGGACGCGCGGCCATTGAAGTTTCCCCGGACGGGAAACTGTTATATCAGTTCGGCGAGCATATTACCGTACTCCAAGCCGACGACTTCAAGATCGTAGACAAAATCGAACTCGCGAAGCCTAACTTTCCCGGCATGGAGCACGTTCACTTCGGCGGCGATCTCGATCTGATCAACGAACCTGGGCAACATATTGCCATCTTCAACTCGGAAGATCCCGTGGTTCACAGCAAAGTGTTCGGCCTCGCGCGCTTCAATTTGAACACCCGGCAAATGGACTTCAATCCGATCGGCCCTGTCCCGGGCGGCATCGCCGGCCTGCAAATGACGCCCGACAAGAAGTGGGCTTATACGGTGGTTGCCAACGGGGTGCATGGAAACAAACGCTGCGAGTTTTGGGCGTTTGATCTGAGCACGGATAAAATCACCCAGACGGCGGAGGTTCCTTGCCGGACCCGCTTCACCCTCGGTATCTCGACGGACGGAAAGAAACTGTACATTTACGGCGCCGGGTTTGATATCGAGGTGTACGATGCGGCGACGTTGAAGTACGAGAAAACCTGGAATCTGAACGTGGACGTGACGTACGCGGGCATCGTGGTTACGCCGTAGCAGGTGTTACGCTCCCTTCCGGTCGCGGCTCGGAAAGATGCGTTTGAGTTGTCGTTACCGAGCCGCGACCGGAAGGGAGTGCCCATGGGCCCGCTGGCCCACCAAAGGTCATGTAGACGCCGTGGCGCACGCACTCTTGCGTGCTGCGCCGAGACTCGTCTCGGCGTTGGGCGGACATCGACACGAGTGTCGATGCGGCACGCAAGAGTGCGTGCGCCACGGCCCGCCTTCAACGGAGCGCCACCACGAGCGGTGTCACCCGAATAATCATCCGAGGAGACGGTGTCGCCGCTTATTGTTGCGCCTACCTGCTCTCTAAAGCTGGCCATGAAGTGACGCTTGAGCCGGTAGATCGCCCCCGACTTCCGGCGATCATGCTGAGCGATCACGCGCTCGCATTGATCCGGGACATCTTCGACCGCGCCGATCTGTTTCGTGATGCGCCTCACATCCGGAGGCGAATGGTGGCGTGGGGGCCGGATTCAACGCCGCTCGCGCTGGATCATTCCGCGGTAGTTGTTTCCGAAGCGATCCTGCTCAAGGAACTATTGCCGAGTCTGACGCCTTCAGATTCCGCACCGGCTTGGACCATCTTCGCCTCGCGTCCGCTCCCAGCTCCCGCCGAGGAGCATCCATTCGGCTCGCGCATGGCATCCGCGATCGCGGTCAGACTGAAGGACGCCTCGGCGGCCGAAACTTGCTGGATAGAATCGCTCGAAAACGGGTGGCTGTTCGTGATCCCAAACGCCCCTGGATCTGCTTGGCTACTCGCCGTAGGCAGCACACCGGCCGCGCTCTTGTCAGAGAGTGGCATAATTCAGGAGCAGATTGCAGAAGCCCAGACTAGCGCCGGCCAGTTTCCAGCCTATCCGAGAATAGTCTCGCCTCTTTCGGGCGATCGTTGGCTAGCCTGCGGTACCGCGGCCATGGCATTCGATCCACTCTGCGGCGATGGGACCGCGCACGCCGTTCGCGAGGCGATCCTGGCCTCGGCAGTAATTCGCGCAGTGGCCAACGACGGGCCGGTCGACGGCATTCTGGCGCATTACCAAGCGCGACTGACTGCAGGGTTCAGGCGGCATCTCGCGCTCTGCCGCGAGTTTTACACATCAAGCGGTAATGGACCGTGGTGGCGCACGGAATTGGACTCAATCCAGCAAGGGATCGACTGGTGCGACACCCGTCTTAAATCCCACGGAGAGTTCCGTTACCAGCTTAAGGATTTCGAGCTGCACGCACTTCGCTGACCTTGGCCGTTGGCCGTCCATGCTGATGAGGCACGGACCGCTCGGACGCCAGCAGGGCCGCAGTGGCATAGCCCGTGGCCGCGTCGCTCATGAACAGCGCCGGCATCGATCCAGAGTCATGCGGATGGTTCATCGAATCCGCGGACCAACGGCCGGACGCCGGGTCCTGATGCGTCTTCAGCCACGCCAAGCCTCGCGCCAACGCAGCTTCGGAATGCCCAGCGCCCACTTGCTCCACTGCGTAGGCAACCACTGCCGTGGCGTAGCTGTTGGAACCACTGGCGCGGGGGGCTTGGTCGCGCTTTTTCCACTGGCCCAACGATTCGAGCGTCCAACCGCCATCCGCCTGCTGCTTCTTCCACACCTCATCCAGAATCGCCTGCTTATCCGCCTCCGGCAGCAGGTCGCGCATTTTCGCTGACGCCATCAGGAGGAACAGGCGATTGTGCAGTGGCTGGTTCTTCAGGCCATTGTGCAAGTAGGCCTTCATTGCGGCGATATTTTCGCGAATCTCGGGCCGCGCCTGATAGCCGTCCGGCGCAATACCCGTTGCCAGCGCGCCCAGTGCCGCGCCATAATACACCGCGTCTTTGGTCTCCCAGGGATCCAGATCGAAATCCGACCACTGCCAGGCGCCCTTATCGTCGCCGTCGTGAACCTGCAGGGACCACATGCGCTTGAACGACGTTTCGGCTTCCGGGCTCATGCGGCCGCGCTGCGCGTCGTCCATGGCGAGCACCAGCGCCGAGAGCACCACCTGCGCGCCGTACACTTGATCGACGATCGGCCCTTTCAGTCCATGAAACAGATCGTTCGCATCCGTCCTAATCACAGTGGCGCGCATGCTGGCTACCAGCACACCTTCGTAGAGCGAAGGGCCACTTTCGCCGAGTGTGCGCCGCAATGCAGGCCGCGCCAGCAAGTAAGGCAGGCCCGTATGGCACGAAACGCAAGCGACACCCGACGCCATCGCCGTCGGCCAGGCTACCCACGCCTGTTGACGCGACTCCAGATACTGTTCGGCTAGCTTGGGGCTCCAATCACCACACCAGGCAGGCAGGATCGCAAAAGCCAGTGCAACGGCAGTTCGAGTGAGCATGGCACACCTCATGAAGGCGAGTATAGCCCGGTTTCGCCGTGCGGTCCAGCGCAAACGTTCAATCGGCAGGGGTTCCGGTGCGCGAAATTCCCCATTGACAGTGTGTTGCTAGTTGGTTACACTAACTCTACTTTTCTTTTGACCCACGTTGGTTCTAATTCTTTGTTGAATGGGGAAGGGGTCGCGGGGCATACGCTAACAGTCTGCGATTTCCAACCGTTTTTGCAAGCGCAATAAAACAATTCGCAAGGAGGGGCCGTTATGTCTTTTTACTCTCGCAACGAGGGTCGCGTCGCTCGATTTGTGTTCAGCGTTGTCGCCGCGGTTTTTTGTGTACTCACGCTGAACTCCCTGGTTTACGCGCAGTCAACCTACGGCACGATACTCGGAACCGTGAAGGATCCGTCGGGCAGCGCTGTTCCGAAGGCCTCCGTCGAACTTCTCAACGTTGGGACCAACGCGGTCCGAAAGGCGTCCACGAACGATGCCGGTGGGTATCAATTCGTCAACGTGGATACCGGAACGTACCAGGTCAAAGTGACGGCTCCAGGCTTTGAGACGGTTGAATTCACTTCCATCGATATGAGCGCGCGCGACACCAAGCGCTTCGACGCGGACTTGAAAGTTGCAAGCCAAGCGACCGTCGTTACCGTAGAGGCCGCGTCCGTCCTGCAAACTGAGACCTCCAGCGTCGCCTATACCAAGGGGAGTCTGGAGTTAACGAATCTTCCGGTTGCGATCGGCAGCCGTTCCACTGGTTCCACTAGCGCTTTCTCCACCCTCACGGCGCAACCAGGCGTTCAAATCGACAGCAACAACAACATTACCGTCGCCGGAGCTACCACCTCGCAGCTCTCTTTCAGTATCGACGGAATCAGCTCAGTAGGACCAGGCGCAACAGCCGGGCCGCTCACGGAGCTGTTCCCTTCCTTCAATGCGATCGAAGAGATTCGAATCAGCGAAAATCTGAATCCGGCCGAGTATGGCGGGGTGGCCGACGTAACCACCGTTTCCAAGTCGGGAACGAATACTTTGCATGGGGGCGCATTCGAGAATCTTCAAAACAACGACTTCAATGCCGCGGACACATTCGCCCATACCACTCCAATCATTAAGCTGAATGACTACGGTCTCTACCTCGGCGGCCCGGTTGTGCTCCCGAAGATATACAACGGGCATGACAAGACTTTCTTTTTCGGAAGTTTTGAAAGGCTTTCCCTCCCGAAGGGACTGACCGCGATCTTGAGCACGCCCACGGCGGCTATGCGAACCGGCGATCTCTCAGAGTATCTGCTGGCCGAAAACGGCGGAAGCGCTAACGCATTGACCGGCTATCCCGGGAATATTATTCCCAAGAGCCTGCTCAATCCCTGGGCACTGGCGGCGTTGAATGCTTTCTATCCGCTGCCGAACTACGGGCCCCCCGGCGCCGTGGCCAACAACTACCTCGCGACTTATCAGATTCCGATCCTGAGCGCCCAATTTGATGGGCGGATCGACGAACTTATCAGCGCCAAGCACATGCTGTTTGCTCGATATACTTATAAAAACCGGCGCGTGACCAACGCCCCTGGAGGCAATGGGAGCCCGGCTTCCCCATTAGTCGGGGAAACCTCTCAGCCTGAAATCGACAACGCGCTAACCGTCGGCTATAACTGGATTGTCTCGTCGAGTCTCGTCAACGAGGCTCGCGGTGGGTTCACCAGGTCTCGCACCAACACAACCTTCTCTCTCCAGACTCAGGCGGTCGCGAATGAACTGGGATTAACCGGCCCGCCCAACGGCTTCCCCGAAGCTCTTCCCTCGATCCAAACTATTCCGAATATATTCTTGACCGGTTTCATGGGCGTTCCCTCACCCAACGCCGACATTAACCCGGAGCAGGGCACCGTGCAGTTTTCCGATACTCTCACGTACACCAAGGGGAAACACACGATAAAAACGGGCGGAGATTTTCGTCATCTCACCGCGCTTTTCACTAACGTGTTTCTAAACTATCGTCTGGGACAATATAGTTTCAACGGTGAAACGGCCACCGCAGCCGGAGTCCCCTGGCTGGGCACCGGGACCGCGGCGCCGATTGCGGGCATGCTGCTTGGCTACCCCGATTCTACGGTCGTCTCCACAGTTCTTAACCCGACCACCAACTCGTGGGCCAATCACTACGCATTTTTCGTGCAGGACGATTTTAAGGTTTCACCGTCGTTCACTCTGAACTATGGCCTGCGATACGAATACCATCCCGTCTTCCGGGACTACAACAACAATCTCGCTAATTTCGATCCGGACTACAACAGCGTCCAAAACGGCGTGGTTGTTCATGGCGCGGTGATCGTTCCCATACAGGCGTCTCTTGGGCTGGTCAATCCAGGGTTCGCTCAGTCCATCGCACCCACACCCATCCTGACGGCTGCTCAAGCAGGGATCCCAGTGGGCTTGCGTAATTCCTCGAAAACGGACTTCGCTCCTCGAATTGGATTCGCCTGGCGTATTTTCGACAACAAGACCGTGCTTCGGGGAGGATATGGACGATTTATCGAAGCGCCACTTTCTCTTTCGGCAATCGACGGTTGGTCGGTTGAGGCCAGTGACGTCGGAGGATTTTCAAACTCGATCGGCAGTAACGGCCTGCCCACGCTCAAAGAGCCCTATTCCTTCCCGTCGAACATCGCTCTACCTGGGACGCAGTGGTTCGATTTAGCGACAGACATTCACTACAAGGATCCCGTGGTTCAGGAATGGGACCTCACCGTAGAGCGAGACCTGGGTAAGGGGTATGGGCTGCGTCTGGCCTACGATGGCAATCATGGAACCAACCTTCCCACGGATATAAACCTGAACCAAATTCCCCCCAACACGGTGGGTTACAACACTCTGGCGTCGAGCGCTCCGTTCCCGCAGATGTATGCGATTTCCTACCAGACCAATCTGGGTTTCACCAACTTCAATTCCGGAACCGTTTCGCTCCGGAAGCATAGCAGCAGCCTTCAACTGGAGGTTAGCTACGCGTTTTCGAAGAACCTTACCAATATTAATGGAACTGGTACAGGTGCTAGCGCCCAGACCACCGTCAACGAATTCGGAGGCGGTTTGCTCAGTGATCCTCAACAGCCCGGACTCGACTACGGCAATACCGGCTTCACTCGCAGGCAACGTTTCCTGGCCACCTTCCTGTACGAGTTGCCGTTCGGCAAGGGCCGGAAATTCCTGAATAACGCGAATCGTTTTGTGGACGCGTTGTTCGGGGGATGGGAATTGAGCGGCATCCTTCTTCTCCAGACCGGGCCATTTCTAACCGTGACAACAAGTTCGGATCCCTCAGGTACCGGCTATAATTTCTGCCCCTGTAATTTTGGAAATGGCGGTCGTGCCGACACCGTTCCTGGCGTGAACCCCTACGCTGGCCAGTCCATCGCACAGTGGATCAATCCAGCCGCTTTTGCTGACCCGGGCAACAATATTGGCCGCTTCGGGGACGCTAGCCAAGGCGACGTGACGGGGCCTGGTCAGAAGGTTCTCTCTTCGTCTCTGATTAAACGCTTCAAAATCACCGAGCGAGCTCGCATGGAAATTGGTGCGCAAGTTGCAAACCTGACCAATCACCCGAACTATCAGCCTCCCGCCAACTTGAACGTTGACGTTCCTGCATTTGGTGCGATCACGGCTATGCAATCCGCCGAGGCTGGAGGGCCACGGCAGATTCAGTTAACCGGCCGTATCGTGTTTTAACCGATCAACCCGCGTTCGCGCACCATCTCGAGCGTGTCGTCAAGGGCGCGCTCGAACCGTTCGAACATCAGATCGATTTCCGCCTCATTGATAATGAGCGGCGGAGAAAACGCGATGTTGTCCCCCAGAGAGCGAATGATGATGCCGTGGTGATGGGCACGGCTGGCCAAGAACCCGCCCACGTTGGCTTTGGGATCGAAAGAAGCCTTGCTAGTTTTATCGGCCACCAACTCGAGAGCTCCGATCAATCCGATCCCGCGAGCTTCGCCCACCAGCGGATGGTCCGCGAAGTGTTGAAGGCTGGCTTGCATCCGCGGCGCCATCTTGCGTACGTGCGCGACCAGGTCCCGCTCCTCGTAGATCTTTAGCGTTTCGAGCGCCACCGCAGAAGTCACAGGATGCCCGCTATACGTGAACCCGTGACTGAAGACACCGATCTTTTCGGACTGGCGGCTGAGCGCGCCGTAGATTTCTTCTGACACCATCACGGCCCCGATCGGCAGATAGCCCGATGAGAGGGCTTTGGCGCAGGTAATCATGTCCGGCCTCAACCCATAGGTCTCAGTGCCCCACATATTGCCCGTTCGTCCGAAGCCGCAGATCACTTCGTCGGCGATCAGCATCACGTCATATTTCTTGAGCACCGCCTGGATCTTCTCGAAATACGTCGCGGGCGGAAGCAGCACGCCACCTGCGCCCATAATCGGTTCCACGATCATGGCTGCAACCGTGTCGGGACCCTCGCTCAGGATGCGCTGCTCTAAGGAATTGGCCATCCGCGTCGCGAAGGCCTCCTCGCTTTCACCTGGCTGTCCAAATCGATACCAATGCGGGCACTCCACATGCAGAATATTAGCGATCGGCAAATCGAAATCGCGGTGGTTGTTCGCCAATCCGGTGAGGCTTGCGCTGGCTACGGTCACGCCGTGATACGCCTTAGTACGGCTGATAATTTTCTTCTTCGCCGGCCGTCCTAGTGCATTGTTGTAATACCAGACCAGTTTGACTACGGTGTCGTTGGCTTCTGATCCCGAGTTCACGAAAAATACTTTCGACATGGGAACGGGGGCGATGCTCAGCAGCTTCTCAGCCAGCTCGATGCCGACATCGTGCGCTTTGTGGGCGAAGGTGTGATAGTAGGGCAGCTTGAGCATCTGGCGGTACGCGGCTTCCGCCAGACGCCGCTCGGAAAAGCCCAGGCTGACGCACCACAGCCCGGAAAGAGCTTCGAGATAGGTTTTGCCATTCTCGTCGCGGACGAAAACGCCGTCGCCCTCGGTGATCACGAGCGGCCCTTGCGTCTCGTGCAACTTGAGATTCGTGTAGGGGTGAATCGAATGAATGTCGCGGCTGGCCGAAGTCGTCATATGAAAAGCATGATAGCCTGTCGTGATGGCATGCCGTTGGATTGCATTGCTCTTGCTCGGAATCATGGCCTGTTCGCGCACGAGTGCGGCGCCGAGCGATTTTGTATTGCAAAAGATCGGCGACGGCGTGTGGGCCGCGATCGTGAATGACGAAGGGAAGGCCGGCGGTAACGCGGGATTCGTGGTGGGCGACGACGGTGTAGTGGTGATCGATACGTTTCAAGATCCGGAGCCGGCGGCGGACCTGCTGGCCGCCATTCGAAAAATCACGAACCTGCCGATACGCTTCGTGGTCAACACGCATTACCATCTGGACCACGTAAACGGCAACGACGTATTTGCCGCCGCGGGCGCGGTGATCATTTCGCACAAGAACGCACGCCCCTGGATACGCACCGAAAATATCAAGATGATTGACCCTCCGGTGACGCCAGAAAAGAAGGCGCGCGTTCAATCCATCGCTCTGCCTAACATCGTTTACGACAGCAGCGTCGATCTTTATTTGGGATCGCGTCATGTGAACGTTCGATATTATCCCGGTCACACCGGTGGCGATTCCGTTGTTTCGGTACCTGACGCGAAAGTGGTGTTCTGCGGCGACCTGCTATGGAAGGATCACATTCCGAACCTGATTGACGCTTCCACTCCAGCCTGGATCAAAACGTTGGACGCGATGCAAACTGACTACGGAGCGTCCACTTGGGTTCCGGGCCATGGTGGCGTCGCGAACGCAGCGGACATCGCGACGTTCAAGAAATATCTCGTGGATTTGCGCGCCGCCGTTCGTGGCCAGCAGGCCAAGGGCAAGTCCGGCGATGCTCTTGTCCAGACCATTTTGCCCAATCTCAAGTCACAATACGGGAAATGGGGATTCTTCGACGATTTAGCGGCCGCCAACATTTCCGACACCGCGCAAGAGTTGGCAGGGACCAAGAAGCTGCCCGAACACTAGGCCGCAGTGAACCGCAACTTGTGGCGCACGCACCTTGCGTGCCGTGTTCGCACTCTTGCGAACACCTGGCGTTCACACGAGTGTGAACGCTGCACGCAGGAGTGCGTGCGCCACATGCCTTATTTAGCAGGTAACCGTTTCTGATCCTCGTTGTACGCCTGCCACGACAGGTCGATAATGTATGCATGAATTGCATCGGCCTCCTCACGGCTCATCTTCCGATTCACAATCGGATACCCCGGAGGCGTGCCGAAACCGGGCATCCCGTATTTGCGATGGCTGCCGGCCAGAACGATCTCGTACCATTGGCGATGCGATTCCGCGGGCATGTAACGTAAATCGGGAATTGCGCCGTCCTCGGTCCAAGCGCCGCTTCCATCGGCGTGCGGCGCGTGGCAGTCAAAGCAAATGTGCTTCGAATAAAGAGCCTCACCCGCTTTGATCACTTCCTTGCTGAAGGTCTGATCGGGAGGCCTCGGCACCGGTGGAACCCTGGCCGCGACAGTGGGGAAAGGCGTGGTGGCGCCTAATTTAAAGGCCAGCAGTCGTGCTGGTCCGCGCTTGGCTAGCGGAGTTGCCATGGAGCTTCCTGTAGCGAATAATCTCGAGGCCGATCCCCAGCCCACTGGCACCAGAAAGTACTGCTCACCCTCCACCGTGAACGTCACCGGCACAGAATGGATAGCCGAACCCGTACTGATGGACCAGAGTTTTCTTCCCCCATCCGCGGTGTACGCCGCAAATTCGCCGGTCCCTTCGCCTTGAAAAACCAAATTCCCGGCAGTGGAAAGAACGCCGCTGTTAGTAGCAATGGGCTGTTCCACAACCCAACGCGCGGATTCACTCACCGGGTCCCACGCCACAAGCTTTCCTTCTTCGGGAAATTCATTGGGAGCCAGCGTGTGCGCCTTCACATCGTGGATTGGGATATAAACCAGACCCGTGAGAGGGCTGAAACTCATGGGCCACCAGTTGTGGCCGCCGCTCAGTGGCAAATGTCCGTCCGCCGCCACTGGGATTTCCGCAGGCCGCCCATGCATAACGTCAACGGCGTTCGTCCAACTCACCTTAGCGATCGGCTTCCCTGCCCAGATGCTGCCGTCGCGCGCGCCCAGCACATAGAAGAACCCGTTCTTCGGCGCCGTCATTACGACATGTCGTTTCTCACCGCCGATATCGATATCGGCCAGCAGGATGTGCATGTTCTCGTTGTGGAAGTTTCGCGTACTGGTCTGGAAATGCCAACGGTATTCTCCGGTATCCGCGTCTACCGCAACGATGCATCCGGCAAAGAGCCGGTCGCCACCCACTTTCATGTCGGCCTTGTCGCCGAACAGAACCTCGGGCGTGGCGCCGGCCGTTCCGAAAATCAAAAATCCAGTGACGGGGTCATACGTGATCGGGTCCCACACGTCGCCGCCCCCCACCTCCCACCATTTGTCGCCGGACCAAGTCTTCGCGGCCAGCTCGAGTATTTTCGATTCGAACCCAAGGGCTGGATTTCCGGGAACCGTCCAGAATCGCCAGGCCTGCTTGCCTGTCTCTGCATCGAAGGCCACCACCGATCCGCGCACGCCGATGTCGGAGCCGTTATAGCCGATGAACACCTTTCCCTTGGCAACATGCGGCGCGCCCGTGATTCCGGTTTGGTTTCCGTCGCATACTGGCGACTCCCAGGCTTCTTCTCCCGACGCAGCAGCAATAGCCACCAGACGGCAATCGCCAGTGCCAACGTACACCTTGCCCGCCCAAACCGCCAAGCCGCGATTCGAGCGCGCCGACCACGAATTCCGCATCCGATCCAAGCGCACCTTTGGATCGAATCTCCACAGCACTTTTCCCGAAGCTGCATCCACAGCGTAAACGCGCGATTGCGGCAAGCTCAGATAGATGACGCCATCCACGACAATCGGTTCTGTCGCGAGTCCCATCGGGCTCTCGATATCGGTGGCCCATGCCAGCCCCAGCTTTCCGATATTCTGGTCGGTCACTTGCGTGAGCGGGCTGAAATGCTGCTCATTGAAATCGCGGCCACCTACCAGCCAATTCGTCCCGGTGGACGCCTCCGCCATTACTCTCGCCTGAGTCACGTCGCCGGGCTTCGGTGGCGGTTCCGCACTAGCCAAAATGGAAACGCCAATCAGGATCTGTAGCTTTTTCATGCTCACCTACTGCACCGTAACCGGCGTGCCGGCCGCCTTATGCACAATGCGCCCGCGCAACAGCGTCATCTCGCATTTCAGGTTTTGAATCTCATCGGACGGCATTGTGTAGAGGTCACGATCCCACACCGCAATGTCGGCATCCTTGCCAGGCTCGATGGAACCAACCTTGTCTTCGAGAAACAACTGGCGCGCGGCCCAAGCCGTATACGACCGAAGAGCGACGTGAACATCCACGGACTCCGCGGTCCCGAACGGCTGCGCCCCGTAAACGCCTTTCAGCGTCTTGCGCTCGATGGACGCCCAGATTCCGTAACGCGCGGGATAAGGCGTGACTGGATAGTCCGATCCCCCGCCCCACAAAATCCCCTTCGCGAGGAAAGTCTTCAGCGGTATCAATCGCCGCGCCCGGTCAGGACCAAGATTGCCGGCATAATTGTCGCCGATCCACCATGTGAACGGGGCTTGCAGCTCCGGATATCCCGCATCGTACTCTTTCTGCAAACGGGCCATCGTTTCGATGGCGTGATCGGTGGGAGTGTTGCAGTGAATGATTCCGTGACGCAGCCCCTTCACCGGTTTTTCCTGCAGCACCTGGGCATAAGTGTCCACCACCCAATCGATGGCGCGGTCGCCAATGGCATGCGTGCTGACGTGAACGCCTGCGTTATGAATCATCCGAACCATTTCACGATAAACTTCCGGATTTGTGTTTGGATAGCCGGCATTGCCAGTGTCCTTACCGGTGGAGTTCTTGTTCCAGTCCTGATACATCCACGCCGTGCGCCCGCCGCCGCTGCCATCCATGAATATCTTTACGCCGCCGGAAAGCAGCAGGCCATCGAACGATGCCGGGGGTTTCGGCTGCACAGCGATATGGCTTAGAGCCTCGCGCGTGGACTGAACGGTTGTGCCACCCAGCCACAACGCGAAAATCCGCACGCTCAACTTATTCTCGTCCAGCAGTTCATTGTATAGAACCCAATCGGCCGGCACAATTCCGGGATTCTTGACGGCGGTCATACCTTCTTTATTGAAATCCGCCATGATTCGAAGCAATCCGTTGCGCTGTTGCTCATGCGTATAGGGAGGGATCAGATGCCGCACCAGATCCTGCGCGGATTCTTTAAGAACGCCGGTGGGTTGGCCATTGGCGTCGCGATCGATGGTTCCGGCGGGCGGGTCCTTTGTCTCCCGCGTGATGCCCGCCAGCTTCATCGCAGCGCTATTCGCGACCCCGTAATGTCCGGTGGTATGTTCTAGCCACACCGGATTGTCAGGCGCTACCTTATCCAGGTCGGAGGCATAAATGTAGCGCAGCTCAGCGAATTTGCCCTCGTCCCAACCGCTGCCTCGCACCCACTGGCCGGGCTTCAGACTGGCGACCTTCGCCTCTACGCGCTTCACAACATCGGCGATCGTTTTGATGGAAGGGTCGCTCACCTCCACGTCGTAGAGCACCGCCGCCTCTTGAAAATGGCAGTGCGAATCGATGAGACCAGGAGTCGCGGTCCGCCCATGCAAATCGATCACCTGCGCGTTCTTTGCGGCGAG
>JBEKJJ010000199.1:0-13819 GCA_050011295.1 Bryobacteraceae bacterium
CGGCACGTACGGGTTGGCTGCTGCCGTGGACGGGTTGGGGTAATTGTCACGGCTGCGGGAAGTCACCGGAGTCACATTCCAGTTCCTTTCGATGAACTTGAGGATGGAAACGTGGTCTGAATAGTCATGCGCGACGTGTCCGGGTCTGGTATAGGGAGATACAACCAACAGCGGAATGCGGGTGCCGTCGCCGAAGTAGTCGAGCGGCTGAACATAACCGGAATCATAGTAACCGCCGCCTTCGTCGAAGGTGATGATGACCGCGGTCTCGTTCCAGAGCAGTGGGTTGGCCTGGAGTGCCTCGATAATCTTCGCCGAGTAGGATTCGAAGAGGTCCAGCTTTGAGGACGATGGATGGCCGTCCACCAAACCGCTAGGCTTGGTGAAGGAAACCGCCGGGAGCGATCCGAACTGGATATCGCTGTAGAGATTCGCCAGGTCCTGGATATGTGCGGTGCGGACAGCGGCGTTGGCCATGATGGAGGTGTCGTATTGGAATGGGTTGCAAATGTTGCAGTACTCGTCGCTGTTCGCGCCCTGCGCAGCATAGTTAAGCTGATAGGGGTCCGGTACGTAGTTATTCCACTGGTCGCCGTAATACTTCCAAGAGATGTTGGCGGCGATGAGCTTGTCACCGATGCTCGGCACTGACGAAGGTGGAATGGTGAACACCGTATTGTTCGCGTTGGTGTCCGTATACGCGTTGTTGCCGTTTCCGAAGTAGCCCGGATTGTAGTTGTTCAACAAGTAATAGTGGCCCTGTTCGCAGTTCGCATTGATGGGACGGGCGAGAGACTGAAGATAGTTCACAATCGGAGCGACTCCGGGTTGGGTCGTGTCGGAGCAGTTGGTGTAGGATCCACCGCCTGAGGAGGCTGCACCGAAGGAACCATTTCCATAACCATCCTCTGTGTACCAGTTGTTGGTGTTGGGGGCCGGATTCGGATTTTCTACTTCATCCACCGTGCCTTGGTTTGGCGTTCCTGTTGCAACTTGAACGTTGTGCGGGGGAACCGCTGCGTTACCATTGCCATCGCTGAACCATATCGCATCGCCGTGGCCCAGCATGATGTGGTTTGCGCCGGTGCCGCCCAGGACGGATTGGTGGAAGTTGTCGCTCATGGCATAGTTGTCGGCCAGCATCTTGAAGTAAGGAGCATCGCCATTCTGGACATTGTAGAATCCCATGGAAGTGGAGCCTTCACCTGTTGTTGTGGCGTCGTTGGGTGCATAGTTCGTAGTGAAGTCGGAGGGCTGCGCCGTACCATTAGTGCCGGCGCCTACCGTGACTTCTACCCAGGGAAACAAGGCGGCATCGCAACCGGATGGATTCTCAAAGTAGGCCTTATCCGCGCTGCAATCCAACTGCTGCCACATCTGGTAGAAGCGATGAACCGGACTGGCGGCGTAGGCGTTGTAAGTAAAGGTTGATCCGTTGGTTAATTGAAAGGGACCTGCCGGCAGCGCAGTGACGTTGGTGATTCGCGTGTCGGGCGTATGAGATTTTAACCCAGTACCTCCGGAAATCAAGGATTGATAGCCACTTGCTGTCAACCCGAGTTCGGATTGCTGCGCGAGAGTCAGGCTGTCGTTCTTGACGTAGGAGTCAGTCGGGCCACCTGCCAGGGGCGCCGGCAGAATGTGGCTCGGAAACGGCGTTTTGGCCGGGCTTAGCAGGAATGTATCGGGCGCCTGATCCGTAGCGGCGAGCTGCGCAGCCTTGGAGAAATTGGGCCCGGGAGTGCCATCGGCATTGATGATCCCTTCTGAAAGCAGGTTCCAGACAGTTTGATCGCCCTTGGGGACGTAAGTCGCAAAGACGTGATCAAAGCTGCGGTTTTCGCCGATGATCACAATGACGTGTTTGATGGGAGTGGTGGTATTGTTGTCCCCGGTTTGTTGGGCGAACAATGATGTGGCAACCGTAAGCAACGCTAGGGACGCCAGTCCAAAGCGCGAAAACTGCGAGGCATGTAAAGGTCTTTCAAAAAGCATTCATGCTTCCTTTTCTGTAGTGAGTGTGTACGAACAGCGACGTCTGTCTATTATTCGTTTCGAATTTTGCAATTGAACATCGGAACGATGAATATCGAGTTACTTCGAAGAAGTTGCCGGCTTGGGAATTGGCGCGGCGCCGGCATCCACACGAATGAGCCCCATCATTCCGCCATCCTCGTGTTCCAAAAGATGGCAATGATATAGAAACGTGCCTACTGTGTTCGGATCGCGAAAATCCATGCGTAGTTTTACGCTTGGATATTCCAGCGCTCTGCCGTTGTAATAAGGAACGTTGACGGTGTCCCGAAGAAACGGCTCATTCACGTGTCTTCCAACGTAATCGAGCAACATGAAGTGCAGTTGATGGATGTGGAAGGCGTGCAGTTCGTTCGAGCGGTTCTCGATGATCCAGTCTTCCACCGTTCCCTGCTCGGCGACGATATTCGGCAGTCCGGATTTCATGTCGAACACCACGGGCTTTTGGCCGTCCACCGTGATGTAAAACTCCATGGGGCTGTTGGGATCGTCGGGCTTCAGCGGTTTCTCGGAGAAGTACAATTTCCTTGTGCGCACCGGCGTTTCGTCTCCCAGCCATGGCACGCTGAGCGGAAGCAGCGGTTGCGGAGATGCGGCCAATTTTGAGCGCGGCTCGTGCGCACGTTCCGAAGCAACGACTGTGGCAATCGCGCGGTTAGGATCATTTTCGCCGCCTGGTCCCGTGTCCACGCTGCGGGTGACGAAAAATCCCGTAACGCCTAAAGCAGGCCCCTTCACAATGAATTCCACTCGTGCGCCTGGTGGAACTCCCAGGTGGGTTTGCCAACTGACGGAATCGCCGGCTTTTCCGTTCTGATTCAAAGGCACGCCGTCGAGAGCGACCAGACCGAGCGGCTGGGGGATCCGATTGAACCGGAGTTCCAGATTGAGGTAGGTAATAGCCGAGGCATTTAACACACGCCACAGTTGCCGCTCCTCGGGTTTCATTTCGATTACGGCAGGCGGATAGTCCGGATAGGGCACGGGGACAAAATTGATTGAGAGATCCTTGGCAGGCTTTCCGAAACCGGTACCGTTATTTGCGGCATCGCCGTCGCGATCGATCAGCATTTTTGGCAATACGGGTTCCGACTTGGACGGCGGGGCATTGGGATTCAACAAATCCCGATCGCGGATCACTAGCACGCGCTCCGGTAATCCAGCAACTTCGTTGGTGGCACGCTCGATTCCTTCGACTATGAGCGCGCCGGACGCACCACCCAGCACCTGGACTTTGCTGAACCCGTGGATATGCGGGTGGTACCAATACAATCCGGGCGGCTCGTTGGGCGGAATGCGGAAACGATATTGGAACGGTGCATCGCCCGGTTGGATGGATGTTCGAATGACATCGTCTTGATGGCAGACCGGGGGAATTGTCAATCCATGGAAATGAAGATTGGTTGACGTGGCTGACATCAAGCCGCTGGTGCACGGGTTTCCGGTCTCTTTGGCATCGGCATGCGCATGCTGATGGGCGGCTGCGGCGGCTCCGGGGCCTGGATCCGTCAAATCGTTTTTCAAATTCAAGATGAGCAGATCGCCAGGACTCAGGCGCAGAGTGGGAGATTCCTTGCCGTCGGCTGTGGTGTAACAGTATTGAACTGAGCCGTCGGCTTCGATGTAGTTATGAATTCTGAGGTCGACTGTTAGCTCGCCGTTTTGGCTGCGTAGGTCTTCCGGTTCTGGAACAGCGCTTCCCGGGGAGGGGCGGTAACAGGTTTTGCGCGGTGTCTGTTCCGCACGCAGATCCGCGTGCCAGAGTGTTGAGATCAGGCTTGCAGCCGCAGTGAAGGCGAGCCTTTTGACGCGTAGGCCCGTTTTCATGCCCATACGATTATCCGACGGGAAAGTTAGTACATGATGACTAATGGGTCACAGATCGATGTCGGCGATTGTGCGGGTGGCCGTCAAAGGGTTGGTGCGGCCAGAAGGGAGAGTATTATAAAGATTGGCGCTGGAGTTCGAATGGGACCCGATAAAAGCGGCGGCAAATCTCGCCAAGCACAAAGTCTCGTTCGAGGAGGCGGCAGCCGCGTTCGGCGATCCATTTGGCTGCATCGTTGCCGACCCGCGCCATTCCTTTCAGGAAGAACGGTCGTGTTGCTTGGACACTCGAAGAGTCAACGTTTGTTGGCAGTGATGTACGTTGATCGGGGTGAGGCTATTCGCGTCATCAGCGCGCGCCGCGCTACACGCAGTGAGCAAAGGAACTATGAAGAAAACGCGCGCTAAACGTAATGCTGCCGGCCAGACTGGCATCGACGAGATTCTTCCTGAGTATGATTTCAGCCGGGCTTCTCGGAACAAGTACGCGTCGCGCTACGCTGCCGGAAGTACCGTGGTTGTGCTTGAACCGGATGTCGCCGCCGCGTTCCCGAGCTCGGGAGAAGCCAACGAGGCTCTGCGCGCTCTGGCGGGAATTATTGAGAAACATCGTTCGCGCCGCGCCGCGCCCGCCGGCGGTGCTAGACGATCGCCCCTCAATCGTGGTGTTGCGAGTTCGCAGGTCTCTCCGTTCAACAAATCCGCGAAAAGCTGAGTGACCACGAATTAGTGGAAACTCCTCGGCGAATCGAATAGGCCGGCCCCGCGACCTTCGAACTATTTCTTGCCTGGCTGAATCGCCGTGGGCGGGCCGCCTTGCTCTGCCGGGACAGCACGCATCATCGCGGCTATGATTGCGTCTGATATGCCGTCATCGTGGAGCGTCTTGAGATCTTCTGGGTCCGTTCTGAACTCACAGGAAGATGTTCTAATCTTCTCGGCGATCAGATCTTCTCCGATTCCACTTCTGAGGAGCGAGACGACGTCATCGTTTGTGAGCGCCCGCGTTGCTGGGCGGAGTCTTACATGGTAGGAAGGCGAGTTCAGCACCCAATACTGATAAGAACGTCGGCCATTCATGCTCTGCCATGAGAATGGCCCACGCGTTATTTCGATGGACTCCGTTCGATAGCCATCTTTTGAAATCTCCAAGGTCCAGGGCTCGGAGAGGTGCTTTGAGAATGCTGTGCTTTTCCTGGTGTCGAATGCCCAATGGCCGACCTTGATGTCAAGGGGTGTTGTGCCTCGGTCGCGCCCGTTTAGCACAACATGAGCGCCGGGTGGCTCAGATGTGATGCTAAAGGTCTTCTCTTCGTCGTCCGATGCAATCGCGCAATGAGCGCTCAAGAGCACAAGCGCCACCGTCCATACGGCGCAAGCATGTCTAGCTATGGTCTCCACGCTGGAAAGCGAAACGAGGAATCGCATAATTATTAAGCCACAACGTTCCCAGTCACTTCTTGTAAATCAGCCGTCCTTTAAGGTACGTGTCGGCAGGCTCCGGAAATTCTCAAGTAGAGTAGGCCGCTGGTAAATCCTCGAAAGTTGAATGCGTTCAAAGGATAGGCATCAGGCGCGTGGGAACTATTCTGAACCATTGCGCAGAGCCGATTGACAACCCGGGCGGATGCAACCCGCCCGCTGTATTGGGACAATAGTGCGACATGATGATTCAAATCCCGGATGATCTTGCGCGCGGCTTGGAGGAGATAGCTGCGGCACAGAAGAAGAGCGTGGAGCAAGTGGCCCTGGAGCGTTTGCGAAATCTCCTGGACGAGCCTGCCTCACCTCAGGCTTTGTTGCGGACCATCCGGGCGCTGCCGCATCCGAGCCATTCCGCCGTGGATGAACTAGAAGCCGTGATTGCCGAATCACGCCTACGACGTAGGCGTTGAGGGCCTGTCCGTTGTAGCGCCCTGAATGCCTCGCCTTCAGCACTAGACTAAAATTGATTGTCTATGCGCTTCACCCTCCTATTTTTCGCAATCCCCCTGTTTGCGCAACCCTACCGCGTCGTGATCCGGACCGGAGTGCCGGTCAAGATGCGCGACGGCGTCACGCTACGCGCTGATGTTTTTCGGCCGGACGATGCCGGCAAATTTCCGGTGCTGTTGGAGCGCACGCCGTACAATCGTGCCGGCGACACTAGCACCGCTTCGGAACTCGCCGCACATGGCTATGTCGTCGTCATTCAGGATACGCGCGGGCGATTTGCTTCGGAAGGCGAGTTCTATCCGTTCCGTTATGAGAGCGCGGATGGGTTTGATTCCGTAGAGTGGGCTGCTGCTCTGCCCAATTCGAACGGGCGCGTCGGCATGTTCGGAGGATCGTACGTGGGCGCGACGCAAATGCTCGCATCTATCGCCAAGCCTCCGCACCTGGAAGCGATCTTTCCTTACGTCACGGCCGCCGAATATTACGAAGGCTGGACCTACCAGGGCGGCAGCCTGATGCAGTGGTTCGCCAGCTCGTGGTCGTCGGGATTGACTGTCGATACTCTTACGCGGCAGGCGAATTCGAGGCTCCATCCCAAGGAATGGACCTCGACACTTCCGGTGGAAGCATATCGAATGACCGATGTTCCGCCTGCCGCGGGGCTCGCTCCCTACTTTCAGGATTGGGTGACGCATGAGCGCAATGATGATTACTGGCGTCCCTGGAAAATCTCCGATCATTATCCGGAGATGAAAGTGAAAGCGCTGCATGGCGGAGGCTGGCACGATATTTTTCTGGGCGGATCCATTCGCAACTATGAAGGGATGCACAAGCTTTCGCTGGCGCGCGAGGATCAACGATTGCTGCTGGGTCCGTGGGCGCACGCCGCTACGTCGGCGGAAGGAAAAGTGGGCGACGTGACGTTCGGAAAAGACGCCGTGTTGGATATGACAGGGACGGCGCTGCGTTGGTTTGATTACGCTTTGAAGGGCGTCCAGAACGAGTACGCAACCGGTGCGCCGGTGCGCATTTTCGTCATGGGCGAGAACAAGTGGCGCGAGGAGCGCGAGTTTCCGCTGGCGCGGACGCAGTATACCAAGTATTACTTGCATTCCTCGCACGAGCTCAATGCGTCTGCGCCCGGCGGCGATGGTCCTGACGCTTACGAATACGATCCGGCTAATCCAGTGCCGACTATCGGTGGACGGCTGTGCTGCGGCGACGGGATTCCGCCGGGGCCAGCGGATCAGCGGCCCAACGAAGGCCGGCCGGACGTGTTGATTTTTTCGACGGCTGCGCTGGATCGCGATGTGGAAGTGACCGGCTGGATACACGCTGAAATCGAGGCTGCGAGCTCGGCCGTGGATACCGATTTCACCGTGCTGCTTGTGGATGTGGAACCTTCCGGATACGCGCGCTTCCTGACGGACGGAATCGTTCGCGCGCGCTACCGTAATTCCACCGAGAAGGCCGAGGCGATCGTGCCGGGCGAGATTTATCGCTACAACATCGATATGTGGGCGTCGAGCAACGTGTTCAAGGCTGGGCATCGCATACGGCTGTATATTTCCAGCAGCAATTTTCCGAGGTTTAATCGGAATTTGAATACCGGAGAGCCGATTCTGGGGTCGACGCGGATGGTCAAGGCGAGTCAGAAGATTTACCATGATGAGCGGCATCCGTCGGCGCTGGTGCTGCCGGTGATTCCGAGGTGATGCTAGTCCCGCAAGGCGCGCACTGGATCCGTCCGTGTCGCGCGCCATGCCGGCAGGAAACATGCGGCCGATGCGGCGATGATCATTACCAGGAACGCCGAGGCGAACACCGCAGGGTCGCGCGGGCTCACTTTATATAGAAGCGTGCCCATCAACCGCGTCAATCCCAGGGCTGCTGCCGCGCCCGCTACAACGCCGGCCACGGTCAAGGCGAGTCCATTTGACATTATCAGGCGCACCAGGTTTCCCGCGTCAGCGCCTAACGCCATGCGCAATCCCAGTTCGCGCGTGCTTTGCGAAACCGTGTACGACATCACCCCGTAAAGCCCGATGGCCGCCAGCGCCAACGCCAATCCGCCAAACACGGCGAGCATCATTACTGCTGTCCGCTGCACCGCAGTGGTCCGGTCCACCTGCTCTTGCATCGTTATCACTTCACCGGGCGCCAGATTCTCATCGAGCGCTTTTACTTCGTGCGCCAATGCCTTCGCCACTACGGCCAGCGGAAGCGACGTACGGATCACCAAACCCAATCCCGCGGAGTTTTGGCGAGTCGGCACAAAAAAGAACGGCTGGGGCGTCTCCATCAAACGCTCGTACTTCGACACTTTGGCGACACCCACCACCTGCAGCCACTTTCCCTTCACCTGAAGCCGGCTGCCGACGGGATCGCGCCCGTGCCAGTATTGCGCTGCCATGACATCATTCACTATCGCGACAGGTTGAGACGTTTCATTATCCGCGCGCGTGAACTCACGCCCGGAAACCAGGGGAATGCCCATGGTGGCGAGATACCCGGGACCAACTTCGTTGTAGTTCACGATGAGTTTCTGATCGGGGGCAGTCTCATAGCCCTCCACTGCGATGGGAGCAGAAGAATAGCTGCGATAGCCGAACGGCGTGGTTCGCTCAATCGAAGCCGATTCCACGCCGGCGAGCGATTGGAGCCGATCGATCAATGCATCTTGAAAATTGTTAGAGCGCTGCCGATCGTATCCTGCCACTTTGAAATCGACCCCGGTCGTCAGCGTCTTGGTGGAAAAGCCCGGACTGATATTCTGAATTCCGCGCAGGCTCTGGAGCAAGAGTCCCGCTCCAACCAACAAAACGAAACTGAGCGCTACTTGCACCAGGACCAATCCCGATCGCACTAGGCCACGCCGGCGTCCACCACCCACCACGCCACCGGCTTCGGACTTGAGCGCCGAAGTGAGATCGATCTTGCTGGTCTGCATGGCAGGAACCAGTCCGAACAACAATGTTGCGATCACGCAAACGCCGGTGCTCAGCGCCAGCACGCGCCAATCGATTTCCCCCGGCAGATTCATCCTCTGACCGTCTCGCGCCGGCAGCAACAGCACGAACAAGTTGCGGCACCAGTACGCCAGCAGGAATCCGCCGGCTGCGGCGATGGTCGCGAGGATCATGCCTTCGGTGAGAAGCTGCTTCAATATCCGGCTGCGCCCCGCGCCCACCGCGAGGCGAATGGTCATTTCGTGCCGGCGGCCAAAGGCGCGGACCAGCAGCAGATTGCCGACGTTCGCGCAGGCTATCAGGAGCACGGAAATCACTACAGCCAGCGCGATGCCAAGCGTTGGGAACATAGTGCGGGCGTTGTTGAAAGGGGTGCGCCACAGCGGGAACAGATTGACCCCGCGATTGCGGTTGGTGGCGGGATAAGCGGTTTCGAGGCGCCTGGCTACAGCCGAAATCTCCGCCTGGGCTTGTTGCAATGTGACGCCGGGCTTGAGACGCACGAAGCCTTCAATCCAAGTCTCGCCGCGATCTTCGAGTTTGTATCCGCCGGGGTCGAATTTTTCCTGCATGGACAAGGGAACCCAGAACTGCATAGCCCAGCCCACGAAGGTTCCATAAAAACCTTCCGGCGCTACGCCGATGATGGTGTGCGGCATGCCGTTGAGCATTTGCGTTTTGCCGATAATGTCCGGATCGCTCTTGTAGCGCGATTGCCAGAGCTGATAGCTGATGACGGTTACGGGGTGAGCGTTGCGGCCGATATTTTCCTCGGGTTCGAAGCCGCGCCCCAGAATGGGCCGGACGCCGAGGGCGCCGAAATAATTCGCGGACACAATGCTGGCGCGGGCAACTTCGGCTTTGTCGCCGATGGCGAGTGTAACGCCGGTGATGCGGTCCACAATGAAGGCGTCGAAGAGGGTGCAGTTTTTCTCGAAATCCTGGAAGTCGGGCCAGGAGACATCGGGGTCTCCGGGGACATCGCGGTTCCATCCGGCGATGGCCAGCATCCGGTCCTGGTGCGCGACCATCGGGAAGGGCCGCAGCAAGATACCTTCGATCCAGGTGAACACGGCGGCATTGGAGCCGATCCCCAGGGTCAGGCAGAGAATGGCCAAAGTGGAGAAGCCCGGGCTGCGGCGGAGCACTCGAAAACCGTAGCGAAGATCCTGCCACAGCACTTGGAACACCGGTAAGGAGTGGGTCTCGCGGTAGGTTTCTTTGACGCGCGCCACGCCGCCGAAGCGCCGGAGGGCGGCCGTTCGTGCCTGGTCCGGTGCCATTCCTTTGCGAATGTTTTCGGCGATCTCCATTTGCAGATGAAAGTCGAGTTCCTCGTCGAGATTGGGTTCGAGGTCTCGCTTTCCAAAAAGACCCGCGAGCCGGGAGAAGAGTACACGGATTGCTGTCATGATGATTCCCTCGCCGGATTCGCGAAACGTGACAGGATGCCGGCAATTCGCTCCCAATTCGCAGCTTCCGCGGCGAGCTGCTTCTGGCCGGCTCGCGTGATCGCGTAGAACTTGGCGCGCCGGTTGTTGTCGGATGCGCCCCACTTCGACGTGATCCAACCCATTTGCTGCAGGCGCAGGAGGGCGGGGTAGAGCGATCCCTGGTTCAGCTCCAGCGCGTCGCCGCTGATTTGCTCAATGCGCCGCGCGATGCCCCAGCCGTGTTGAGGGCCGAGCGTGTCTAGAGTGCGGAGCACCATCAGGGCCAGCGAACCGTAGAGGACGTCGGTTTTGTCCTTGGTCATTGGGAATTACCTTTCGGCTGACTACAGGAGTGTATAACAGCGTCCTTTAGTCTGTCAACAGGGGAGTGGGGCAGGTTGGTAATCTGCGCGCCGATTGCTTACAGCGCGGTTGGCAACCGCGCGCAGGATGACATCCTGCCCTACGACTAAACTGGTATTTGGTATCTCCCGCGCGCCAAGTTGCCTTCGATGTGCTGCAGAAAGTCTCGCAAGGCGGCTATGCTTCCGATCTGCTGCTCAAGCACACGGCCGCGCTCGATCCGCGCGATGCTGGGCTCGCTTCTGAAATTGTTTTCGGGTGTCTACGCTATCAGGCGCAACTCGATCATCTTATTGGTTGCTTCGTCCCGCGCCCTCCCGATCCTGAGATCCGGATGATCCTGCGCATGGGGATTTATCAGCTTCGCTATCTGGATCGCATTCCGCCTCACGCAGCCGTCAGCGAGAGCGTGGAGTTGGCTAAGCGCGCGCGGAAACAAGCGGCCTCTGGCCTCGTGAATGCAGTGCTTCGCAAGGTTGATAGAAAGCCTCTTGCGTGGCCGGACCAGGCCACCGAGCTGTCCGTGCCGGGCTGGTTGATTGAGAAATGGACTCGCCAGTTCGGTGCTGAATCTACCGAGAAGATCGCTACGACATTTCTGCAGCCGGTGGAAAGCTACACGGCGAGCACTGGACGCATCCAGGACATCTCGGCGCAGTCCGTAGTGCCGCACCTCGATCTTCATTCGGGAATGACTTTTCTCGATCTTTGCGCAGCTCCCGGCAACAAGACCGCGCAAGCTCTCGAATATGGAGTCCGGGCCATCGCCTGCGATATCCACTGGCATCGTTTGAAAGATCTGCGCGCGCTGGGTTGCCCGCTGGTGGTGCTGGATGCAACCGAGCGGCTGCCGTTCCGCACTCAGTTCGATCGCATTCTGGTGGACGCGCCCTGCTCCGGGACCGGAACGCTGGGCCGAAATCCCGAGATCAAGTGGCGCCTCGAACCTTCGGATCTGCTGCAGTTGCATCGCAAGCAGGTGGCTTTGCTGCGTAACGCCATCCAATATTTGAAGCCCGGCGGCAGGCTGGTCTACGCCACTTGTTCGCTAGAAGAGGAAGAGAACCGGCTGGTGGTGCAGGCTGTTCCCGGGCACTGGCAGATCACTGAGCGGCTGCCGGGCGTGGACCCAGGAGATGGCTTTTTTGTGGCTGTGCTAACATCTTGAATAGTCCGCAATGGTTGAAATCCTTCCATCCCTTCTCGCGGCGGATTTTGCGCATTTGGGCGAAGAGATCGCCAAGGTCGAAGGTGCCGGTGCGTCCATGCTGCATGTGGATGTCATGGATGGGCATTTCGTCCCCAACTTCGCTGTCGGAATTCCGGTGCTGGAGGCAATTCGCAAGGTCACACGGTTGAAGCTGGATGTGCATCTGATGATTAGCGAAGCGGACCGCTTCGCGCCTGACTTCATCAAGGCCGGCGCCGACCATGTCCTGGTGCATCAGGAAGCTTGCGTCCACCTGGATCGTACGCTGCGAATGATCCGGGGCGAGGGTGCGCTGGCGGGGGTGGTACTGAATCCGTCCACGCCTATAACCGCCCTGAGCGAGGTGCTTGATTTGGTGGATCACGTGCTAATCATGAGCGTGAATCCGGGTTTTGGAGGGCAGCATTTCATTCCAAACGCGCTGCGCAAGATTCAGGCTTTGGCGTGGAAGCGCAAGGAGTTAGGACTGAATTTCGCCATTGAAATCGATGGAGGAGTGGCGCTGGATAACGCCGCTGAGATCGCGCGCGCCGGGTGTGACTGGTTGGTAGCAGGGACGTCGGTATTTCACACTCCGGATGCCGGTGCCGCCTTCCGGCAGCTGGAACGGACGGCCCGCGAGGCGATGCTGGCAGGTAGGGGACTGGTTTAGGCTTGTGGCAAACTGCGCGGGTTAACAACCCGCGCGCAGGATGCCATCCTGCCCCACAAGCGAAGGCTTAAGCTTGTTAGGTTAAACTTGTAAGGTTGAATATTATGTCTCGATACATTTTTTTCGCAATATTGGTCGGAGGTCTGGTTACCTCCAGTTGTGGCTTCAAACGCAAGAAGTACGACAATCCGATCACCAAGGACACCAAGCAGCCGGACAAGGTCCTCTACGACCGGGCTATCAACGACATCGAGCATAGCCGCTACGAAGTTGCCCGAATCACGTTAAACACTCTTATTAATACTTACGACCAAAGCGAGTTCATGGCGAAAGCCAAGCTGGCCATCGCGGACAGTTGGTTCCGGGAGGGCGGTACGCAGGGCTTTGCGCAAGCCGAAGCCGAATATAAGGACTTCATCTTGTTCTATCCCACTATGGCGGAAGCCGGAGAGTCGCAGGAGAAGATCTGCCAGATTCACTACAAGCAAATGGAAAAATCGGATCGCGACTCGGTGCAGGCGCTCAGAGCCGAGGACGAATGCCGGCAGTTGGTTGTCCAATTCCCGAATAGCCAGTTCGTGCCTGAGGCTCAGCAACTGCTGCGGAACATTCAGGAGAGTCTGGCCGAGGGCGAGTATTTGGTCGGGGATTTCTACTATAGGCGGGGATCGAATCCGTCCGCTGCGAATCGGTTTAGCCGTCTGGTGGATCAATATCCGCTTTACAGCAAAGCCGATCTTGCGCTCATGGAGCTGGGCGATTCCTACACCAGAATGGGAACCCGGTTTCGCAAGGATGCGGGCGACGCGTACGCGCGTATTGTGCGGGACTATCCGCTGAGCGGTTACGCCGATGCGGCTAAGAAAAGGCTGGCGGAGCTGGAGATGCCAATACCGCAGGCCGATCCGGTGGCTTACAACCGCATGAAATGGGAGGCCGAAAACCGCACCAAGCCCGGAGTGGTTTCGCGGTCCATGAACATAATAAAACGCGGCCCGGATGTGAGCACAGCTGCAAAATCGGGCCAGCCGGCCATGACCACATTACGCGGCACGGTTCCGGTGAGTGTTCCGTTGACGCGGGGAACACCAGGGTTCACGGGTGAAGTAACCGCGACAGCGGTTGGCGGCGATCCATCGGCGCTCGACAAGCTGCCGGATGCACGGTCGAATCCGCCGGCAGCGGGAGCGGAGGGGCAGCCTGCGGGCGCGAAACCGGAAGATGCCAAGCCGGGTGACGCAAAGCCGGGCGATCCGAACGCGCCGGCAGCGGCCAAGCCTGCGGACGCCAACGCCAGCGCGGCTAGTACGCAGGCGGCCGATCCGAAGGCTAAAAAGAAAAAGAAGGAAAAGAAGGTGAAGCCGCAGCCGGCCACGAATCCGCCGGCTTCCACTAC